>NZ_JAGSYG010000001.1:1200000-1557555 GCF_025685655.1 Acidicapsa ligni | reverse complement strand
CGATAGGTGAGTCAAGATGATGAGACATGCTTTTCCCCTTTATGTTGATGGAATCTGATTGGGATTCGCTTTGAATTGACAGAGCCGAAGCGGTCCGGGACAAACCGATTCCCGCCGCGACAATTGCGCCGCGGATAAGAACTTTTCGGCGCGACATCGTGGTGAAGTCGTTTGCTTTTGGTACGGAAACATCTAGCGTTTCGATGGGTCGCATTTCAGTAGTGCCTCCTTCGTTTGAAGGGAATCTCGTGGTGCTCAAAATTCCTACTGACCGTGTACGTCGATCAGGCTGGATGATAGAAGAAGCCGAACAGACGGTCTATGACGCATTTGTATGGGATCGCCGACCCGCTGCCTGGACGCTGAAGCGCCAGGCACGGAATACATTCCGCTACTTTTACAAGAAGGTCAAAAGTACTTTTGTCGATGAGATCGGCATGGGTCGTGTGGCGTACCAGGGAACACCTAAAGATTTGCATTTGGATGAGCGAGGGAACCGAATTGGCCTGAACGGGAATTTGAGCGGGAATATCTATAACACTGTCGGCAGTATTAAAGCGGCATTAACGCTCACAGCCCATATAAACGTATGGTAGCGCTGCATAGTTCTCTGCTCTAGCATGGGGATGCTGCGAACCGTGAGGAACAGAACTGGATTCTTCAGGGGCACAACGATTCCTGCATAGCGATGCGTGCAAAGCTATGCCTGCAGAGCGACGTCTACAGAAGCGGTGCCTACAGAGATAGAGCTATTGATCCGCCGTCAGACGCCTTTGGCTTCGCCTGCTGAAACTAATCTCACAGTTGTGAGAATCAAAAGAGGAGACATCATCATGACGACACCGACGCAATCAGGTATAGTTCCTCCGTTCACGCGAGAGACCGCAGCGAAGATGGTACGCAAAGCAGAGGATGGCTGGAACTCGCGCGATCCGCAGAGAGTCTCGATGGTCTATACCCTGGATAGCAAGTGGCGCAACCGCGCGGAGTTTGTAACTGGAAGAGAGCAGATCGTCGAGTTTCTTACGCGCAAGTGGCGCAAGGAACTGGACTACCGACTCATCAAAGAGCTCTGGGCGTTTGATAACGATCGGATCGCTGTCCGCTTTGCCTACGAATGGCATGACGACTCAGGCAACTGGTTTCGCTCCTATGGAAATGAGAACTGGGAGTTCAACGCCGAAGGCATCATGCACCATCGTTATGCCTGCATCAACGATCTGCCGATCAAGGAATCTGAACGGCTGTACCACTGGCCGCTGGGACGTCGGCCTGACGATCACGCAGGGTTGAGCGAGCTTGGTCTGTAAGCGCCTTCTTCTGTGACATGCACTAGAAAAGCCCGGTCTCTGCGACCGCAACGACGCTGAATAGTGAAAGGAAACTCACTATGCCTGTAAACCCTACGGATATCATCCGTTCTCTCGGCGCTGTTGAAGAGTTTCTCTGGCTTTTTGATCACAGCTCTCCGAAGCACTTTTGCCTGATTGCCGAGGTGACCGGGCGAACTACGGTCGCAGAATGGAGAGCCGGGCTTGACGCCTTGCAGGAGCGCCATCCAACGCTCTCCGTCTCTGTTGATACGACCTACAATCGCGTTCCTCACTTCCGTAAAGGAACCGGTCAGCCGATTCCTTTACGTGTTGTTGGAGTGAACTCCACATGGGAACGTGAAGCGGAACGCGAGATGCGTACACTCTTCGACCCAACCAAAGCGCCGCTGATTCGTGCTGTGCTCATACTCCAGCCAGAAAAGGCCGTTGTTATTCTTGTTACGCATCATGCCATTGCCGATGGCATGTCGTCGGTCTTTCTTCTGCGCGATCTTGTAGCGGCAATCTCCGGGCAGACGCTCACGCCGTACCCCTTCCCGCGCTCGCTGGATGAAATTGTTGGTGTTCCGGTACGTACTTCCACTGAACCCGGCGTTGTCTTTTCGCATGATCTTGCAAGGAAATGCGTGGAGACTCCGGTGCACGTGAGAAGTAGGGTCGTGTCGAAGGAACTGACAAAGCTGCTCTTAGAGCGAACGCGGCAAGAGGATACGACGATCCAGGGAATCGTTTGCGCGGCTATTGCAGTTGCAGGACGAAAGCTCGATGAGCGGCGGCGTGAGAATCCGTTTCGCATTTTCTCTCCCGTCGATATCCGCAAGCTGATTGGCGTCGAGGATCACTGCATGGTTGCTTTCTCTAAAGCTGTCAGCGTCATTGAGCCGAATTCGCAGGAAAGCTTGTGGGATCTGGCGCGTTTTGTCCGCAAAACGTTGCTCCCGTTCAAGACTGTGGAGGGTAATGCGCCGGTTCTCATGGCTATCAGTCAAGCCATGGGTACGAATATGAACGTGGAGGAAGGCGCCGCGTTCAATCAAGCTGCATTCTCTGAAGAGGCAATGGTCTCGAATGTGGGCCTTGTTCCTTACAGTCCTGACTTCGGAAAGCTTACGATCCAGTCCCTGTGGGCTCCTGTGATGTTGCGCGGCCATGAGCACGAGCAGACGATAGGCGTGTCCACAATCAATGGATCACTTCATCTTGTCCACACCAGTTGGCATCCGATAGAGGGGCTGCTGGAGAGTGTCGAACAGAAGCTTGCGGCAGCCTGCCAACTGGCTGCTGCCGAGGGCCAGGCAGACTAAAACAGCGAGCCTACAAAGGCTGCCTATTCTCCCTTTGCAGCGGTCGTCCCCAGCGCATATTGTGAAAATGGTCTATCGGTATCTCTTTAACGGCGGGATCATTTGGACTTTGGTGTCCGAGTTTTTCGCCGAAAGAATGCAGGAAGCCTGGAGGCTGGAGCGGGGGTTGCGTCGATGAACGCGACGGCACCGGGAACCGTCAAAAGAATCTCTGTCCCGGATTTGGGCGAGCTGAGAATGATGAGCCTGGCTCCAATGCGCGCGGCGCGCTCACGCATGCCCTGCAATCCAAAATGGCCGTCCCTGCCGCACGCGGAGACGGCTGGATCAATCCCTACTCCGTTATCACGGACACGCAGGCCAAGATCAAGGCCATATCGAAGCTCAACTTCCAGGCGGGTTCCATCGGAGTGGGCCTGCGCATTGCGGATTGCTTCATAGCCGATGCGATAAATCTCGTCGCGCAGGATGGGGTGGATCTCCCTGGAGGTGCCGATAACGGAGAATGTAGCTGCCAGGACTCCGATGGCGGGCCCACTCTCAGCCGCTCGCTGAAAGGCTGCTGCAAGATCGTTTCTGAGCATGGTTGAGTCTCGCAACGAGTTCACAGCCGCGCGGACCTCTTGCGTTGCCTGCTCAAGCCAGAGCGATAGTTGCTCCAGCGCGAGCCGCATTTTGGCTTCGTCGGAGCGTTTATTCAACGCATCATTGGCAACGAGCTTACTGCCCTGGATGGTTTGCAGAAGTGTGTCATGGAGATCGCCAGCGATGCGCGTGCGTTCTGCCAATCGCTCATCGAAGCGCGCGCTGATGACGCCCGCAATATGCCGAACTCGAAGGCGATAGGCATTCCACACAAGGCAAAGAACGAGGATGACACAGGTGACCCGAAACGCGGCAGTTTGATACCAGGCTGGCATGACTCTAAAGTCCAGAGTTGCGCCTGTTTCATTCCAGACTCCATCGTTATTGCAGGCGATCACCTGGAAATGATAGCGGCCGGGAGATAAATGGCTGTAGTAGGCTTCCCGCCTAGTGCCCGGGTCCTGCCATCCCTTGTCGATGCCGTCCAATCTATACCGGAAGCGCACGCGCTCCGGCACGGAGAAGCTTAACGCCGTGTAGTTGAGCTGAACGGTCGAGGTCAGAGGAGGGATATGTAAATTGGCGAGATTCGATTGGGATGAACCATCCGTCAGCACAGCTGTAACCTGGACGGGAGGCGGGAGAGTGTTCCTGGAAATCCTCGCCGGGTCAACCCATGCGATGCCTTTTTGAGCGACAAACCAAAGCCGACCATCGGTTCCACGAATCGCGGTCGGGTAGGGTGGGTTAAGCTGGCTCTTCCCCGGAAGACCATCGAATGAATCGAACGTATCGTAATGTACGCGATAAGAAGGATCCTGTATGAACCTGTTGACCTCGTCTGCGGGGATGTGAAGGACACCATCGCGCTGGTTCAACCACAAACCTCCGCTCCCGGCATCCACAACTCCGGAAACATGGGCAAAGCTTTCCGTGTCTGAGGATTCGATTTGTTGAAAGCGCCCGCCCTTAAAGAGAGCCACTCCAAGGCTTCCGCTGACCCATATTTGCGGTCCGCGCACGTCGATTGCAGTTATCATCTTTAGCCGAACAACTTCAGCGGGATATACCGTAACTCTTCCATTCTCCAGCGTGGCGATCTCACCGTTGGTGAATCCAATCCAGATACGACCGGTCGAATCCGTATACGCGAAGTTCGGAGCCAGATTTGTTATTTCAGGTGGAGTCTTCAAAGCTTTCCAACTGTTGCCATCCAGTGAAACGAATCCCCTGCCCTTTGCAAATGCCCACAGGGTGCCGGATTTGTCGCCTCCGAGCTTCACATCGACGCCATCCAGGGTCAACGTTGTAGACGTTGTAGGAAGCCTCGTGAGTCGTGTACGCTTCCCATTTTCCATTCGATCCAGATGCGTTACATTGCTCATCCAGACCTGGCCAACGAGATCCCGAAAGACCGAAACGACAGCGGATCTGGTCATGGGGATATTTGTCGAATTGCCATGGACTCGTGCAATAAGGTTGAGGTTGCTTGCAGCCCAGACGTAGCCTCCCACATCAGGAGAGATTGAGACGGAGGGGGTTTGCGGCGTGAACACTACGGGAACCAAAGCTGAATCGTGGAATTCATCCAATCCATTTTGCGTTCCCACCCAGATATTTCCTTCCCTGTCTTCAAATATTGGAAAAGAATAATCTGCGCTTAAGCCGTCTTTCGACGTGAAAGACTCCAGGGCGTCGCTAAACCTGCCTATCGGCTGGTTCTTAAGGCGCAGAGGGAAGGGGGAACGGCGCAGTCCGTCTCCCAGCGTCGTAATCCAGAGGCTTCCATTGCGATCAAAAAGTATGCCAGAGGAACCGAACTGGATCTCCAACTGGCTGGCGCTGTTGCACGCTGGGCCCAATACGCGCATTCCTTTGCTTGCGGCTGCCGCTGCACACCGGGCGGTCGCCAACCTTGGGCTGCCTGGCATGCCGATGGGCCGAACGGCCATTTGTGTGTCCGCCATCCAAATTTTCCCGTCGGGCGCTTCCGCAATCGACGTCGTGGATAGAGCAAACTCGCCTGTGTCCTCGAACCTGTTCAACCCCTGTTTGAGAAACAGGATTGAATGTCCTATAGCTGCCCAAAGCGTCCCGTGGCTATCGACAAATAAGGCTGTAGCCTGCTTCTTCGGACAGTTCCACCGGGCTCCTACTTCCTCCCATCGGTGGCCATCGAAGCGGGTCAATCCATTGTCGGTTGCTATCCATATATTTCCATCGCGGTCCTGAGCTATCTTCCATATTCCTCCGTCCGGCACCCCATCAGCCTTTCCGTAGATTTTGATTGTGCCGTTCTGCAAGACGCCGACCTGGCCCGAAATATAGCCGATCCACAACCTGCCGTCTGGAAGGGCGAGCAGGCTGACTACATTCCGGTATAGAGACTTGCCGACTGACGCCGGCTCATAATGTTCGAAGCTAACTCCGTCGAATCGATAGAGGCCGCTGGGTACTCCCAACCATATAAATCCGTCCTTGGTCTGCGTAATCGCATACGCGAGCCCTGGATATCCTTCCTTATCACCCCATGATCGGTGAGCAAGCTGGGCCATTGAACGGCTTGGTTCCAGAGCTGTCGCAATAGAAGAACATCCGAAGCTCACCAGCATCGATAGGCAGAGCGCGAACAATGGCGAAGCTATCTCGCGGAGTACTCCGAAGACATGCAATGCACAGATTCTGAGGCTCGCGGCTTGCGTCCGGAGAGTCCCCCAGTTCAACAATTGAGCGCACTCATGCCTTTTCAAAGAGGCCCCTGACCATTCTCGACGAGTAGGATACCGTTGTTCTTTCCGTGACAGCATTGCGTTTGCTCTCCAACGACCTGACACATCTTATGCGCATCAATTTATGGCGTGTGACAGGCTTCGAGCGGCCGGACAAAACGGGATGCGAGAACAGCCTAAGCTTAATACAGGAATTAAGGAAGAAGACAGCAGCGTACAGTGATCTTCGGTAGCATTTTTACCGAGTGCTTGTTGCCAAAGATAAGCGCGCGGACGGGAGGGTGCGGACACATCCTGTTTCAGCAGCCCTCACCATGTACGGACGTATTCCCAATCGTATAGCCATTCTTACGAGATCAGGCAACGATTCAGCCTTCATCTTGCGCATCACCTGCCCGCGGTGAATCTGCAACGTGACATGCGCGATAGCGAGAACTCCGGCTGACTGTTTGTTCAGTAGCCCACCCACAATCAGAGGGAACACTTCGCGTTCTCTCGGGGTTAAAGACTCAAACCTGACTCGGAGCACAGCGAGTTCGCTTTGCTTCTTTCGCTGGCGTTTGTCTTTTTCCAAAGCTGACTGAACTGCCGACAAAAGTAAACAGGTATCGACCGGCTTGGTAAGGAAGTCAACGGCCCCGGCCTTCATTGCGCGAACGGTCGTAGCTACGTCTTTGCCCCCGCTCACGAAGATGATGGGCGGAGCTGATTCACTTCCACGCAGTTGCCGCTGCAGTTCCAACCCATTCACATCGGCTAATTCAAGGTCCAGGATCAGGCATGAGGAAGCGGCGTCGTCTTGGTGTGCGAGATAGGCGCTGGCCGAGTCGAAGCACTTCGTCCGCAAGGCGTGAACCGCGAAGAAGTCTGCCATGGACTCCCGAACGCGGAAATCGTCGTCTACGAGATAGACCACTTCAGTTAGTGTCATGGTGCGGGCCTCCTATGTCAGAAGAACGGCGGCCGTAGAAAAATGAAAGCTGAGGTGCTAAGCCTGCTGAGGAACAGAATTCACGGCCGCACAAGTCAGCCTCTGACATCATCAGACGTTGTAACCTCTCCGTCAAACAACTGATATCTCTGGCGTCTCGTAACAGCCTATCTATCAGTTGTCGAACTGTCGAGATATCCGGCGTTTGTTCGCTTAGATGAATGCTGCAGGTTTGGCTATTGAGCCCGAGAGCGGTTGCGATATCGATCAGGCCGGCCATTACCTGAGCAGTAGTTGCCTGAATGCTTTTCTGGGGTGCATCAGCGATAAGTTCCATATAGCCTCATAGTGACGAGAGAAGCATGGCGAGCCGCACCTCTCAACGTCTGAAGAAGGATCTGGGGTTGTGTGGGATGAATCTCGGCTGGAGTTCCCACAGATTCACCTTGTTTCTATCGGATTGACATACGGATTGCTATCGTTAAATATCGTGATTTTCAACCCAATGAATTTAGTGAGTTCCCTCTCAGCCCAATAGGGCTAATCTAGTTGTTGACGTGGCATACATCAAGATCTGCAGGCCAGGAAAAGGGCAAACTGAAAAACTCCTTACGAATTCGAATCCTCACGGTGGAGGACCACCCGGTGTTTCGGGCGGGACTGAGAACCATTATTTCGTCTGAAGAGGATATGGAGCTTGTGGGACAAGCGATGGATGCGTGCGAGGCACTGGTGCTCTACCATCGGGAACTTCCTGACATCACCCTTATGGATCTTCGATTACCGGGACAAGATGGTGTTGAAGCTCTCGCGTCAATACGGAAGCGCTTCAGGGACGCCAGGATTATCGTGCTTACAACTTCAGACAGCGACGCCGATCTGCAACGAGCTCTTCACGCCGGCGCGGCTGCCTACATTCTGAAAAACATGCCAAACGAGGAGATCATTGCGGTCATCCGGACGGTACATGAGCGAGGCCGATACATATCGGCGCAATTGGCAACTCGTATCATGGATCACATTGGCGACGAACAACTCACAACCAGGGAGTTGGAAGTACTCGGCCTCGTACGCGATGGCTATCGAAATAAGCTGATCGCAGACGAACTGGATATAGCGGAATCCACTGTCAACTCCCACATCAAGAACATCATGGAAAAGCTACAGGCAAACGATCGTACACATGCTGTAACAATTGCGGTACGTCGTGGTCTTCTTCAGATTTGAATGAAGCGTCCGATTCGGTGATATGTGCGGCAATCTGAACTTACTATGTGGCACGCATTTGAGATGTGTGAGTTCAGAGTAGGGGCAGCGAAGAAGACCATATAAATACATAATTTCCATTGCGAACGGTCGTCGATAGAGTTACTGATGTAGATGATCCGTTTATGAAATCGCAATGTTGGTATTGGCCAGTTTGGGCATTGCCTTTTTTGTTAAGAAGGGAGAAGCAGATTCCCTTCGGGAATGACAGCCAGAAAAGCAAAAACAAAAGCAAAAGCTGAAGCAATTTTCTTGCGGGAATGGCAGACAGGCACGGGCAAAGGCTGAGGCGTAAGGGCTAGAACAAAGTTCAAAGCTTAATGCCGGCTGCTCAAAGAGCATACCTTTTAACACTCGAATAAGTCACTAGGAGATATCCATGTCCCTAACCACTATTATCGAGACAGAATGCATAGTTATCAACTTCACGGATGTATGTGACGAACGGTTGGTGGCATACGCCAAGAAGGGTAATCATCATGCCTATGCTGAACTCTGCAATCGTCACTCCAAGCAGATACTCGGAACGATACAGCGCATAACTCGGAATTTCGAAGACTCAGAAGACGCGCTGCAAGAATCCTTAATGAAGGCGTACTTGTATCTATCAAGCTTCGATGAGCGTTCTGCTTTCTCCACATGGCTCACACGCATTGCGATCAATTCTGCGCTCATGATGCTTCGCAAGAAGAGACGTCATCAGACGTGTAGCTTAGATTCGGCATCGGACGCCGAGCACACTAACTTTCTTGAAATAGTTGAAGACTCCGAAGGCCCGGAACAACTCTGCATTTCAAGAGATGTTGAGAGAAGACTGAAGTCGGCCATTCGCCGATTGTCGCCGAATCTCAGAGAGGTTGTGGAGCTCCACCAGTTGATCGACACGAATGTGAAGGAGATCGCGAACACGCTGGGTCTTACTGAGGCGGCCACGAAGTCCCGCCTCTTGAGAGCGAGAATCTCTCTTCGCGCTTCCATGGCTCGCCATGCTCGATACTTGCCACCGTCTGAACTGACCAAGCTGGCCTCCGTCCGATCCTAATGCTCGACGAAACTGGCAATAAGTGTCTTTCGGCTGCCCGAAAGCAGAGGCGTGTTATCGGAGCATGGATTTTCGACCATGTGCGATACGGGCTGCATAATCTTCGGCGTTCTCTTTCGCTGTGAATTGTGAACAAAGAGAGAGCGGATGAAGTTCGACAAGAGCGCTGAGGTTAAAAGGTGCAAGTCGTGTAACTCTCGCAGGATGTCTTGCTGATACCCAAAACTGCACCAATAGCCGGTCATTAAAGTACTCAGTGGTTCTATCTCTAAGAACAATGGAGGCATCATGCCAAGTGTTCAAACGCGGGAAAGACGGAACCGGACTGTGCTTCGCCACAATCGTGAGATCAGTATGCCAAGGATTCGTCAGATAAGCAGCGAACCAGCCGAGGAGATCAATATTCCGAATGGTGAATCCTTGGAGTTTGAGCGATCAATCCAAAGCTCACATTTGCTTGCTTTCATTTCCCACGATTTTCGCCATCATTTGGCTGGCATCTACTGCAACGTTGAGTTTATGAGCGATCCGACGATCTGTCCGACGGACCGCCAGGAACTGCTTGAAGATGTGCAAAGCGCGATCCGCAATATGACCGACTTGTTGGATTCTTATCTTCTTGCTGCTCGAACAGGAAAGTCTTTGCACCTGCAGTTGTCTTCACTCAATTTGCTGATCGAACGTTCACTCTGCTCTGTTCGATCGCACCCGGATGCACAAGGTATTGAACTGCTGATCGCTGATGGTCCGTCCGTTGACATTAAAGTTGACGGTCCGAAACTTAGCACTGCTGTATATAACCTGGCTCTCAATGCATGCCAGGCATTGAAACACTGTCCTTTACCAAGAAGAGTTGAAGTCGCCCTTAGTCACAATGAACATTTCATCGACATCCAGGTTGAGGACAATGGCTGCGGTGTTCCTGCGTCTGTGCGCAACCGACTCTTCCAACCGTTTGTAAGCGCGGATAAAGCAGGCGGCGTGGGGCTCGGCCTGTCAATCACAGAACAAGCCGCGTTTGAGCACGGAGGGTACCTGCATCTGAAGGAGTCCTCACCAGGAAAGACTATTTTTGTTTTGCGTCTTCCGAGATTCTCACTAGAAGCTGAAATCGTGTCAGAGACATTCGGGGTGGATTTAAAGATTTGCGGTTGAATGACCGCTTGAACACTGCGTATTTGCTATGCGTGGAGATCAGGCAAGCTGAATCGCTGACACCGCGCTCGCGATTGGATCATCTCCTTCGGTCAATTCGAGGATCTTCTTCGTTATTCGTGGAGTGTTGAGTAGTGCAACCACGGTCGAAGCAAGATCGTCTCTCGTGATCTCGGTGTGGAAGTTGGCAAGCCCGAGACTTACACGTCCGGTTCCAGGATCGTCCTTGAGGGACGACGGTCGAAGAATGACCCAGTCCAAGCCGCTGTTCGCTACCTCGACGTCTGCCTTCTTCTTGGCGGACATATAGTGTTCGAAGGAGCCTCCAAAGCATTTTTCGCGCGCAGCCTCGGGAAACACTGAGACCAGAAGCAGCCGAGATAGCCCAGCCAGGCGCAGAGCGGCTACGGACTTCTTTACGCCGCCATAGTCCACTGCATCGATCATGGACTCGTCATCCTGCTCTCCCGCGCCTGCGGTGAAAACGAGGACATCCGTGCCTGCAATCGCCTTGGCTAAGTCATGCTCACGGATGGTAGCAATATCGCCTGAGACTGCATGAATTCCCATATCCTGTAGCCTGGAAACGTCGCTCGCACGGCGATACAGGCCCGAGACTGCATGCCCCTGGCTGATGAGGAGCTGCGCGATGCGGTTGCCGGTTCTTCCTGTTATTCCAAGGATGAATACTTTCATTGGTCACCTTTGCAAACTCGTTCGAGCCGCTCAATCATCGATTCGATTAGTCCTATTTCCGGGTCGGCGCTGGCTGGTCTTCAGGAAGACTCAGAGTCAAGTCACCGACCATTGCTTCCGGGTTGACTACCTTATCGAAGGTCGCTTCATCGATGAGTTTGGTTTTGATAGCGGCTTCACGCAAGGTGCTGCCATCGTGGTGCGCTGTGTGTGCAATCTTTGAAGCATTGTCATAGCCGATAACAGGGCTCAATGCTGTGACGAGCATCAATGAGTTGCGCAGATATTCGGAAATCTTCTTTTCGTTTACCTGTGTGCCCTGAACGGAATAGGTTAAGAACTTTTCGCATCCGTCCGCCAGGATGCGCGCCGAGTGCAGGAAGTTGTTGATGATGATCGGGCGCATCGCATTGAGTTCGAAGTTGCCTTGCGATCCGGCGAAGGCTACGGCCGTGTCATCTCCTATAACCTGGATGCAGATCATGACAATGGCTTCGCACTGGGTCGGATTGACCTTGCCGGGCATGATGGAGGAGCCGGGTTCGTTTTCCGGCAGGTCCAGTTCACCGATGCCGCAGCGTGGGCCGGAGGCGAGCCAGCGCATGTCATTCGCTATCTTCATCAATGCTACGGCTAACCCACGCAGCGCTGCATGGGCTGCAACGATTGCGTCCAGCGAACCTTGCGCTTCAAATTTATTCTGAGCTGTGACGAATGGGTAGCCGGTCAATTCTGCAATGGTCTGCGCTATCTCCGGTCCAAACTCCTTGGGTGCGTTGAGTCCGGTTCCGACGGCGGTTCCACCTGCTGCGAGCTGATACATGCCATCGAGAGATGCTTCAACACGAGCGAGCGCGTTGTGGATCTGCATGGCATAGCCTGACCATTCCTGCCCGACGGTTAGTGGCACCGCGTCTTCGAGGTGGGTGCGTCCGATTTTGACAACCTTCTGCCATTCACGAGCTTTCGCTGCGATTGCTGCTTCGAGAGATTGAACTTTCGGAAGCAGGCTCTCTTTGATTTCTTTGACCGCAGCAATATGCATGGCTGTCGGGAACGAGTCGTTCGAGCTTTGCGACATGTTTACATGATCGTTTGGATGCACCGGCGCCTGCGATCCGATGATGCCGCCCACCATTTGGATACAGCGGTTTGAGATCACTTCGTTCACGTTCATGTTGCTCTGTGTGCCGCTGCCGGTCTGCCACACATACAGCGGGAAGTTCTCATCGAGCTTGCCGGCGATAACTTCATCGGCACTCTTGAGAATAAGCTCGGCCTTATCCTTAGGCAGATGTCCGAGGCGCTCATTGACTATTGCTGCTGCCTTTTTGACGAGACCGTAGGCATGGTAGACCTCAATCGGCATGCGGTCGTTGCCAATGGAGAAATGGATGAGCGATCGTTGGGTCTGGGCGCCCCATAGGCGATCTGCCGGAACCTTTACCTGCCCCATGGAATCGAATTCGATTCGCCAGCGGCCATTATCCAGAAGTGTGCCTGGTGTGTAGCTGGCATCTTTGAGTTGCGTATCTTCTACGTGTGACATTGCAGAGCTCCTTGCTGTGCAGAGATTGCGTTGATGCGATGAGCATCGATGCCAGGAAAGATTCGGGCGGCGAGGGATCTCTTCGGCCCCTCACCACTCGCAGATGCTTCTCCGAAATCAGTCCGCAATGAACTGGGTGTCGGCCCCTGTCTGGAAGATGACGTAGGCGCGACGCCAGGGATCATCGTTGAGCAATTTCCATTTGTGTCCGGTGCCAGTGTGGTCTTCGGCGAGGAGAACGTCACCAGGTTCGAGGATGAACGTCTCACCGCCCTTGGTCGTGAACTCCAGGATGCCGCTCAGTGTAAGAACATACTGCGGCACGGGATCATTGTGCCAATCGTAGTTGGAGTGTGCAGCGGTCTCTTTGAAATGGATGGACGTGGCGTTCACCAGTACGTCCGTATGGACTGAGCCCACGGTCACATGCGAGTCGCCATCAGGGCCGGTATATAGACGATATGCGCGGATCATATTCCTCCTTCGATATGTAGAAACTCGATGCGTAGAAACTCAGGCGGTCAGTGTTCGCCGCCTGAGCTGGATGGCCTTACAGGTTCACGATGTTGAGAGCTGCTGCGGTATCTTCTCTCACCTTCCTGCAAAGCTCGATGTTAGTGATGAGCGACTCACCGTAGGACGGGATCATCTTGCGCAGCTTGTCAATCCAGCCGCCGTGATCAAGCTTGCTTGAGAAACAGCGTTCGATAACTTCGAGCATGATCGCGACCGATGTGGATGCTCCAGGAGACGCGCCGAGCATCGCGGCCAGCGACTGGTCTTCCGCGCTGACAATCTCGGTACCGAACTGAAGGATGCCACCGTGAATGGGGTCCTTCTTGATGATTTGCACGCGCTGGCCGGCTACTTCAAGACGCCAGTCCTTTTCGTCTACATGGGGATAGAACTCCCTCAATGCGGCGAATCGTTCTTCGTCTGACTCCAATACCTGGCCAACAAGATACTCGGTGAGGGCGACGTTATCTTTGCCCACGGCAAGCAGGGGCAGTAGATTGCCTGGATCGATTGATCCGAACATATCGAGGTACGATCCATGCTTGAGAAACTTCGTAGAGAAGCCGGCATAGGGTCCGAAAAGAATGGATACCTTTCCGTCCACATGACGGGTATCAAGATGAGGAACCGACATCGGCGGCGATCCAACAGACGCTTTGCCGTAGACCTTTGCGTCGTGTCTTGCGGAAACCTCGGTGTTATCGCAACGCAGCCAGATGCCGCTTACGGGGAAGCCTGCGTATCCGTCGCCTTCCGGGATGCCTGATTTTTGCAGGAGATTTAAAGAGCCGCCGCCTGCGCCGATGAAGACGAATTTTGTTTCGATCTCATCCGTTTCGCCTGTCATCTCATCGCGTACGGTGACGTTCCAGAGCTTGCCTGCACGCTTGAGATTCTGCACACGATTCATGAACTTGATCGAGAAGCCTTCCATGCCGCGGAGGGAATCGAGCAGCACAGTTGTCAATGCTCCGTAGTCGACATCCGTTCCAGTACGCATCCTTGTAGCTGCAACGGCTTCAGCTGGATCACGCCCGTCCATCACCAGTGGGAACCACTCGCTTAGCGTGGCCTTGTCTTCGGAATACTCCATGCCCTGGTAGCAGGGATTGGCGGTGAGCGCTGCGTATCTACGCTTCAGGAAAGCGACGTTGTCTTCGCCGCGCACAAAACTACAGTGCGGCACAGGGTGGATGAAGGCTTGCGGATCTTTGATCGCACCCTCTCCCACGAGGTAGGACCAGAACTGGCGAGAGAGATCGAACTCCGTGTTGACTGTCAGCGCTTTTGAGATGTCGACGTTCCCGGAGGCATCCTCGGGAGTGTAGTTCAGTTCGCACAATGCCGCGTGTCCCGTGCCTGCGTTGTTCCAGGCATTCGAGCTTTCCTGCGCCTCAGAGCTCAAAACCTCATAGATGACAATCTCCATTGATGGATCGAGGCGTTTGAGAAGCGACGCCAGGGTTACGCTCATGATGCCTGCCCCGATGAGCACCGCATCCGGCTGCTGTAATGACTCCATGGTGAATTCTCCTTGTGTTGCCGTGTCGTTACGGTTTTGCCGTCACAGTCTTGTCGTTACTAGGTTTAGTGAATCGCCCGTGTATCGACGTTATCAAAGAGCAGGTGATTGTCGCTGTAGTCAACGTGAACGCCAATGATCACGGGCCCTTGCGCGTCGAGGGCTCGCTTCATCACCGGACCGATCTCGTCTGGAGACTTGATCATCATTCCCTTTGCCCCAAAAGCTTCCGCGTACTTCACTGGATCGACGGGGCCAAACTCAATGCCGGAGGCCCGCCCATATTTCTCCCGTTCCTGGGTGGCCACCATATCGTAAGTGCCATCGATCCAGACCATGTGCACCAGGTTTGACTTTAGACGAACGGCCGTCTCAAGTTCCATTGCAGAGAATAAAAATCCACCATCGCCCGATATCGATATGACCTTGTCGGCCGGACGCACAAGTGTCGCGGCGATTGCCCAGGGAAGTGCGACGCCTAATGTTTGTTGTCCATTGGTGATGAGTACTTGCCGGGCACGAAAGCTATGCAGATTACGCGCTATCCACAGGTGAAACGAGCCCATATCGAGACAAAGCGTCATGTCCGGAGAGAGAAGGGATTGAAGTCCTGAGACAAGGCGCAAAGGATGAATCGGCGTACCGCCCTTGGCCGCAGCGATGCGGGCTGCCTCTTCTCGTTGCTGAACTATTTCCTTCAGAAGTTTGCTCATCACGGTATCGGGTCCGCTGTGCATGACGATGTTCGCTAACGCTGCAACGGTTGGTCCGATACCGCCGATCAACTCCACAGATGGACGATAGCTGTTATCGATGTCTGCCCTTCCTGAATCGATATGGATGATGGTCCGTTTATTCCCGCGATTCCAGATGGATGGCCAGTATTCGACAGGATCGTAGCCGATTGTGACAACGAGATCTGCAGCGGCCAACGCTTGATCACCGGGCATATTATTGGTTTGCCAGACACGCCCTGCGAAGCTTGGATACTCCGTTAGCGAGACTGCTCCTGCGGCTTGAAATGTTCCTACGACCGGAAGCTTGCCATCGTCGAGCAGACGTCGAACGGCCTCGATATTTTCCGGCCTGCCAGCGAGCATTCCTAATAACACGATTGGCCTTTGTGCTTTATTGATGAGCCTCGCGGCCTCAGCGATCGACTCGACATCGGCTGCGCCAAGCGTTGGAATCTCGCACGGTTCAATTGCTTCACATGCAGCAGGCGCGCCCATCACGTCGATAGGCAAGCTGACAAACGCTGCTCCGGGACGTTCTGCTTCAGCGGCGCGAAATGCATTCTCCATGACTTCGGCAACGGCTGAGGGAGAGTCCACCTCGACACTGTACTTTGTGACCGGCCTGCAGAGGCTCACTGAGTCCAAGGTCTGATGAATCTTTTTCAACCTGTCTTCCAGAGCGACCGCTCCGGCGAGTGCGACAACCGGGTCCCCTTCCGTGTTGGCTGTGGCCAATCCGGTTACAAGGTTTGAGCTGCCTGGCCCTGAGGTCGCAATCGCGACTCCTGCCTTGCCTGTCATACGGCCGATGCCGCCGGCAATGAATGCTGCATTCTGCTCGTGACGACATACTACAGTCTGAATCGACGAATCCTTGAGTGCATTGAAGACGCTGTCGATCTTTGCGCCGGGAACTCCAAATGCCCACCTGACATTGCGGCGTTCGAGAGCTTCTACAACTACTTCTGCGCCACTCTTTGGCTTTTTGGATATGGCACTATCCTGACTCATGATTTCCTCTCTGAGTGGTTTCCCTCAGCTGCGCTGAGGTCTTTTGAAAGGTCTACAGTTAGGTCTGCCTGAAGGAACTCTTCGGTGTCCGGTAAGGAAAGATGAAATTCCTTGACGATCTCGATCTGCAAGCGAATGTCGGCTCCTGCGCATTCCAGAACGTGCCCTCCTTTGGTGCGGTCTTTTGAAAGGAAGTGGAAGTGATAGCCAGGGATGTCAACGGAACCAACATACTGCGGCGACCAGAATCCAACGAGTGTTCCCTCAATGTCGTTGAAGTGGAACTCGGGCTGCCTTCCGGCTGCAGTCTTGAGCGAGACTCCGCTCTGTTGTTTGTGCATGGCACGCGTGTGCACATGGCTGAACACTCCGTCTACGCGGAAGGCGTAGAAGATATTCTGCGAGGCACGATGCTGGTCACAGACAGCGCAAAGGGCTGCGAAGCTCTCCAGACTTTGCAGTTGAACGTCTTCACCAGGAGAGAAGAATAGAACCGTTGCGAAGGGAGTGCCTACATCTCCATCGATATGATGCACTGTTCCATCACTGCGCACCTGGTAGACGATACCGTCGAGAACGACCATCTCGCCATCGAGTTCATCGAAGGTGCCAAGGCCGAAATCTCCATGGCCCAGAAGGCGCGTACTCGAGACCGCTTCCTGGTACACACCCTGAACCAGAGCTCTCGAAGTGGAGACCTGGAAAAGCGTATGCACAGGCTTACTTAAAGCCCGAAGCAGGACACGCGAGACGAAGGTGGAGGTGTCTTCTCGAGTCGCCTGGAATCGCTGCTCTAACGCCCAGGATAAGGATTCTGGAATGTCACACGATAACGTCGCCATAAGCACCACCGCTGTTCCAACACATGCTGCTCCAACACAGCATTTACGCTTGATTCGTCCGCGTTTGAGGCCGCTTGTTTACGGCCCCAAACGCATTGGACGAGTCGGAGGCTATCACTTCATTCGTTGAGCGTTAAGACGCTCTGCATCGCTTCCCTTGAGTTTACGCCTGGGTATTACGAGCCTCTGGACTACTCAGGCATTGGAGTTTCTGGCTTCATCTCGAAGGAATGTTGCAAGCTGGCAGGCCGGGTGCCGAGCCCGTCCTTGATCTTCTTGTTCCAGGGAGCCTCGATGAGATGCTTCGTCTCTTCAAGCATCGATTTCGGCTCAAGATTGCGGTACGTATCGATCTCGCCTGCGGCGACGGCGGTGAGAGTAACGTAGACCGGTTCTGGATTGAACTGGGCACGTGGGAAAGCAAGCTTCGAATAATCGAATAGCCGTTCGGAGGGATCGTCTTCCCAGCTCTTCCATGTCTCGAATCCGCGGTCGTTGAAACCAGTGAGAAAGGGACCGGGATTTACCGTGGCTACTTCGATTCCGAACTCCTGGAGCTCAAGGCTCATAGTCTCGGCGATCGCTTCGACTGCGTGCTTGGAGGCGGAATAGATGCCGGTGAAGGGGTTCGTGTTCAGGCCCTCACGCGACGAAACCCATACGATGCGTCCCGTGCCGCGCTTCACCATTTGCTTGGCGATTCCCTGGGTCAACAGCAGGGGGCCAATCACGTTTACTTCGAACTGATTACGCATGTTTTCGCCGGGTATATCGAGGACAGAACCGCCTTCGAGAACTCCAGCATTGTTCACAAGAATTTCGATATCCCAGCCGAGTGCTTTCTTGCGATCTCCCTCATTGGTCACATCGAGTTTCTCGACGTGCAGGGTGACACCGCGTTCGGCTGCTTGCCGCTTCAATGTCTGAACCTGAGCCCAGATCTCGACTGTCGCGGTTACGTGAAATCCCTTCACTGCAAGCCGCATAGCGGCTTCATGCCCAAAGCCTGTACCTGCTCCCGTGATAAGAACCTTATTCATCTGTTTCTCCTTCGACTTTTTGGTGAACTGGGCCAATCTTCCCCTGATTCCTATGCCGTGCATGAAATCAAAGCGGACTTAAGAGCGTCTTGATGTCAGAGCTGAGGTTCAGCATCCACTCATTGAATCGAATGATTCATGAAGCACCGAGCAGAAGCTTGAGTGGGCGATTGCAATCGATGCGTCACTCGTTATCTTCTCTGCGATTAGAAGGCAGACTCGATAGATGCGTCTATTCAATCTTTAGTGAATTGTGAGGCTGAATATCGCATGCGATCGAGTTCATACTTCAGCTCCCTGCATTCTTGCTTGAATAACATCCAAATCAATGGCTATCCGAGAGTGCCGAGGTAGCGATGAATTTCAGGAACTACTATGGAACCTTCTCCAACTGCCGATGCCACACGCTTCACCGAACCAGAGCGGACGTCACCGACGGCAAAAATCCCACGCACGGAGGTTTCGAAATGGCCGCGCTCTTCGGAGCCGGATGAGGTTTTCACAAACCCATGCGAATCGAGCTCTATGCAATCGCGAAGCCACTCTGTACATGGGTCTGCGCCGATCATTACGAATAAGTGTTCCGTTGCGAAACGAGTGTCATCGCCCGTGGCCTGTGAGCGCCAGGTGACATGGCTTAAACGATCTTCGCCCTCTACGCCTACCACTTCTGAACACGGGTGCAGCGTTATTCCTTTTGAGGCGTGAATTCGCTGCACGAGATAGTCCGACATGGTGCTGGAAAGTTGTGGTCCTCGGATAAGCATGTGGACATGATTGGCGTGTGCGGAGAGAAACATCGCAGCTTGTCCGGCTGAGTTGCCACCGCCGACAATCACGACCTGCTGGTCTGCGCAATGCTGCACATCAATTGGAGTCGCGGCGTAGTGGATGCCAACTCCTTCAAATCGTTTGAACCCCTTGATGCTGAGCTTTCTGTAGTTCGCGCCGGTTGCAATGATGACTGCTCGTGCCGAGATTTTCTGATCGCCGTCGAGTTCTACATAGAAAGGATCTTCGGAGCAGTCTATAGCTTTCACCGTTCTGCAAACGGCTACAGTCGCGCCAAACTTCTCGGCCTGTACCTGGGCTTGCTTGGCAAGTTCTGCACCTGAGACTCCATGCGAGAATCCCAGGTAATTTTCGATTTTCGAACTGGTTCCTGCTTGTCCACCTGGGGCATAGCTATCGAGGACAAGTGTTCGAAGGCCTTCTGAGGCGGTGTATACCGCGGTCGCGAGCCCGGCTGGTCCTGCTCCGACAACCAGAACATCCCAGGTGATGCCGTCTCGAATGTCATCCGAAATACCGAGCTTGTCCGCGAGAACACGAAGCTCAGGACGTTTCAGCGTCCACTTCGCGCTGAGTACAGCGGGCAGAACAGAGGCATCTAATCCTCTTTCCTCAGCAAGACGCTGCGTTGCTGGCGACTGCTGGAGATCGACGACACGGAAAGGATAAGAATTCGCGTTTAGAAAGCGCTCTACTTTTTCAGTGTCTCCATTTTCACTGCTGCGAATAATCGTCAGGCCACCGGCTTGAATTTGCATGAACCATTGCCGCCTGTGGACGATAGTCTTCACAACCAATTCCCCTATTTCAGGTTCGGCGATGAGAAGTGCTCGCAAACGTTCACGCGGAATACGAAGGATGCTGCTTCCTGCCATAGCACGCGCAGCTATCAACGTCTCTTTCTGATTCAAGAGATTCAATTCCCCAGTAAACTCTCCAGGGGCAAGCATGACCGATTGTTCTTCCTGTTCGAGCAGATCAGACCAGAACGTTTCTATGGCGCCCTCAAGGACGATGTAGAGATCAGCTCCACGCTCTCCCTGACGATAGAGTTGCTTAGCTGAGCTATAGACGCGACTGACTCCGTACCGCATTGCGCTGTTCAACTGAGCCGGAGAAAGCTGGGTGTAAGCTGCCTTCGAAGAGGGGAGAGATTGCGTGCCAGAAATACGTTGAAGTGTCGCCACCAGGCCTCCTGAATGTTTCGATTCTCAAGAGAGGAACGCTCTCTTCAAGACTGACGTTGTGTGTTTCTTGCATTCCCAGGGGCGAAGGACAGATGCAGACCGGTTTATCCGTGACACATCTCGTACAAGAACCATGAGCGTCTTTGTGTCTCGTCGATCCAGTTCTCGATAAGACTCGCAGATGCGACATCGCCAGCATCATCACAAAGATCGTGGATGCTGCGCATGCTCAGAATGAGGGATTTATTGTCTTCCCATAATTCGGCGAGCATATCCTGAGGCGTAACGTAGCTGGCGTCGTTGTCGGCGATTCGCTTGACGCGCGCGATGTGGCCTACTGAGCGCAGCGTGGTTCCACCGATCTTGCGCACACGTTCGGCAATGTCATCTGTCATCGCGAAGATCTGATCGCCCTGGTCATCGAGCAGCAGGTGATAATCGCGGAAATGCGGTCCGCTCATGTGCCAGTGGAAGTTCTTGGTCTTGATGTACAGGGCGAATACATCTGCCAGAAGCGCGGTGAAGGCTCCTGAGATTTGCCTGACAGATTCGACCGGGATATCTGTATGTGCAGAGTGAGCCTCGATCCTGCGGGTGACCAGCTCTTCTTTTGACTTCGTCATGAATGTAGCTCCTGTAGATGGAGATAGTTGAGATTTTGAGGCGATGCTGATTGCCAATTGCTCCAGGCCTGTATTGAAGATGCCCTGGAACAGGTTGTGAGCCTCTTCATCGCTTACGCCCTTTGGAGTAAACGTTCCGGACCACTCTACGTGGGAGGTATTGCCACTCTCTATCGGAGTAACAGTTATGGTGGCCAGATAATCCGTCACGGGAAAGGAAGCTTGCAGGATCGAGTAGCTGTAGCTGCGCCTGGAGCGTTCATATCTTTCGAGCTGTTCGACGATGCTCTGCCCATCGGCAGTTACGAGTTGCCGGACGCGTCCGCTTTTCACCAAGGTGCTCTTCGGAATGAAGGTGGGCATCCAGTCTGGCAGAGAGCCAAACCCTCCGATCAAGTCCCATACATCGTCTGCATGAAGATCGAGATCAATGGTTGCTTTTGCTGAAGCCATACAAGCGTTCTCCTTATTGGTTGTCGATTGGAAGTGGTGCCGCCGGCGAGACAAGACCGTGCTTACGCAGATCATGCCAAAAGTCATCAGGCACAACAGTCTTGAGTGCGGCATGGTCTTCGGCGATGCGTTCAGGCTTGCTTGCGCCGGGAATTACCGCGGCGGATGCCGGATGCGCGAGCGAGAAATGCAGGGCTGCTGCTTTGATTGGAATTTTGTATTGCTCGCATAGAGCTTTGATCCTCTTTACCTTTGCCAGGATCTCGGGCGAGGCTGGTGCGTATTCGAAATGGGCGCCGCCAGCGAGGACTCCAGAGCTATAGGGGCCGCCTACGACGATGTCTACTTTCCTGGCTTCGCATGCGGGCATCAACCGCTGAAGCGCCAGCTCATGATCGAGAAGCGTGTAGCGGCCAGCGAGGAGGAATGCATCCGGGTGAGTCTCGGTCATCTCAATCGTCTCTTCACAGGGTTCAACGCGATTGACGCCGAGTCCCCACGCCTTGATGACTTTCTGATCTCGCAGCTTGGTCAAGGCCACCATTGCGCCGTGGTGTGCTATTTCAAATTGCGCGAGCCATTCGTCACCGTGAAAATCCCGCGCGATGTCGTGGATCCAGACGAAATCGAGACTATCCACACCCATGCGCTTCAGGCTGTCTTCGATCGACTGCATGGCACCCTTCTCGGTGTAGTCATAAACGATTTTGTTCTGATGGCCGTGCTTGAAGAGAGTGCCCTTTTCGCCGAAGGTCTGTGCGCTGTCCACGACCTCATCGAGAATGATGCGGCCTACTTTGCTGCTGAGACGATATTTGTCACGCTTATGTTTGGAGAGTTCTTTGCCGAGACGGATTTCAGAGAGGCCTCCACCGTAGAACGGGGCGGTGTCGAAGTAGCGAGTACCTTCGGACCAGGCTGCGTCCACGGTTGCAGCGGCTTCAGCATCAGGAATGTTGCGGAACATGTTACCCAGCGGGGCTGCTCCGAATCCCAAAGGGCCATTTAGCAGATGTTCTCTGACTCCCATAACTTCTCCTGTTGTGGAGTATTCGTCGATACGGTTCTCTGTGGCTGCGAAGTCTCGTTGTGAGAAGCCACGAGGTACGCAGTTATCATGAAGGCCGCATTCATTCTTCCGCAATTCCATGAATGTTGAACTCGATGTAGACGATCAGAGGGAGAGCATGTTGCGAAGAGCAACGGAGTTCGCGTTCATAATGGGGATAGATGGCTAGTTCGAGGAGGCACTCGGTTCGATCCAGGGAGGTAGTTCGATCCTCAGAAGAGTGACAGCATCTCTGTTGAGTTCGAAGAGATGGCCGGTATCGTAGAGGGTTTCAAGGAGTGACCGTGTGGCTTCGAAGGTTGGTTCCGTGCCCACAAACCGGAGCGAAGCGATGGGTCTATCGAGAATCAGGTCCAATTTCAGCCGTTGCCCACTAAGGGAAATGCTGATACTCGCTTGGGGTGTCGGGATATCCGTGTGCTCCATCGCCGTGGACAACTCTTCAATCAACGGCACAAGGAGCCATCTAGGCATCAGCAGGTTGTCCAAATCGCAATCGACTTCGAACTCAAGCTGAAGCTTTCGCCCGAGCAGATCTCTTTGAAGGTTAAGGTACTCGCGCGCCTCCTCGGTCTCCTGGTATAGCCCGGCAAAATGTCGTTCGGGATATTCGAGCATATTGCGGAGGAGTTCTCCAAAGCGCGCGATCATGAGGCTTGCGCGTAAGCTCTCCTCTTTTGTAATGCTCCGCGAGATGCCATGCAGCATATCGGATAGAAGACGCCCTGGAAGCTGATAGCGGTAGGAGGCGATGAGCCCATCTCTCTGCTTTATCCTTGCCTGCCGCATGAGATCGGCCTGTTGGTCAATGCGGTCTAACAACTTGAGGGCGAAGTAGCAGCTACACCAGGCCTCAAGTACAAACTGGTATCGCAGACTGGCGGTAAGAACTGAGTGCAGGAGTACAGTTGGTGGCACGCCCAGCATTGCATGCGTGACGCGTTGTGCGAGGAGCTCGCCGATAAAGGCGAGGACTGCGGCACACGCGATGGCGGAGAGCGCCAACGGAGCGAAATGCTCTTTCTTTCGCCATGCGTAACGGCAGAGCGGATACAACACAAACGAAGCGATGACGCTCAATAGTATTCGCAGTGACTGGACGCCAAAGGCTGAAAGTGTCATTTGCCTGGGCCAGAAGAATACGAAGATCATGCAGGCAAATCCGCCCCAGCCGGCGGCCTGCAGTTTCCAGAACACGCTCGATGGCAGGAATGAATCCTTTCTATGTGATGCTTGCCCGGCCAGGTGCCGCTGGAACATCGACTCAACCTCTGATGTGCATCGCACAATGTCCTTGCCTAACGCGCGAGGAAAGACTTGTTGAGGGCGAGGATGCCCGCATATTCCGAACTGACGACTTTGGGGAGTTCAATTGCCAGTACGAAGACGCCGTGAATTCGCTCGATGGAGAGAGATGCAAAGTCACCGTAGATTGTTCGCAGGAGTTCATGGATGTTGCGCAGGCCGATGCCAAATCCGCTCTCTCGATGCTCGTCTTCTTCTCTCGGAAGCATGTTCCGTATGGTGACGAGGAGAACCTCGTTTCGCTGTCGCATACTTAGCCGCACAGGCGCGCCTTTGTCAGAGGCCGGCAATCCGTAACGGACGGCATTCTCCAGCAAAGGAAGCAGAAACCATCTTGGAACACGGAAGGTTTCGATGCCCAGCTGGATATCGAATTCAACGCTCAGGCTGTCATCAAATCTGACTCTCTGGATTTCAAGATATTGCTTTGCGTAGTACAACTCGGTTGAGACATCTGTTAGATGGTCTTCTTGTGAATCGAGCATAGCTCCGAGAAGTTCGTCAAGTCTCTGGATCATCATTCGAGCTTCTTCACTGCGGCCAGCTACGACCAGAGATGAGACGGCATTCAGCGCGTTGAAAAGAAAGTGGGGATGAATTTGAGAGCGCAGTGCCTTCAGTTGGGATTCCCTGGCGAGTACCTGCACTCGCTGCAAAAGTTCTTCATTCCTTCTCACTTCCAGGAATGATTTACATCCGAAATAAAACACGCACCAACACCCAAGCAGGATGGCATAGTCAACACCTTCGGCGAGTAGTGAGCGAACTGTGATGTGCCTCGATGGCGCCCAGAGAAAGAGTGCTGCGAGTTCGCTGAGTCCCTCGGTCACAAAACCAAAGAGAAGGCCGACGAAGATGCAAAGCATACCGCTGGAGATTCGATGATGTTCGCTCTTCCACGCTGCTCGACCTAGCAAGCGCAGTGGGAAGGTCGCGAGGAAAGCGAGAAACATATCCAGTGTGAAGTAAGGGAACCTTGCCCCGGTGGGGACGTATGGCCAGTAGAAGAGGAGCAATGTGCCGACAACTGCCGTCCAGCCTACGACTTGCAGCGCCCAGTACACTCGAGCTCTTGAACTGAGGAGAAAAACAGACGACATCATCCCTTCATTTTGATTCGAGAAAGCAGAGAAAATGAACTATTCGATCAAGCGAGTCTTCACTGCGACGAACAGGGCGAACATTATTTTGCGGACTCCTAGAATAGAGGAATGCCTTCAACACTTATCCGCCATAAACTCCGTTCACGGACATTGTCTCTACAGTTGCATTGCATGATTGCCTTCTTACTTCTGGCGATGACCATCCCAACCTGGAGCCAGCCTCGCAACGGCTCACATGCGCCTGAGATCCATGTATCGAAGGTGCTCTCGCCAAAAGGAAGCGACGTTCCGAGTCTGCGCAAGCTCCGTGGCCGAACCATAGTGCTGGACTTCTGGGCGACGTGGTGCGGGCCGTGTATTGCTTCGATGCCGCATATGAATGAGTTGGTCAAGACTCTCGATCCTGGCAAATTTACTTTCATAGCGATAGACGATGAGGACGAGAGTGTGACGGCTGCTTTCCTATCCAAGCGAACGATCTCATCCATCGTGGCACTCGATGCTACCAAAGCAACCTTTCGCTCCTATGCAATCGACAGCCGTCCCGCAACAGTTGTCATTGATCCACAAGGCAATGTGGCCCTGGTCACAACCCCTGCCAAACTGAACGCGCAAATCCTACAGTCCATTAGTTCGCGAGTACCTGCCGAACATGGAGCAGTTCAAGCAAAGGCCGAGCCGAAGGCAAATGCTCTATCCGCTCAAGCCCCGGAGAAAGCGCTGAAGGCGACTAGCTCATCTCCCTCGGAGGATCCGCTGGCCGAGATTTCTGTACGCAGGAAGCTGCCAGACGAACCGAGCTTTACCGTAGATCACGGGGGCGCCAATTACAACTTCATTGGCTGGGATGCCAAGTCTCTGCTCGAGATCGTCTTCGAATCTTCGCAGACACCGTTTCAGCTTGTTGATCAGCCCCCTTTAGGTAATTTTGACCTCATCGTCAAAGGAGGCAAGATGGATGACGAAGTGCTGCAGACTATCGAGCAAGCCGTCCTTGCGGAAGCCTTCGGCATGGATATCCGTAAGCAAGATACGCAGAGGGAAGCGCTCATCCTTGTGCATCCGAAAGAGTCGCCGCTGATCCTGTTGCCTACGTTCGATCCACGCGTTAGCCATGGCATGGAGAAACACGACGGCGCAACATCGTTTACCAATTTGAATATGAGCGGGGTGGCGGATTTGATTGGTCGACAATATGGCATGCCGGTCGTTGACGAAACAGGCATCACCGGAGGCTTCGATGGAACGATCTCTTTGCCATCGAATGTAGATCAGCTTTCTGAGGCTGTTCGCAAGGCAACGGGGCTTGAGGTCACTCGCGGTGTCCGGACCATTACGACCTATGTGGCGACGAAGCGAGCAAATGATCGACCGGCTTCCAGCAACTAGATTTGCCTATTGCTAACGCTGCAACAATGCCCTTTTCAGTTCCTCGCTGAAAGTACGACTTGCGCGTAGAACTGTTCCGTCTTTCAACGTGACCAGTAGATCCTGATTGCGCAGGGTGATGAAATCGGCCACCCTGCTGAGGTTTAGTACAGATGATCTGTGGATGCGATAGAACACATTGGGCGGTAACTTGTTCAGCAAGGTGGAGAGTGGCTCTCGCAGGAGATGGGTGTTGCCGCGAACATGGAGTTTCGTGTAGTCACCGGAAGCACTGATCCAGTCGATATCGTTTACTTCGATGAGCCGGGTTCTTTTACCGGACGGTACCGCAATTGGCGCAAATGACATGCTTCGCACACTGTAGGATTCCTGTGCGTTTTCGCGCAGGGTTCCACCATCCGATTCCCCTGCTCGTTGAAGTGCGAGTGCTTCGCGAATCCGGTTCAAAGTTATTTCGAAACGGATGTCATTGATCGGTTTCAGCAGGTAATCCGTCGCCTCTACATCAAACGCCTGTAGAGCGTACTGCCGATGCGCAGTCAGGAAGACTATGATCGGTTTCGCTGGCCGTTCATCGAGGATTCGAGCGATATCCAGACCTGATGAATTCAGTATCTCCACATCGAGAAAGATCGCATCCGGCTGCAATCGACAAATCTTCTCAAGCGCCTCCTCTGCGGTGGAGGCTTCTTCAACAATCTTGAAGTCTGTGTGCTTACGCAGGCGTGCGCGAACACCTAGTCGTGCAACCGGTTCGTCGTCGATCAGTATCAGACGAATGGTCATCTGGTTATCCAATGATGTTGTCGAGCGCTACTGGCCTGGCAGGTGAATGGTGAGTCGTTCCCATGCCTGACCATCTTAATCTTGAGCCTGAGATATACGAGGATTCGATGGACTGCTTTCAACTCCACGATTTTCATTCTATGTCGATGTTTCCACCGGTTAGACCTATTCACCGCACCAGGAAACCGATTGAACGCAAATCGCAACATTTCTCCTGGACACTTTACGCGGGATTTAGTTCTCCCCACTGGATCGGCATTGATACTCCATCCCTGATGAATGCTCGCTTATCCTCGGGCCGTTGTTCGCCAGACGTACGCAGGAGCGCATTCTCGCCATGTTCTGCGAGTCGCAGTGACATGCAAACCAGCGATGCAAACGAATCGGCGCGCATCTTTCGCATGGCGCGCCCACGATGCACCTGGACGGTGTTCTCAGTGATCCTCAACTCGTACGCTGTTTGCTTGTTGAGAAACCCTCCTACGACATACCGCATGACTTCTGCCTCCCTGGAAGTGAGCGACCGCCAGCGGTTTCTCAAGTCCTCCTCTTCACGCCGCAGCGCAAGGGCAACCTGTTCTCTCTTGAAGGCGGATTGCATCACCATCAGCAGATGCGAACTGATGACGGGCAATGTGAGAAAGTCATGAGCGCCTTCCTTAATCGCGCGTACGCAGGAAGGAATATCACCATCGTCTGAGAGGAAGATAATCGGCGGGGCGACGGTGTATGCGAGTGTGCGTTGAAGATCGAGGCCGGACATATCCGACAGGCTGCGGCCGATGAACAAACAACTGGCAACATCCGGATGCTTGCAGCCAAGATATGCAGCCGCCGATCGAAACAGTTGGGTGCGGACTCCCTGCGATTGAATGATCGAGCTAACCTCCTGCCCCAATAGCTCGTCATCAGTGACCACGTACGCGACCTGAGAGAGATCACGCGCACCAGCACCAATCCGATTGACCGATTGGTGCGCTGCATAGGAATGCGCTTGCAGAGTGCTTGAGAGCATGTTCACCTACTCGAAAAGTTATGACCTGCTAAGCGGATTCTAGGACGGAAATGCGATTGATCGGTACCGTTCCATCGCACTCCATGCACGGTTCGTCGCAGTGCTGTGATTTTCTCGCCGGACTTTACGAAGTGTGTGCAAAGCCTGTAATGCCTCTGCGAATGACATATATCGGCAGGGGCATTACAGGCTCGCGCTCTCCTAGAAACCTTGTGCACGTTTCGTCACACGGACAGCACGTCTCGTCGCATCGATGGCTGGCTCATAGTGCAGACCATGCATACTCTCCATGGATCTGCCGAGGCAAATGTTCTTTCTCGTTCGGCGTGAACAGCGAAGAACACTCTGCGCTGTGAGGTTGATCGATTCTCGTGAAACGTCAACGTCAATCCAGCATTGCGAAACGATGCTATGTATAAATCTCAAAACCGAAGGAGTAAGTCATGTCGAATAATCTTCAGCGTAAAGCCGTCATAGCTATTTCCAGCTTCAATGGTCCGATTTATCCCGATGGCCACAAGACAGGTCTGTTTCTTACCGAGGCACTGCATCCTTTCGAGGTTCTGACAGAGGCTGGCTTTGAAATCGATCTTGCCTCCGAAACCGGTACCTATGGTTTTGACTTCAACTCACTGCAGCCGCCGTTCCTGGCAGGAAGCGACAAGGCCGCTTACAACAATGCCAATCACCCTTTCATGGTGAAGCTGAACTCGCATCTGAAGAAGGCATCGGACCTAAAGAAGGGAGAGTATGGCGTCTTCTTCGCATCTGCAGGTCACGCTGCGTTGTACGACTATCCAACAGCCAAGGGTCTGCAGGCAATCGCCGCGGATGTCTGGGATCGAGGAGGCGTCGTTGGGACGGTATGTCATGGTCCGGCAATCCTGCCGGGAATCATCGACTCTAAAACAGGCAAGTCGATCATTGAAGGCAGGACAGTGACGGGCTTCACGATCGAAGGCGAATTGATCTTCAACATCCTGGATAAATTGAGAGCAGACAAGGTGGTCCCGGTTGTGGAAGCAGTCACCGCAGTTGGAGCGTTCTATAGCACTTCAATGAATGCTTTCGACGACTATTCCGTCACATCCGGGCGTGTCGTGACAGGCACGAATCCTCAAAGCGGACGCAGCACCGCGGAGAGAATCGTCAGGGTGTTCGATAGTCTCTGACATTTTGAATAAGAGACGGCTCTGAGCTTATGAAGCATAAAGCACAGAGCCGTCCTCTCGACGATCACTCACAAGTGCCTGCGTGAAATCGCGACCAGTATTTATCACGGCATACTTGCAGGGGTGAAACGTAAATTTGCTTGCGTGTAAAGAGACTGAAGGAGACCGGCAATGTCGGAGTCAGCGCTATTCCAACCCTTTCATCTGCGTGGTCTTGATTTTGCGAATCGCATCGTGATCGCGCCTATGTGTATGTACTCTGCGCAAGATGGTTGCATGAATGATTGGCACTTGATTCACCTGGGGCAGCTTGCTCTTTCTGGTGCCGCACTTCTGACGATCGAGGCTACCGCGGTGACAGCCGATGGGCGAATCACTTATGCGGACGTGGGGCTTTACAACGATGAGACCGAAGCCGCGATGAAGCGAGTCGTCGATGGCATTCGCCGATGGTCGACAATGCCCATTGGAATTCAACTGTCTCACGCCGGCCGTAAGGCATCTACGGAAGTTCCCTGGAAAGGCGGAGGTCAGATCTCCCCTGAGAACCCATTGGGATGGCCAACGGTCGGTGCTTCAGACGTACCGTTCAATCAGGGATCTCTTGCGCCAACGGCACTGGATCGAGATGGGTTGCGCACGATTCGCGAAGCCTTCGTAGCGGCTGCACGGAGGGCCGATAGGCTTGGACTGGACCTTATCCAATTGCATGTTGCTCACGGTTATCTGCTGCACCAATTTCTCTCTCCAATCTCGAATCGACGAACAGATAGCTATGGCGGCAGCATCGAGAACCGCATGAGATTTCCGCTGGATGTCTTCGAGGCTGTGCGCGATGTCTTTCCAACGGAGAAGCCGATCAGTGTTCGTGTTTCAGCGACGGACTGGGTGCCGGATGGGCTTGGGATCGAGGAAACAACCATCTTTGCACAGGCACTGGAGGGGATGGGATGCGATGCCATTCATGTCTCCAGTGGCGGCAACGATCCTGCTCAAAAGATTCCAGTGGGACCGGGCTACCAGGTGCCTCTTGCTCGGGCAATCAAAGCGGCTGTCGGCATACCGGTGATAGCTGTGGGGCTCATCACTTCGTTCGAACATGCGGAAGCTACTGTTCAAACTGGAGACGCCGACATGATCGCGCTGGCGAGAACAATGCTCTATGACCCTCACTGGCCGTGGCATGCAGCGGCACACCTCGGCGCGACCGTGCACGCACCTAATCAGTATCTGCGGTCGCAACCACGCCAGTTCCCTAAGTTGCTGGTGAGCGATCAGACCTCTTAATGAAGAACTACATGGAAGCCTGTTGAGCAGGAGTAAACCTTCTTGTACGCGAACAGTGAGCAAACAGGTATATGCGTATTCGGGCAGCGAGTTGTGTCTTTGGGATAGCGAGTGTTCTCTTTGCCTGCAAGAGTCTTGCGCAAAAAACACCGCCTGCTCCGGACCGGCCATGGCACACGAAAGAAGAAAACTCCTTGTCAACACAATTGGCCGCCGACAGCCAGCCATCGTGGAGCATTGATCCAATCAAGATTTATACGCTGCCAGAACTGATCGACCTCGCTGAGCTCCACAACCCGGAGACGCGTGCCGCATGGGAACGAGTGAGGCTGCGGGCGGATGAGCTGGGCATTGCTCGATCAGCATATTATCCAACTCTTGTTGCGACTGGCTTTGCTGCGTCGGATCGTCAACCCGCATTGATCGGTGAGTATCTTCATCGGCAGACGATCGACGTGGTGCGGCCTGCGTTGCATGTTGAATATCTCGTCTTCGATATGGGTGGCCGATCCGGAGAGGTGGACGTTGCGAAAGCAAATCTTCTTATCCAGGGCATGGAATTCAATAACACGCACAGGCGGCTAATCTATCGAGTGGCATCTGCTTACTTCCACCTGTTGAACGCCAAGGGGCAGCGAGCAGCGGCAGAGATCAGCTTGCAAAATGCGGAGACGGTAGAGGCAGATACCGAAAGCTGCCTGAAGAACGGTCTTGCTACGCAGCCTGATTTATTGGAAGCAAGCGCTGCGCGAGCCCAGGCTGATTACGATCTGCAAGCCACGATTGGCAACGAAGAGATTGCCCATAGCGAGTTGTCCACTACGATGGGCCTTCCGGCTGAGGCTCAGTTTCATGTGCAAAGCATCTCTGACATTCCACTCCCAACGGCTGCGGCTGATTCTCTCGACCAGGAGATCGAACGAGCATTCAAGCAGCGGCCTGAGCTGCTGGCGGACATTGCGCGAATTCGTTCGGCGCAGGGAGACTTGAAACAGGCGCGTTCCGCCTATTTACCAAGCCTTCATCTTGCAGGAGATGGTGGGCTTGCTCGCGGCTATGCGCAGCAAGATCTTTATCCAGGCCACTATGCCGAAGGGGAGGTCTGGTCTGCGGGCTTAGAGATGCGATGGACTCTCTTCGATGGTGCCAGGCGCGAGAAGCGTGTAGCTGCGGCGAATGCGGAGAAGCGCGTGGCCGAGTCGGATCTGCATGCTCAGCGAGACCAGATTGAACAGGAGGTGTTCATGTCGTATACAAATCTGCGAACTGCTTTGAGACAGCAACAGGCGGCAACGGCTTTGCTGACGGCATCGAGTCAGTCCTATGAGGCAGCGCGGCAATCGTACAGTTTTGGGCTGCGCAATCAACTGGATGTCATCTCTGCACAGAAAGTACTTGCGCAAGCTCTATCGGAGAATGTGACTGCGCAATCGCAGCTTCTTTTGCAGGTGGCGGATCTGGCGTTCCGCACTGCGGACATGATTCAAGTGGAGACGCAAACCCCGAAACCCTAAGAGGAGAGCGAACCATGCTGGTGCGATGCAGATCTCGAATTCCAATAAGCGGCATGTTCGCTGCACTTCTACTGAATGGATGTGGACGCGCACCATCTTTCAATATTCTCGGGTCATATTTTCCAGCCTGGCTCGTATGCATTCTTGCAGGCATTGCGGCAGCTTCCATCTTCCGCGTGTTGCTTGCAAAGTTCCATAAAGAGCAACTCATCCGATGGACCATTCTTGTCTATCCATGCCTTGCGGCTGCGATCGCTTTCACCCTTTGGTTGCTGCTCTTCAGCTAGAAGGATCTGCTTATGACGAACGATACTTTTGGCACTATCAGCGCGCGTGGTGGTAATACAGGCACTCTATTGAGTGCCTGTATTATCCTTTACACGCTGGTGTCCGGATGCTGTGTACTGTGGAAAACTACCGTTAATCCGCGAACGGACGATGCAGAGATCTTTGCAAACTTCATCGGGATTGCGCCTGTGGTCAATGGCCCGATCATGAGTCTGCATGTTGTAGACAACCAGCCGATCAAGGAAGGCGAGACTCTTTTAGAAATCGACGACCGACCATACAGATATGCACTGGAGCAGGCGAAGTCTGACCTCGGATCACTGAACGGTCAGATTGGAAATCAGAGCCGGACTATAGCTTCGTTGGTCAGCGGCGTCGATGTAGCAAAATCCGCTGCGTTGAATTCAGAAGCGGGTGTGAATCGAGCCTCGGCATTGGTGGATCAAGCTAAAGCTGATGTCGCCGATGCAAAGGCCGCCGTCGACAAAGCAGATGCCGAAAAGGCATACGCGGCGAATAATCTTCATCGTATAGAACCGCTGCTGCAGCGACAATTCGTGACGGTGGATCAGGTTGATCAAGCCAGAACTGCATTCGATACACGGTCACAGGCAGCAAAACAAGCGCTTTCTCAGTTGGCGCTTGCCGAGGCGGGCCTCGTCGCGACGGAGGCGCAGTATCGGCAGGCGCAGGCTACAGTGACGCAGAGCCAGCACCAGGTGTTGCAGGCTTCGCATAGCGTAACAACGTTAGAGCCCCTGCTCGGGCAGCTTTCGGGTAAGCGTGCAGCAATCGACACGGCGCAATACAACCTCGATCACTGCAGGCTGCTCGCTCCGTTTGATGCGCGTGTCACGAATCTGACCATCTCACAGGGTGCGTACGCTCACGCAGGGGAACAGATCTTCACTTTGATTGATACGCGGGTATGGTGGGCAATCGCGAACTTTCGCGAGACACAGATTCAACACATCAGGCCGGGGATGGAGGCGGAGGTTTATGTACTTTCCCATCCAACCGTCAGGTTTAAGGGTGTGGTGGACAGCGTCGGCTTTGGCGTTAAGCCGGATGCAGATTTGATCGGAAAAATTACACCGGGTTTGCCTGATGTTCAGAGGACGCTGAACTGGGTACATCTTGCATCACGCTTTCCAGTTCGGGTACGGCTGCAGTCTTCGCAGCAGAAATACTTTCGTCTCGGTGAATCTGCGGTTGTGGTGATTCGTGGCGAGAACTCAGTCATAGATGAGAAGCAGCCATGAACTCCTCCCCTAATCTCAATGCGAAGCAAACTCTTCGAGAGTGGTTGCCGGGATTTCTGCGCCAGGAGCTCGCTCCCTATCCAGGCCGATGGTCGTTGGTGAGCCGCATGATTATTGCCGCAACTGTGAGCATGATTATCATCGTCACCTTCAGAATTCCTTACGGGGCTGTAGGAGCAAACTGCGCTTTTATTCTTTCGCGCGAGAACCTGGTTTCGACTACCAAGTCAGGCTTCTATTTCATCATGGCCTACGTGGCATGGGCCGTATTGATACCAGTGGGAGCGCGGTTGTTCGCTTCGATCGGCATCACGCATTTTCTTTGGGAGGCGGTGACGATCTTTATATGCTTCTATTCGCTGAAAGCCATCTCCTACTTTCCACTGGCGGCTGGGATCGTCGTTGTCGCGACGAGCACGGTGGTTGTCTGGTATCTTCCTGGGCCTGCGGAACTGAATGTCGAACTGACGCTCTGGCAGATCTTGGCAACAATCATTGGGGCTGTGGTGACTCTTCTCGTGGAGGTGGTGTTCCGGTATTTCTCAAAACAGGATCCAGTGGAAGACGGCATCGACGATCGCCTGCGGAATATCGGAGAGATGCTGCGCGATTATTGCGAAGGCCTGCCGATAGCGACTGGGGTTGCTCAATCCATCACGCAATATGCCATGACTGGTACCAGCATGCTTCGCCAGCAAGTAGCTCGCAAACACATTGCTCCGGTAGAGCGAGCGAAGACGGGCGCAGTGATTGCATTGCTCGGACGTGGTATCGACATTTCTGCCGCGATTGTGGCTGGCTACTCCAAGATAGATACAACGCAGGCGGGCACAAGGCCGCACGCCCGCGCAGATAGTTTCCGCGCAAAGAACCTCATGGCACGGCTCACATGCATCCGGGATGCCATCCGTACCGATAAGATTCCTGCTAGATGTGGGAGCGTAGATTTAGATCCTGCGCCTGACGGTGTTCCGTTGTTGTGCGAACTTGAGACAGTCATCAGTTTGATGGAGTCTGCACTGGGGATGAACTCGTCGTCTCCGCCAAGATTGGATATGCAGGAAGATCCTCACTTGGAGAGCCGGCTGTTTGTGAGAGATGCTTTCTCGAATCCGGATTATCTGCGTTTCTCCCTTGCTGGCACCGCCGCAGCGATGGTCTGCTACATCATCTTCGTCGGACTGGATTGGCCGGGCATTTCAACCGCTGTGACGACGTGCATCCTGACTGCTTTGAGCAACATTGGTTCTTCGCACCAGAAGCAGATATTGCGTATAGGCGGAGCATCCATCGGTGCATTCGTATTCGGACTTGGGTCGCAGATGTTTGTACTGCCGTACATCGACTCCATTGTGGGTCTGACGATTCTATTCGCAGTCGTCACGGGTATATCGGCATACGTTTATACATCGAGTCCGCGGCTCTCGTACGCAGGACTGCAGATGGCATTCGCGTTTTACCTGATCAATGTCACGGACTTCACCGTTTCACTTGATCTCACCATTGGCCGCGACCGGGCAGTCGGAGTACTCCTGGGCATTGCTGCAATGTGGCTCATCTTTGAGCGTCTTTATCCACGGCCTGCTGCTATCCAGATGGTTCGCATGTTTGCCCAGTCTGCTCGGCTGGTCGCCAGCCTCAAGCCCGTCTCTGTCAACGAACCTGAAGTCAAGCGATTTTTCACCATGCGCGATCAGATAAATAGCCTCTTCACCAACGTTAACGCCGAGGCCGATGCAATACCTTTTGAGAACGGAGAGCAACGACTCGCGTATCTTGCGGCGCGCGATCGCATACGACGGTGGCTTTCGATCCTACGCACCCTCTATCTTCTCGAATTGCCACTCTTGCAGATCGGCTCCAACGATGGGATTTCTCCGACTGTCTTGCGCGCCCAATCGAGTCTGCTTGATGAGTTATCGGGACCGTTGATTCACATTGCAACATGTTTAGAGAATCAACTGAGCGGACAGCCTTGTTCGACTACGAATCCAGCAGTGGCTTCGGATACTCAAAGGCTGGAGGAGGAACAGCATCCTTCTGGAATGATTCGAGATGAAGGGCTGACGCAGACTTCTCTACAACTTTTGAAGATGGTGCGTGAGCTTGAGCAAGACGTAATGAAAGAACCGGTCTTCACTCCCTCATTCTCACCTTAACTGACATTTAGTATCAGTGCATCCTTCTGTGGTCCTGTCCAAAACATGCATGGCATGTTGCGGATCATAGCGTTCCTGCGGACTTACGTGGGCGCGCAGTTCGCATGGTATGGAGTGCGGATGTTGATCTTGTCGATCCATCGCTGAACAGTGCGGAATCATTAGCATTCTGCTGTTCACGAAAGATGGAATAGAGATTCGCCGCCATTCTGATGAAGATGTCATTGCTGGGCAATTATCAGCGCTCGGCAATGGAGAACTGCAGCGTCGAGTCAAACGCTTTCCCATCGATACGTGCCGTTCGAGATTAAAGGGACGGGAAGTGTGTACGTCATCCGTATCTCAGAATGCAGGTGAGTCATGAGCCATTTATTGTCAGCACGCTCCCAGATGGGAATATCCCTTGCCTTTCACATCATCTTTGCGGCGATCGGCGTTTCATTTCCGCTCATGATGACGATTGCCGAGTGGCGATGGCTTAGAACACGGGAGCCTGTGTATCAAGTGCTCGCCAAGCGTTGGGCCAAGGGAGCAGCTATTTTGTTTGCGATTGGCGCGGTATCCGGCACGGTGTTGTCTTTTGAACTTGGGTTGCTCTGGCCGCGTTTTATGGAGAAGGCCGGGTCGGTGATCGGCATGCCATTTTCGCTCGAAGGATTTGCGTTTTTCACGGAGGCAATCTTTCTCGGGATTTATCTCTTCGGATGGGAAAGAGTGCCGGAGTTTCTTCACTTGCTATCCGGTGTGATGGTCGCGGTGAGTGGAGTCACATCTGCGATCTTTGTCACCTTCGTCAACGCGTGGATGAATACCCCGGCGGGCTTCGATCTTGTCAACGGCGAGTTCACCAACATTCGCCCTTTTGAGGCCATGTTCAATCCTGCTGCGCTTCCCGAAGCAGCGCACATGGTGCTGGCTGCTTTTTGTGCAGTGGGCTTTGCAACTGCCGGCGTGCACAGCCTGCTTATGCTGCGACGTGGTCGAAACCGATTCGACGAAGTGGCGATCGGCATTGCGCTCACGGTAGGCAGTATCGCAGTGCTGGCCCAGGGTGTGAGCGGCGATGCGATTGCACGCATGGTCGCCAAGACACAGCCGGTGAAGCTTGCCAGCCTTGAGGGGCAGTTCAAGACGGAGGTTGGAGCGCCGTTACGCATCGGAGGCTTGCCGGATACGAAGCTGCGAGAGACGAAGCATGCAATCGAGATTCCTCACGGCCTTAGTCTGCTTGCCTTTCACGATCCCAACGCAACGGTGAAGGGCCTTAATGATTTCCCTGAAGCGGATTGGCCCTTTGTTACAGCGGTGCACATTTCGTTCCAGGTCATGGTGGGGCTGGGAAGCATGCTGTCCTGCGTTGCACTGCTGTGGGGATGGTTCGCCTGGAAACGAAAGCAAATCGGCGATCATCCTCTACTGCTCAAGCTGCTGGTCCTTTGTGCTCCGCTCGGGTTTGTTGCGCTTGAGGCGGGATGGGTCGTCACCGAACTGGGACGTCAACCGTGGATCATTGTTGGCGTCCTGAGGACGAAGGACGCTGTGACTGAATTCCCTGATCTGCAGCTACCGTTTCTGCTGGTATCTCTTCTCTATTTTGTTCTTGGATGCATCGTGCTGTGGCTGCTTGCTGCGCATGTGATTGCTGATCCGAGGAATCGAGATGCAGATGCCGTTTAAGGAGTGCCTGTGAACATTGCATCTGTGCTCGCCTGCATCATGGCTGCCGCACTCCTACTGTATGTCCTGCTCGCTGGGGCAGACTACGGAGCGGGGTTCTGGGATCTGCTTAGCAGCGGTCCAAGCAAAGACGCGCAAAAGGAGCTTATCGCGAACGCTATTCAACCCATCTGGGAGGCGAATCATGTCTGGCTCATCCTGATACTGGTGCTGTTGTTTGCCGGGTTTCCGCCTGCCTTCGGAGCGGTCATGATCGCTCTTCATGTACCAATCCTTCTCATGCTTGTGGGGATTGTTTTGCGAGGTTCATCGTTTGTCTTTCGAGCGTATTCGACTATCGACTCGGAGATGCGGAAGGCATGCGCTTACGTGTTCTCCATATCGAGCAGTTTCACGCCGTTTTTCATGGGAATCCTTATCGGTTCACTCTCGGATAACCGGGTTCTTGTCTCGGAGGATGTGAGCATCAATGGGTATCTTTTCAATTGGCTAAACCCGTTCTCCGTATCGATGGGCTTGCTTACTGTCGCATTGTTTGCTTTCCTCGCGGCTTCGTATCTAACCGCTGAGGCAGCCACCGATGAGCTTCGCCGAACGTTCCGCAATCGCACTGTTGGAGCAGGTGTGGCGGGTATCGTCCTGACGGTAATCACCTTCGCTCTCAGCGCCGAGTATGCTACCGGCCTGCGAGAAGGCTTCACGCGCAACAGCGTGGCAATCTGTTTCGCGATCATAGCTTGGCTCGCTATTGCGGTGAGCTTTGTTGCGCTGTACAAAGGCTGTTTTCAACTATCTCGCATCATGGCTGCCGTTCATGCAGGCTCCATCGTTGTTGTGTGGGCTGTCGCGCAGTATCCCTATATTGCTCGTCCGCAGAGAACGATTTTCAATAGCATGCTGTCCGCGACGGTTGTTCATGACATCGTCCTGGCCTGTGTTGCCGGAGCCATTGTGCTCTTCCCTTCTCTCGGAATTCTTCTCTATGTCTTCAAAGATCAGCGAAGGAATAAGGCCGCGGCCTCGTCGTCAAAGGTGCAGCCGTGACAGGTCGAATAACACACCAACGAGGACGAGTGAACGCCGCACGTCTCGTCGCGAATTCTCCTCGCCTCGGCGCAGGACTGTTCGCAGCGCATTGCTGCGGAGTTATTTTCGTTCATACGAACGAAGCTCTGATGTGCGTTCTAAATCCCGTTGAGGAGATTTCAAACGATGAGCATCGCCGATCCATTTTTTGTCATGAGCATTCTGGTCGTCGTCGCCCTATTAGACATAGGTAAACCTCAGTCGCCGCGATCAAACTTTCAACCGTCCTATCCAAATTTGAAAAGGAGTAAGGGAAATGCTCGCAGCTCGAATGCATGGCTATAAGCAACCGCTGGTGATAGAAGACATAAAGGTCCCGGAGATCCTTGCCGACCAGGTACTTGTAAGAGTCGGCGGAGCTGGGATGTGCCGTTCCGATGTTCAACTTATTGACGGCTACTTCGCCGAGGCTCTCCAGACCAAGTTTCCGATCACACCAGGCCATGAGATCGCCGGCTTGATCTCTGCAATCGGAGATCGCGTACCGGAGAGTACGCAGCTTGCTATTGGCGACCAGGTGGTCGTTGCGGCCGGATGGGGCGATAGTATCTGCCGCCAGTGCAGGCTTGGGAATGAGCAACTCTGCGAGCATGGTAGCTGGCCAGGGTTTGGACCTCCGGGCGGATACGCTGAGTATGTTCCTGTGCCATACAGGCAGCTCATCAAGATTCAGCACAGGTTGAAGTGGGAAGAGCTTGCGCCGCTCACGGATGCAGGCGTTACGCCTTACCGTGCGATCAAGAAGCTGCGGGCTGCGGGTGTTCTCGGCCCGGATCGTGTGATGGCGGTATTCGGCGCAAGCGGCCTTGGTAGTTACGCCGTGCAATACGCCAAGCTGCTATCGGCCGGAGCTACCGTCGTGGTCTTTGCGCGTAACGACGAGAAGCTCGCTATCGCCAAAGAGCGTGGAGCAGACTTCACGATTAACACTCGCGGCAAGTCTCTCGCCGATCTCCACGATGAGTTATTCAAGCTCACGGGCAAACGGAAGATCGATGCTGCTATCGATTGTGTAGGAGCTGCGGAAACTATTCAAACGGGAATAGGTCTGCTCGCAACCGCGGGTGCATTCGTATCGGTTGGACTGGTCGGCACCAGGATCGATATTCCACTCTTTCCGTTCACGGCAGGTGAGCTTACATATCACGGATCGTTCTGGGCGAACTACGCAGATCTTCAGGAAGTGCTGGCGCTTGCGCAGCAAGGAAAGATTCAGCATTCGATCAAGAAGATCCGGTTCCAGGACGTTAACGAGAATCTCGAGATACTGCGCGCTGGAGAGATTATCGGCCGCGCCGTGATTGTCTTCGACGTCGACGCAGACGCAGCCCCGGACACGGACGCGAACACCGCTCAGAAGCCTGCCAGCGCAGCCTAACGAGTTCGGATACACAGACGCTCATTTCATCTACCGGCAAGCCGTACACACCAACTAGCACCACAGCCGGACAGGGCGGTTACGGAGAGGTTTTTATGGAAAACAACCAGGTAAGCACATCCCAATTCAAGCAGGAGACACAACCGATGAAGTTAGCTGAAACCCTTATCGCAGGCAGTATAGGAATCGCGACCGCCCTTTCCGGCGGTGCCCAGGCTCAAGCGCAACATCAACCCGTGAAGAACATCGTTCTTGTGCACGGTGCATTTGCAGATGGTTCAAGCTGGTCGAAGGTCATTCCTATCCTTGAGGCTCGTGGCTTTCATGTGGTGGCTGTACAAAACCCATTGACGTCTCTGAAGGACGATGTCGATGCAACTCGACGGATCATTGCGCTGCAGGATGGACCTGTGATCCTGGTGGGTCATTCGTGGGGTGGAACGGTCATCACCGAAGTTGGCGACGATGCCAAAGTCGCAGGGCTGGTTTACGTTGCAGCCTACACTCCTGACGTGGGCCAGTCTGCCAACGACAACAGCAATCCGTTTGGATTCACATCTGGACAGAAGTCGATCACAGTAGACTCACAGCACTTCGCAAGGCTTTCTGAAGAGGGAGTGCTCAACTTCTTCGCGGAAGGACTTCCGATGGCAGAACGCCGCGTCATCGCTGCTGTGCAAGGGCAGACAAACGGTCCGATGTTCGATGAGAAGGTGACTCATGCAGGCTGGAAGAACAAGCCTTCCTGGCATGTGATCTCGTTGAAGGATCAGACGCTGACTGCTGCGATGGAAGAGGCGGGCGCGAAGAAATCGGGAGGTAAAGCAGTGCCCCTGGAAACCTGCCACGTCGCCATGTTGCAAGAGCCGGAGAAGGTTGCCGACGTCATCACTGAGGCGGCCAATCATTCCCTCAAACCGTAACCATATTCCTTCATGGTCCGTGGTTGGGGGTTCGCGATGCGCGGTCCGCAATCTGTTGACATTGGGACCAAAATATCAGCCAGTCATCAGGCTCGAAAGCATATCTTTCGAGCCTGATCCATTCCTCAAAATAAGGAGCAAAGAATGAGCGCAACGGGCTTCAGTACGATCAATCCTTCCACCGGTGAGCCGATCGAAGACTTCACCTTTTATGACGCGGCCAAGACTGAGACGATCCTCGCCCGGGCTGACAAGACGTTCCAATCGTTTCGCAAGACCAGCTTTTTCGAGCGTGCACAGCTTCTCTCCCAGCTCGCTGTAAGCCTGAGAAAGAACACACCCCAGCTTGCAAAGGTCATCTCGACAGAGATGGGAAAGATACTCTCTGAGGCCGAGGCAGAGGTTGAGAAATGCGCATGGGAAGCAGATTGGTATGCAGAGCATGGGCCGCAAATTATGGCGGATGCTCCGGCTCCTACAGGGGCGGTGAACGCCTATGTTTCTTATCTTCCGCTGGGAGCGATCCTTGCTGTCATGCCGTGGAACTTTCCAATCTGGCAGTTGACCCGCATGGCGATCCCAACGATCCTGGCCGGCAATGTTGTGTTGACGAAGCACTCACCGAATACACAGAGGAGTTCGCTGGAGTTTGAGCGGGTCATGCTCGAAGCTGGTTTCCCTGAAGGAGTATTTCAAAACCTCATTCTCAAGCGAGACGATGTCGTTAACGTGATCAACGATCCTCGTGTGCAGGGAGCATCGGTGACGGGCAGTGTACGAGCAGGTTCGGCGGTGGCCTCTGAAGCAGGTAAGGTCATCAAGAAAACAGTGATGGAACTGGGAGGCTCAGATGCCTTCATCGTCTGTGAAGACGCGGATATTCCGGCGGCTGTCGCGGCGGGCATCCGGGGACGCTACCACAACACGGGCCAGGTCTGCCTGGCAGCCAAACGGTTTATCCTAGTGGGAAAGATCGCGGACGAATTCGAAGGGCAGTTTGTTGAAGCAGCCAGTAAACTCCGCGCAGGCGATCCGTTCGATCCAACCGTACAGATGGGGCCGATGGCTCGCATCGATCTACGCGACGGGTTACATAAGCAAGTAGAGGCGAGCGTGGCCAAGGGCGCGCGCCTGCTGCTCGGGGGAAAGCCGATCGAGGGCAAGGGTGCTTTCTATCCGGCTACTGTGCTGAGTGGCGTTACGGAAGGCATGGCGGCTTTCGATGAAGAGACCTTTGGCCCGGTTGCGGCTATCACTCGCGTTGCAGATCTGGATGAGGCTGTGAAGGCGGCAAATGCGAGCCAGTTTGGATTGAGCGGCAACGTGTGGACCAAGGACATCGATCGGGCGCGCAAGATTGCCCGCGACTGGTACACGGGCGGCGTGTTCATCAATGGCGTTACTTCCTCGGACCCGCGTGTGCCGGTTGGCGGCGTCAAGAACAGCGGTTACGGCAGAGAGCTTTCTCATTTCGGAGCGCATGCTTTTGTGAACGAGCAAACGGTCTGGATCGAGAATCGCTAGCTGTCATTCGCAAGCCGATATAATCAAGCAGTCTAACGTGCATGGAAGATAGCGATCGGCGTCCCTCCAAGGGACGCCGAAGCGAGGAACAACATGAGCAAAGTGGCATTTATCGGGCTGGGCGCGATGGGTTCGCGCATGGCTTTTAATCTATTGAAGGCCGGCCATGATCTCACGGTTTGGAATCGCAGACCCGAAGCAGCCGAGAGCTTGGTTGCGTCGGGAGCGAAAGCGGCGAAGACTCCTCGCGAAGCAGCGGAAGGCAATGATTTCGTCATAGCGATTGTGAGCAACGACGAGGCATCACGGCAGGTCTGGCTGGACCCGATAGATGGCGCTTTGGCGGGAATGAAGAAAGGCGCTATCGCTATCGAAAGCTCCACACTGACGCCTGCATGGGTGCTTGAACTGGCGGAGGCCACAAGCAAGGCTGGCGTGACGCTGCTGGATGCGATGGTATCGGGAAGTACTCCCCAGGCGCAGAGCGCGCAGTTGGTGTTCCTGGTTGGAGGAGACAGCGACTCACTTGAGAGCGCGAAACCGTTGCTCAAGAGCATGGGCTCCAGCATTCAGCATGCCGGGCCGGTGGGTTGCGGTGCTCTCGCAAAGCTTGCCACAAATACGCTGATGGGTGTGGGCTTGGCCGCCCTGGCGGAACTGATCGGCATGTTGAAACGACAGGGCGCCGATCCACGCAAAGTCCTCGACGCCGTGTCAGCCACTACGGTGTGGAGTGCACATTTAACCAGGGATGCGGGCTCGATGCTGGCAGGCGACTTTGAAACCCGCTTCCCGATAAATCTGCTTACAAAAGATCTTGGCTACGCGCTGAAAGCTGGCGGTGGAGAGGAGTCCATGCCGACTGCGAGTGCAGTGCATGGAGTGTTCCAAAAAGCAATTGCCGAAGATCTTGGAAATCTCAACATGACCGCTGTCGTGAAGTTGTTCGACAAGGAGCAGTGATTCTTCGAATTGTCTCGACTTCGGTCTGCTAAGCAAGCAATGCTGCTATCGCGGTTTCAGCTACTTCAATGTCCTGTTCCACTGTGCCTGCACTCGCGCCCACGGCTCCGATGATTTTGCCGCCAATCGTGATGGGTATACCACCGCCGAAGATGACAACTTTACCTGCATTGCTTTCCTGTATGCCAAAAAGCGGCTTTCCTGACTGAGCAAGCGTTGCCAGAAATGCCGTTGATTTGTCGAAGATCCGCGCCGTCACTGCCTTGTCGATAGCGAGGTTAATGCTGCCAATCAATGCACCATCCTGGCGCAGGAAGGCCACAAGATGGCCTCCTGCGTCTACTACAGCGACGTTGTAAGCGATGCCCAGTTCGACGGCTTTTGCTTCGGCTGCGGCCAGCATACGCTTTGCATCTTCCAGCGTTACTGTCTCAAGTGATTTCGGCACACCATCCTCCCGATGTTTTAGATTGACGATTGTTCTGAAGCAACCAGTTGTGGCCAGGCACAATGTTGCCTGACGGCTCTTTTGAGTTCTTCGCTAAACGTGCGGCTTGCGCGAAGTACTGTTTTGTCCTTCAGCTTCACAAGAAGATCCTGGTTACGGAGCGTCTTGAATCCAGAGACCTTGCTTAGGTTGACGACGAACGATCTGTGAATGCGGCAGAACACATCGGCAGGCAATCTTCTCAGCAAAACAGAAAGCGGTTCTCTCAGGAGATGAGTGGCGCCATGAACATGCAGCTCGGTGTAGTCACCCGCAGCGCCGATCCACTCAATGTCGATTGCTTCGATGACGTGTGTCCGCCTTCGATCTGAGACAGTGATGCGGCCTAAGCTGTGCTGCTGGATGTGCGGATGTGCGAGTGTGGATAGCTTCGTCTCAAGTGCGCTCTCTGTGACGCGTCGATGCGCTACCTGTTCTCGAACGCGATCCAAACTAACTTCGAAGCGATCGGAGCCGATCGGTTTCAAGAGATAGTCGGCGACTCCGAGGTCGAATGCCTGTACGGCATAATGCGCGTGTTCGGTAAGGAACACGATGACGGGTCTTACCGGTAGACAAAGCAGCGCTATAACATCGAGACCGCAAGACTCCAACACTCCTACATCAACAAAAACGGCGTCTGGCTGGAGAGAATGAATTCTCGCAATTGCATCTTCTCCGGAAGACGTTTCGCAGATTACGTCAAAGTCAGGATGCAACCGAAGGCGGCTACGAACGGTCGATGTTGCGACCGGGTCTGCGTCGGCCAGGAGCACGCGAATCCTCATCTCTCGCATCCTGCTGTTACGAGTTGGTATCGATTGATCTGATCGGAGGGGGCTTGTTGCTGGGCGAGAACTCTGCCAGCGTTGGCGAGTGTCTCGGGCAGTTGACGCGATTTCGTTTGAAAATGAAAGCATAAGTTTCGTCCCGTCTCGTCAAGTAAAGTCGACGTACCGAACCTGAACGTAGATGGCCCGAGAGCTTAGCTTATTGCGCAGTCAACTGGATGCTCAGAGATCTCGAAATGCTCAGAGAAAGATCTGAAATTAAGAGACAGCATTATCGAACGATTCTCTATCTCGGGCCCAGCTACTTTCATGATCCGGTATCCGACGAGATCTACTATGCGCTCTGGGTAAACTGAAATCGATCCCGTGAAAATGTCTATTTCTGTTAACCCCGTCAAGGGGCATTTCATATCACTCGAAATAGGGGGAGCAAGGAAGTGAGGCTGCCGGGGTAGAACTCAGAGTTTAATAATGCCGCGACGGAGAGCGATTGCGACGGCTTCGGTGCGGTCGTTGGCTCCCAACTTTTCCATAATGCGCTTTATGTGTCCCTTTACAGTTTCCTCACTGATGAAGAGCGCTGAAGCGATATCGATATTGCGATTCCCTTCGGTCAGCTTTTCCATAACTTCGATCTCTCTCTTACTCAGGTGAGCCTGCCCTAAGTGTTGCATGAGCTGTGCGGCCACTTCAGGTGGTACATGCCTTTGACCGCTGTGAACCTTGCGGATGGTTTCGAGTAGCTCTGATCTGGGCATGGTTTTCAATAGATATGCTTGTGCTCCAGCTTCGAGAGCGCGTTGGATATCGGCATCTCCGTCAAAGGTGCTTAGTATGATGACCCGCGCATGAGCGAACTCTTTCCGGATCGCTCGCAATGCCTCCACGCCGCTTATGTCGGGCAGGCGAAGGTCCATAAGTGTTACGTCTGGTTGCGTCTTTCGGAATTGCTCGATCGCTTCCCGTCCGTTCACAGCTTCGGCAACCAATTCCATATCCGACGCTTTATGAATATAAGCTGCGATGCCCTCGCGCATGAACGGATGATCGTCAACGCACAAGATCCGGATTGGAACAGATTGCAAGTTCATTGTGACTGCTCGTCTCTTTTCTCATGTTTAGGATAGAACTTCCGAAGTGGCCACGGCCACTGTATTCGGCGGGATTTTATGCGCGAATAGGCAATTGCGGCGGGGATACGAAGTTCTACCTCTGTCCCCCCGGAAGGACGAGTATGGATTGCTAGATCTGAGCCAATTGCTTCAGCGCGTTCCCTCATGCCTGCCAGGCCCCAGTGACCTTCACGACCATGCCTCAGGATACCTGGATCAATTCCGCAGCCATCATCCCTCACCAGCAGGCGGAAAACACGGAGGCCGTAGTCTACCGTGATCTCAATCTCGCGTGCAGAGGCGTGAACAACAGCGTTGAGGTAGGCCTCATGGCCTATCCGATATACCTCATCGAATACAACCGTTTTCAAAGGACGATTATCACCTTGCACATACACGGCGTGCCGGGATGATGGTGAAGAAGTAAACTCAGTCATCATCCGTTGGAATGCAGCTTCCGCGGTCACGGTGTTGTCAATGGTGCGAAGTCCCTGCAGAGCTCTTCTACCCTCTGTTGTGACCTGACGCATCTGGTGCAACAGGCGCTGTAGCTTGGGCCTCGCAGGGGAATCCTCTGCTATATCGTCTTGTGCGACATCAAGCTGCATAGAGGCGCTTATGACGCCCTGTAACAACGTATCGTGTAGCTCTTGAGCTATTCGGGTGCGCTCGGCTAGGCGATCTTGAAATCGTCTGTTGAGTTGCCCTGTCACCTGCTTCAAACGGATTCGATACAAGCCAATGGCAACTACAGCGGTCAGCAAAACTGCGAGCATCTGGAAATACCAGGTCTGCCATAGTGCCGGCTGCACCGTAAATTTCACATCGTTTTCAGGGCCATTCCAGGCACCCAGCGCATTCGATGCCATGATTCGAAACGTATACGTTGACGGAGATAAATGGGTGTACACGACCTGCCTTGACGATGAATCATTGCTCCATTCCTGATCCAAGCCATCTAGGCGATAGCGGAACTGCGTGCGTTGCGGCGTTGCCAGACTCGTCCCTGCGTAGCGAAAGGTGATGCTGCGGGTGTCTGGCGACAGGTTCAATCCCTGTTGCGGGCCCAGAGATGCGGTATCTGCTGACACGGACTCAATGCGTACTCGAACGGCCTTGTTGTACCCTTCAGCCTCACGTGGATCGGCTACTGCGAGGGAGTGTGGAAGCGATAACCAGATGCGGCCGGAAGAATCTGAAACGAGTGAGCGATCTCGCCTTACACCTTTTGTTTCGCTCAATCCGTCATCGACCCCATAGCTCAACACATCGTTTTCGTTAAGAGTGCCATTGAGCATCTTCGTCCGGTCGACCTGCAGAACGTGTCCAGAAGTGGAGACCCATAAGAAACCTTGAGCATCTTCTCCTATGCTCAATACCTCCTCACTCAAGGCCTGCGGCAGACCCGGGGGCACATCAATGCGACCGTTGTTAAATCTCGCAATGCCGTGAGATGTACCTATCCATAAAACGTGGCTTGAGTCCTCAAACACTGTTCTGATACCTGGTGGCAAATCGGTTTGCGGGGAGCCGTATTTCAGCCAATGCTCCCCTGTGAAATGCGCAAGGCCACCAGACGAAGCAACCCACATTGTTCCGTCGGCAGCTTCGACGGAGGAAAAAATCGCGTTCGAAGGCAGGCCATTATTCAGGGTATACGTCGTGAACTGACCGTTCCGCAACACACTCATACCGCCGCTGACTGTGCCCGCCCAGATGCTTTTGTCGCGAGCGCGGGTTACTGTATAAACGCTGTTCTGGGCTAAGCCCTGCCTGGATGTATAAGTTCGAGAGGACCACCCGTCACCGCGCCGTATCAACTCGGTCAGGCCACCTCGCTGCCGGCCGAGCCATAGCTCGTCTTTGGCGCCGTCGATTGAATAAACAACATCGTTGTTATCGCCGGGAATATCCACGCGCTTAAAGGAACCATTCTCCAGACAGAAAAGGCCGCCCGATGACGGACCGAACCATGCGCGTCCGGCATCGTCTACAAAAACAGGTCCGCCAATTTCGCTGAGCGATGGGTCGCGGGATGAGATGGACGTAAACATGCCGTCGCGCAGACGTTCGAGGCCGTGTGATCCGGCAAACCAAATGCTTCCATCGCCGTCTTCGTAAATGGAGGTGATTTCCGGGTCGTCCTGACTGCGGAAGAATCCGGTAACAACATTACGTTCGGGATCGATACGGTAAAGCCCGGCATCTGTGCCTGCCCACAGGTTGTGATGATGATCCCGCAGGAGCGCGAAAATCTGTACTTTACCTAATCGCTCAGGGAGCTTTAAGCGAACCGAGATTCCATGTTCCCAGAGATAGAGTCCACTCTCTGCTCCTATCCACACTCCCTCGTGCTCTGAAGGAACAAGAGCATTGACACTGTGTAACAACAGCTCGGGGAGGATCTTAGCGACCTTACCGTTCTCGATCTTGTACAGACCTGCATCCCGCGCGCCGAGCCATAACGCACCAGTGGGGCTATCAAGAAGAGAGATGACTATGCCGTCTATATCGTCCTGTGGGGACTCGCGCTGGAAGTGACCATTTTGAAAGCGAAGGGTTCTGTTTTGTGGCCCCCATAGGAGTAACTTGCCACTCCGATCCCGGGACATTGCTGCAAAGAATCCTTCGTGGATGTCAAACTTCAGTACCGCATCTTCAAATGCGCCATTCCTATATCTGAGTAGGCGCGGACCATCGAGGCGGATCCAGAGATCTCCATACGCGTCCTCCACTAGTCCTCGGACTGCAACCGATCTGCGATCCGAAAGAGGAAGGTCGATCGGGGTGAATTCCGATCCGTCGAATCGAACAAGTCCGTGCTCCGTGCCCAACCAAAGATAACCATCCGGAGTTTGAGCGATGGCATAGACAGTGCCCCCGGCATAGCCCTTGTCGGCACCCCATACAGCGTGAACGTACTGTGCCATTGTTCGAGTACTACTCAAGGCGACGGCTGTTGCCGGAATCCAAAATGCCAAGGCAAGTGCGATAACTGCGGGGACTACGTTCGTCCTGACGCGATCATGGCAGATACTCGAAATTTTGGACCACAACTTCGACGGGATGCTGAAGTCCGCTTTGAGGATGATGGGCATCATAGAAATCGATGAGGAGCGTTTCGTTGGCCGGTACTGGTACGCCAGATTTGAACACATGTTCAATAATTTTCGAGTGAGCCGTAGAGACGCCTGCGAAGGATCTGAAGGTGGCTCTCCCTGGCTCCCATCGCAGCACATGGGTTGTGGGCCCTGCTGGAATCTCAAAGTGTACTGTATTCTCCGGAATATAGTACGGTTGCACCACGTAATCAGCGTTACGGTTCAAGGCATTTCCCCAACGGCTCAACTCAATATCCATATCAGCTCCATCACTGTCCTGCGTGAAGAGAGCGAGAACGGCAGAGGTAGGGAGATGGTTTGTATCTTCGATCACAAACTTGTAGGTTCCGTAGCCAAGACTGCGAGTCAGGCTGATTCCAGCACAATAACGATGGCCTCCTTCGAGACCCATTAACAGGTGAAGATAGCCTTGATCATCAACCCAAACATTGGAGGGTTCGTAATCACAAATCTCTCCTCCGCGATCATTGGGAGAAGAGCGAACTCTCCAATCGTAGCCACTGAAATGAACTACCTTTGGAGCTGGTCGCGGCTCGGAGGATGCCTTTGTTGTTGCGATCGCTAACACGTTACCGCCTGCTGGAGGCAGTGCCGAAAGTCTCGCTATGGGCTGAAAATCCGGGGTAACTAACAGGGCGGCATAGTCTGAGCCGAGATGGGTGTAATTCTCCCAGGCCCCATCGCTTCCGACATCGGTGAACGCGCGGCTCCTGAATGGCTGCACCCACCAGGTGTCTCTGAGGTGCGCATATACAATGATCCGCACTCCAACCGGAGAATTTACAACCTGCCCGTTGATGTGATCAAGGTACTCCGCTCCTGCTCCTTTTGGGGGAACATGTGCAAAGTGTATTGCAGGCGCAGGTGATTTACGGGTGCTTCTACAGCCCATGGGAAATATCAGGGCTGCGCAAAGGGACGCAGCGAGAGCGGCATTCAATGGAGACCTGGCGAAAGTACGAAACGAAGCGATTAGTTCCCTGATTGGGGACGCCCGGCGTACCTGAAGACTTCTCATCAACACCCTCTGGATTTCGACGGTCTACATGAAGGATGACATTTCAACTAGTTGTTAGAAAAGAACTCGAAAGTGGTATTTTGTACCCAGACGCAACATTGCCCGCGTACAAGTATGCTCCGGTGGGCCAGTTATCTACTACAGATCAGATACAGGGCAGATAAAGATTAAGGCGAATCGTCCCGCCAAAGCATCCCTGGTTGATTGTGACCCTGCAAACACAGTTTATGAGCAGTCGGCATTCGAGATGAAATGAAGATTTTTCGAAGTTGAGTCAAGTTGGGCTACTGGCGTATTTGTGAGGAAGATGGCGTCGTACGAATTTGAGCGTAGAGTTTGAGCACAGAGCATTCCGGAAAGGTGGAATAGCAGGAAGAGCATCGTTAGGATTATCAAAAGATAAGCATCTCATCAGACATTCTGTATTCTAGTCCTGAGTTCGACGCTTAGATGGCTTGGACCAGAGGATCATGTGAATGCACTTTGTTAAGCGGGGAAATCTCCAGCGAAAGTGTGAAGGCCCAAGACCCATATTGGCAAGAAACGAGGTTTGAATGGTTCCGTCTGCTGCATCACCGAAGGCTTTTCGGCTTTGGCCATTTGTATTAATTGCCGCAATAGCGGGCTCTGCCGCGCTAGCTTTCGCATACACGGCTGGATGGCTCTCACCGCATAGGCTTACACCGCAAAAGATCGTAGCGTCGTTGGCACCCCCTGGCGGCCCGGCATTGGGGCATCGCCGTAACCACGCCAAGGGCATCTGCTTCACGGGAACGTTTGACGCAAACGGCGAGGGTTCAACACTCTCCAAAGCTCCCGTCTTCGTCAAGGGCGAATATCCGGTGGTGGGGCGATTTAACCTTGCAACTGCGAATGCGAATGCTGAGGATGCCATGGTGCGTGTGCGTGGTCTTGGCATTCAAATCACGGCAACAGATGGGCAGCAATGGCGCAGCGCTATGATCGACCCGCCGATCTTCCCCGTTTCGACCCCACAGGATTTCTACGATCTTCAGATTGCCGCTGCGAGCAAGGCTCCGGATGCGATGAAAAGTTTTATTGGCAAGCATCCGGGATTCCTCACCTTCCTCGGCTGGGCTAAGACTGCCCCGTGGACCGAGAGCTATGCGGAGGAGCGCTACAACAGTCTTGACTCCTTCTTGTTCGTTGACGGCTCCGGTGCTAAACACCCCATCCGCTGGTCGTTTATCCCGGAGGCACAGCCCGTTTCGATTACGCCTCAGGAGCTTGCCAAGCGCGGTCCTGATTTTCTTGAGCAGGAGATCACCCAGCGCGTAGCAGCCGGCGCTCAGCACTGGAGCGTGGTCGTCACCGTTGCCAATCCCGGTGACCCAACTGCGGACCCCAACAAGGCGTGGCCTGCGGATCGCCAGACGGTCAACGTCGGTACGCTCAACGTGCAGCAGGTTCAACCAGAACGCGATGGCCCCTGCCGCGACATCAATTTCGATCCGACTGTGCTGCCCGCTGGAATTACTACTTCAGATGACCCATTCCCGGCCGCGCGTTCAGCAGCGTATGCCCAGTCTTACAACAGCCGTACAGCCGAAGCCTCGCACTATCCGCGTACGGCGACGGGAGGCAAGCAATGACAACAGCCCGCACACGCTTCACCGCGCCGCAGCGATTGCTTCACTGGCTCATGGCAATCTGCATTCTGTCCATGTTGTTTATCGGTGTGGGTATGGTCTCGACCGTCACACCCAGATACCTGACACTGGTCCAGATTCACAAGCCGCTTGGCATCGCGATCCTGGTGTTGGTGCTTATTCGTCTGACGCTGCGCATTATTTATGGTGCGCCTGCGCTGCCCGCCGATCTGCCGGAACCGATGAAGCTGGCAGCGGAGCTATCGCAGTATATCTTCTACGCGCTGATGATAGCCATGCCACTGATCGGCTGGGCCATGTTGTCTGCTGCGTCTTATCCTGTGGTGCTTTTCGGCAGCGTGCATCTGCCGTCGATCCTGCCTGTAAGTCCTGGCTTGCATACGCTGCTGTGGAATGCGCATTATTACCTGGCGTTTGCCTTTTTCGGACTCATCCTGATGCACGTCTCTGCAATCCTCTTTCATAAGCTGGTCAGAAACGATGGCGTCTTCGAAACTATGGCCTCCGTATCCACACACGACCAGCCGAAGTGACCTGCTGGAGCGACACGCCGCTTGACTGAAAACAGTGAGTACGAGCTACATCGTGAACGTCAGTGCTTATTAGCGCGATCCGGATTTTGATCTTCTCAAAATCTGGGTCGCGTGGCACGGCATCACGCTGGTGACTTCGGGAGCGAATCGACCTTTGATCTCACAAAGTGCCACGGCCGTCTGCGCGTGTTGGCATGTCGAACGGGTACTTCGAGTACCAATAAAGTTCCTCCGTTAGGCTCGCTTGAAAACTCGAAATTGGCGCCGATCTTGCGAGCACGTTCCCGCATATTTTGAATGCCCCAGTGACCTGGCCGACCGCTGCTCAAGAGATTTGAATCGAGGCCGATGCCGTCATCGTAGACCTTCATCTGAAGCTGATCGGCTCCATAGCTAATCACAGTTTCAACTCTTGTTCCGTTCGAGTGCTTGAATGAGTTCCCAATCGCTTCGCGGCCGATTCGGTGGATTTCATCGCGAACGATTGGATCGAGCGGATAGGGTGAGCCATTAACAATCATCGAAAAAGAGATCTTCTTCAACTGGGAAAGTTCGTTTCCATACTGCGTGAGGGATTCGGATAGCTCATCGCCAGTCTTCGTATCGGCTCGAATGTCTCGTATATGATTTCGCCCTTCCGCCAATACCTGGTCTGCATGATCAAGCCCTTCTTCCAACGCGAGACGACGTGGGTCTTCTTTCTCCAATCGCGTTGACACTACTTGAAAGCGCAGAGTGACTGCCTGGAAATCCTGCAATAAAGTGTCATGCAGATCGCGTGCGATGCGTTCCCGCTCTTGAAGGCGCTCACCCAGTCTTGCGGTAACTGCTGCAGTGGCGCTGCGTAATCGCAGGAGATAGAAGACCCACAGCAAGCCTGCAACACTGCCAACAATGGCGACTTTAAACCAGATCGTTTGATAGAACGCTGGTGGAATGGCAAAGCTGAGCGTATCGCCGGTCGTGTTCCACACGCCATCGTTGTTGCACGCCATTACTTTGAATTCGTATTTGCCAGGAGGCAGGTTTGTGTAAGTTGCCTGACGAAGCGGGTCAGGCGAGCTCCAATCTTTGTCGAAATTTTGTAGTTTGTAGCGGAAGAGAACTCTTCGGGGAGCAGCAAAACTTAGCGCAGTGAAGGCAATACGAACGCTTCGTACATTGACAGGCAACGACACGCGACCTTTGCCGCTAACGTCTCGTTCATCTGCGGTGATCTCTTCGATGTGAACCGGCGGAGGCGAAGCATTTTGATTCAAGCTGCGAGGATCCAGAATGCTTAGCCCTACCGTCGTTGCGAATACAATACGCCCATCATTCGTTATGGATGCCTGGGGTGTGTACCATCCGTTGTACGCAACACTTTCAACGCCGTCTGTATTCATCAAATAATGTGTGATCGCCACAGTGTGGGAGGGCTGCGCTATCCAGGAGACAAGCTCGCTCTCAGGGAAGGCAACGAGGCCGCATTCTGTATACAGCCAGACATTGTGATCTCGATCGTGTCGCATCCAATGCACCGCATCGCATGGCAGGCCGTTCTTGCGATTCAGCATCGATAGTTTCCCGTGTAGCACGTGCGCTAACCCTACCCGTGTGCCAGCCCACACTCCTCCATCCTCGTCCACCTGCGGGTCGCGAACAATTCCCTCTCCGAGCCCAGCTTTTGTTCCATATCGTTCTACGATCTTCCCGTCCTTATAAAGCCTTAGTCCTCCGCCGGAAAACGCAACCCAGACGCCCTCACGTTTGGAATCGAAGGCGAGAGCGTCTCCACCTATCTTGCGTTTGAAGTCCTCGACCTGATCTCCCTTCTCATTCAAATGCATCAGCCCTAACGAACCACTTTCCAGCCATAGGTCGCCGCCCTTGCCTTCCGCAACTTCGAAGACGTTCTCCCCGGTCGTTACACGGAGATGCGAGGCCTTACTTCCGTCCAACCATACCAATCCTCGAGGATCATTGATCCCAACAAGCATGCGTCCTTTGGAAGTCTCAAAGAGGCTGGTAATAAGATCGCTGGGGAGTTTGACAGTGGATTTGACCGCGCGTCCCCCGACAAGCTGATACAACCCATCACGTGTTCCTATCCACGTAACGCCCTTACGGTCGGTAAGAACTGAATTGACGTAATCGATTGAGAGCCCCTGCTTGCTTGTCAAACTCGGGACAGCAGGCTTGGTAAATTTATCCAACCCATGACCGGTACCTGCCCACACATTGCCTTCCCTATCCTGGAAGAGAGAGACGACACTGTTAGAAGACAATCCATCGGACGTGGTGAAACTATCCGCTCGTCCTTCGTGAACGTGAACAATGCCTTGCCCGCCGGTTCCAATCCATAGATCGCCATCCCTGTCCTTCAATAGCGTCCGGGGGAATTTCATCTCTATTGGATAAGGTTGAATCTTTCCGTCGGCTGTAATCCTATTCATGTGCTCGCCTGTGGTGAAAACCAGTGTGCCGTTCGCATCCTGGTCAAAGGCATACGCGTTCGTTAATCCTGAAACCGAAGCAACTTTTTGTGGCGAACCGGGACGGAGTTTCCAAATTCCAGTACTCGTACAAATCCATAATTGCCCTTTTTCATCCTCATGCAATGGCCCTGCAAACGTGCCAAGAGGGCTGTTGGCGGGAAAGCATTGGCTGCCACCACGATAAAAGCGGCACAATATAGAAGCCTGCCCTGCGCCGGCGGCCCAGATCCCGCCATCTTTATCCTCGTATAGTGCTTCTACCTCCGTGCTATCGAGTTGATGGTATCTGCGAAACTCGCCATTGGCCTTGAGTTCCGCTAACCCGATGCCACTGATCCAGAGACTGCCGTCCCTCGACCCCAGCAAGCGGTGGAGCGGTCTGCGTGGAAGTGAATCGTTAGCGGGAGGTTTCCATTCGACGAAGCGGACGCCGTCGAATCGAAGGAGACCACTACTGCCCGCAATCCAGAGATATCCATCGGAGGTTTGTGCTACGGAATTGATGGCACTTATGCCAGCTTTAAAGAAACCCTCCTGCGAAGTCCATGACGTGTGCAGGTATTGCGAGACCTCGAGAGTGTGCGATTGCGCAAATGATGGCGAGGCTGTGAGCAGAAACAGCAATGTCCATTGGGCCCATCGCATCCATCGGGCCCATTGGACCGCTATCGATTTTGCTTGATTCGCTAACTCTGACGCACGCGCGATCACTGCACTTTCAGACATTCCGAGCCTCCAGCAGACGAAACGCTCAAACCTGAAGCAAGCCAGATCGCACAGCGACCGGGTATCTTTGATCGAAGCTCTCAATGAAGTTAGTTTTTAGCGTTCTCTTAAATCCACAAGGTTAAGAATTGTTCGTGTTCGAGATACCATCCTGCATCCGATAGCCTCTCCCTTGCTCGTTTCGACGATGCTTACATGAAGAAACCCCGAATGGTCGCAAGACTGAATGCGTGGGTTCGATCCGAGGCATTGAGCTTGTGCAGAATATTCTTCATGTGTACCTTGACCGTCTCTTCTGAAATGAAAAGCTCCGAGGCAATCATCTTGTTGGATCGGCCATTGGCGGCTGCTTTCAACACTTCGATCTCTCGCACGGTTAGATCTTCGTGGTGCATGTGTACAGCCAGGTCAGTCGCGATTTCTACAGGTATGTGTTTCTGGCCGGTATGAACTATGCGGATCGCGTCAGTCAGTTCCTTACGGATCCCGCTCTTTAGCAGATAGCCTGCAGCTCCAGCTTTGAGCGCACGATAAGCGAGGGCACCATCTTCAAATGTGGTTAACACAATGATGCGAGCGTTTGGAAATTCCTTCCGGATTGCGATGAGAGCCTGGATGCCACTTAAGTCGGGCAGTTGCAAATCCATCAGGGTTACATCCGGAGTATGCGCTCGATAGATGTCGATGGCCTCGTAGCCGTTCGAGGCCTCGGCGACGACCACCATGTCCTGCTCTTCGTCAATGACTGCGACGATACCCGCGCGGAGGAACGGGTGATCGTCCACGGTGAGAACCTTGATTCGCGATGTGATTGGCGATGTGACTGGCATATGACATTTAAGCTCTTTCTTTGCGCTTTTTCAGAATGCAGAATACCCTGTCGAGTGGTAGAAGAAATACCCCTGAATAGGGGTATTTATGCTGCCGCCAAGACTATCTTCGGAAATTGTTGCTGGATGCACGGAGCAACCGAAGCGGTGTCTTTCCGCGTGTTTTTTGGAATGAAAGAAAGGATGCATGGCAGGCTTGCCGTGCATCCCAGGTTCAACGCTGAACCGCTTTTTGACACTGCAGATTCGGGATCTTTTGAGACCACTTGGCGAGCGACTACACAGGCTTTGCATCCGCGGGTGGATTGTGCAGAGACTCAAGAGTGATCGGCTTTCCAAACATCCCCCAGCTATGAGGCGGAACATCCCGGATGACGATGTACACGGGGACACGCTCCTGTGGCGGAATGCCAGCGTGCTTTCCTACGACGGCAGTGAAGCGTGCGATCAACTCTTTCCTCGACTCAGCATCCAAAGCTCCTTCAACGACATTCACCTCCAGGCTAATGACCTTCGTTCCGCCTGGTTTTCCGCCGTGGAATACCCTCTCTGCGGGATATCCTCTCGCATATACCCAAATGTTGCTTCGGACGTAAGGTGTGTCTGGCAGCTTTTCGCACTCCAGCCCAGTTGTTGTGATTTCCTCTGCAAGTGCGGTAAGCGCATGCTCAGAAAATGTCCCTTCTGGATAGTTGATAAAAACCTTTGGCATAGTTTTCTCCTATTTACACTTCCACTTATTGCTCTTCGGGGAAATTGGCTCCTGTCGCACGTCAATGAATCTACCGTGCACCAACTTCGAGGTCTATTCCATGTTTCGGCAATATTTCCTCGTGAAGTGTTCCACCATCATGGAATTGCGTATACATGGCTGCGCACAAAATACTATCTTTGAAATCGCAGTCTGGCTCCATAACAATGAGATCTCTATGCCTTCCTTCAAAATGAGGCAGTCGCTTATCGACGATCTCGCGCCCGTTACGGAGTCTCCGCTTATGGATTGCTTTCACTCGTTAGACCGGAGCATACGATGACTCAGCAATGCACGCACCTCCATACGATTCGTAACGTCAGCCCCAATACACAAGGCTGCGAAGAATGCCTGAAGATGGGCGATACCTGGGTTCATCTGCGCATGTGTCTGCACTGCGGCCATGTTGGCTGCTGTGATAGTTCCAAGAACAAGCACGCGACCAAGCACTTCCATGCGGCGAAGCACCCCATCGTGCGCTCGATCGAACCGGGCGAAAGCTGGGCCTGGTGCTATGTCGATGAACTGGAACTTGAAATAGAGGAATAGTGGCGTGACGCATTGGGCCGCTTACCCTTCTTTAATAACTAAGTGACGACTGAGCGAGCATAGCTCCACTACACTAAGGCATGTCGCTCATATCGATTCGTGCTGTCTCCTGGGCTGAACGCGTCATCCTCTGTTTTGCTGTGCTCTTTTTTTGCGTGCACAGCCTTCCGCGTACATGGCGGACGCTGAATACAGATTTTCCGAACTATTACACGGCGGCTCGGCTGGCGCATGAAGGTTATGACACATCACGCATGTACGAGTGGCCATGGATCGAACGCGAGAAAGACCATCGCGGTATCGATATCCGTGTCATAGGGCTGCTTCCGATCACACCATTTTCAACACTGACTGCGTGGCCGGTGGCAGAACTGGAACCGCTTGTTGCAAAGCATATTTGGATAATTCTGAACGTTGTGTTCCTTGTTCCTATTGCCTGGATGTTGCAGTCAATGACGAGACTGAGCTACCAGCGAATAAGCTTAGTCATACTCCTCAGTTATCCCATGTATCGCAATCTTCTGTATGGGCAGTTCTATATTTTTCTGCTCTTGCTCTTGACTGCGGCGTGCTTCAGTTATCTGAGGGGATATCGAGTTTTGGCTGGCGTCCTGGTGGCGATCGCTGCGGCCTGCAAGATATTCCCGCTCCTGCTATTTGTATTCTTTCTACAGCGCAGGGATTGGCGAGCTCTGGCATCGGCTACGGCCACTGGTCTTTCCGCCATTGCTGTCTCGATTGCGGTCTTCGGAGTCAATGCAAATCGTACCTGGTTGGAGGAAATCCTGCCATGGGTAACGCGCGGAGAAGGGCTTGGCATTTATACAACGACTCCCTCTATCTCCGGCGTTCTTCATTGTCTCTTTCTCTCTGAGCCCCAATTGAATCCCCATCCGTGGCACGATTCTCCATTGATTTACGCATTGCTTGCGCCTGCTCTGCAGATGCTTGTGCTTGCGCCTGCTATTTTGTTCATTCGCAAAGGGGATGAGAGCAAGCGCCAAATCCTGCTGGAATGGTCTGCGTTGTTGACTGCGGCACTTGCCATCTCCACGATCCCGGCTTCTTACAATTTTGTTCTCATGATATTTCCTGTGTGCGTGCTCTCGAGCATCCTTCTGCAGAACAGGCGGTATGCATGGCTCGCGTGCCTGATCGTTGCATATCTCGGCATTGGATTTCCGCTTCCAGTTCCACTGCAACTTTCCGGTCTTGCACTTCTGCTGTATGTTCCTCGCCTGCCACTGATGATGGCGGTGCTCTTCGGAATTTATGCCCTACTGTGGCGACGTAAGCAGGAGAGTCCGGATCGGGACTGGAGTCGCTATGCATGGGCGGTGATTATGGTTGCATCCGTCCTTCTCAGCACGCGTTCGACTCTTCGCGTGGAACGTGCCGAGCGTGAGGAGTATGCATACCGTCTGCCATTGCAGGCGCAAGGCTTTCTCAGCGCGGAGCCACAATCTACAGTGGATGGGGTTCGCTATGCCGCGTTCACTGCGGGTGGATATCGGCTGATGACGGAGGGACGAAATGGAGTTCAGGCAGACTCTGGTGTTGATGCGGCGGAAGACGATCTTTCGTTTACCAGCGGCTTCGGACACACCTTGGTCGAGCGTGCTTCCGTTTCGGGATCTCGAATTGTAGACCTTCAAAATCCCTCGCGAACTCTGGTCGAAAATGCGCGCGAGCCAATGATTTCTTCGGATGGGCACGATCTCGCGTTTCTACAGGACGATCATGGACGAGGACGGCTCATGTTCCGCCCCACGTTTGAATCGAACAGTGCGGAGACGCGGTTGACCCCTCTTCAGTGGAACGTCTACGAGGCATCGTTTCGTTCCGAGGGGGACTATGCAGTATCGGCCGTTGAGGGCGACTCTCTTCCAAAGATCTTCCTGATGGATGCAACGCACAAGGACGCACCCATCACCATCGCAACCGCACGTTTTCCGGCTCTTTCGCCCGACGGACGATGGTTGGCCTATAGCCATCTCAATCATGGTGTCTGGAATCTTTGGCTGCGAGACGACAGCAACGGCTCCACGCGGCGGATCGCGGATGTACCGTGCAATCAGATTCAGCCATCCTGGGCGAGCGATTCAAAGACTTTGCTCTACGGGACCGATTGCGGCCGGAGCATATGGTTCACAGCCATCGCCCGGCGAAAGGTGCTGCCATGATTGAGCAGCCGCCGGAGTTTCCGCAAAGCGTGAAGAAAATGGTGGGGGCTATCTACTTAATGCTGGATACATGATGTCGGCAAAAAAGAGGAGAGTTCCAGTAGAGTTCTAAGGACTTGTCACCTACATGACGCCAATCAATCAGAAGCACTTGCTGTAAGTTATTGAAAATATGGTAGGCACGAGGAGACTCGAACTCCTGACCTCTACCGTGTCAAGGTAGCGCTCTAACCAACTGAGCTACGCGCCTGCTTTGTTTTCAACCAGTTATCTAAATCATTGAAAACACTGGTCAACCGGAATTCCCATACTTTCTCCTGCTTCTCCTCTTTCCATTGGATATAACCAATTTCCGGAGGAAACATCCAGTAAACGTCCAGTAAGGGGTTTCTGAATTTGACACACAGGAGCTGACTCTCGCGGCACTGTCACTGCCTTGTAGTCTCGATTGTAGCAAATTATCTGTCGCGTTTCGCCGTCGCTTCCGGGGAATCGAATCAAATACCGATGTTCGGTTCAAAAAAGAGAGGACCGCAAAGGACACCTCGTTCCAGCTTGGAACTACTGGGCGGACAACACGGAACATCCTGTACGGCGTGCCAGGGTTTCTGCGACGGAACTCGTAAACCATCTCTGGATCCAGTTACGAGGTGGCCCTCCAATCACGATCAGGTCTACGTGATTCTCGCGAGCGCGCAGGCGGATCTGCTTCTCAGCCCAGCCTTCGACCATTTCGGTCGTCATTTCAAGCCCGAGTAACCCTCCTGAACGGATGCACTCGTAGAGCCGTTTCTCAATCCGTCGTCGCCGGTTTGAGGGATCTTCGACCGGCAATCCCTCTCCTGCCGCCTGTATGTTGGGTGGCTCGACGATGCCCAACATGACAACGCTTGCCTCAAGCTTCGCTGCAAGACCCAAGCCCAATTCTGTTGCCCGTGCGCCCCATGGCGTACCATCATCTGCAATAAGGATCTTCCGGAAAGTCTCAGTGGCAACTGCTTGATCCATCTTGTGGCCTCAGCATCTTGGAACGAGAGTGTTGGCAAGCGATCTAATGGTACCCCCGGGCCAGACCGAATCAGGGTGCATCACTCAGCCCCGATCATCTTCCGGGGATCGAGAACCTGATCGAAAGTGGCCTCCTCGATCAAACCGCTGGAAATTGCGGCCTGCCGCAGAGTCACCCCCTCACTCATCGCTCTGTGGGCAATCTGGGATGCCTTATCGTAGCCAATGACCGGGCTCAGGGCGGTCACCAACATGAGCGAATTATTGAGGTGTTCATTCACCCTGGTTAAGTTGACCTGCGTACCCTCAACGGAATGAACCCGGAACTTTTCACATCCGTCCGCGAGAATTCGTGCCGAATGGAGAAAATTATTGATGATGAGGGGCCTCATCGTGTTGAGTTCAAAGTTGCCCTGGGATCCGGCAAAAGCCACCGCCGTGTCGTTCCCGATCACCTGAATTGCGACCATGACGATCGCCTCACACTGCGTTGGATTCACCTTCCCCGGCATGATCGACGATCCTGGTTCGTTTTCCGGCAGAATCAACTCTCCCAATCCACAGCGCGGTCCTGAGGCAAGCCAGCGCATATCGTTAGCTATTTTCATCAGACAAACTGCCAATCCCCGTAGACCAGCATGTGCGGCGACAACCGCATCCGAGGAGGCCTGTGCCGCAAACTTGTTGGGTGCGGTGACAAAAGGAAATCCGGTTAGCGAGGCAATCTCCTGTGCAATTGCCTCCCCGAATCCAGCCGGGGCGTTCAGCCCGGTGCCGACCGCTGTACCGCCGGCGGCGAGTCGGTACAAACCGCCGAGGGAGGATTTGAGGACTGCAATTGCATCCCACATCTGTGCGGCGTACCCGGACCACTCCTGTCCTACCGACAATGGGACCGCATCCTGCAGGTGAGTTCGTCCGATCTTGATGATTGACTGCCACTCTGTGGATCTCGCTTCGATGACTGAGACAAGGGCCTCCACGCGGGGGAGAAGATAGCCCTCGATCTCGAACACCGCGGCGATGTGCATGGCCGTGGGAAACGTGTCATTGGACGATTGCGACATGTTCACGTCGTCGTTGGGATGCAGTGGGGTCTTTGAGCCGAGCATTTCGTTCGTGATTTGACTGGCGCGATTGGAAATGACTTCATTTACGTTCATGTTCGACTGCGTACCTGATCCGGTCTGCCAAACATAGAGCGGAAATTCTTCATCCAGGCGACCAGCGATAATCTCATCGGCGATTTGTGTTATCAGTAGGGCTTTGGCGATCGGCAGACAACCGAGGCTCTGATTTACTATCGCGGCGGCTTTCTTAACGTAACCGTAAGCGCGATAAACCTCGATTGGCATGAGGTCATTTCCGATGGAAAAGTGCTCCAGGGATCGCTGCGTCTGCGCGCCCCAAAGGCGAGTTATCGGGACTTTCACTTCTCCGAGCGAATCGGTCTCTATGCGAAATGTGCCTTCGTCGAAGGGGGCGCCTGATACCCTCGGGCTTTTCCTGACAGGGATGTCTGACATGAGTACTCCTTTGGTGCTTTGCGCAAACGATGCCGAGATAGGGTCAGTGGCAGACTGCTCCGACTACCATTCTGCTCACTCCATCCACGAAGTGCGTTCGGCAGAACCTCTCGATGATCGAGAGCTGTCGTTTGGCGACCTGCGATTGAGCCTGCAGAAAACTCATCATGGTGTTCCCGCTAAAACGTACTCTTTATCGTAGCTCCGCAAGACATGTGCCGTTGACACAGTGATCCTGGACTTGGATACTTGGATGAGCATGGGTGTTGGAGTCCACCTTTAACCGCCCTTCGGGGAAGATGACTCCTACGAGATGACGACCTCGGAAGGAGTTCCCCCATGCCCATCCCACTTTAATCGCTGAAACCGAACAGGGTGATCACATAGGAGTCCACACCTCTTTGGCGATCCTATTGACCTTGTAATGCCACATACATCTGCTCGCTGTAGGGCGGCATCAGCTCAAATTCGGTAATCACACTTATGTCCTTCGCTGGAAGTTAAGTGCTCTTCCCACGAAGTGGGGGTAGTTATGTCGTTTCGAAGCATTCTATTCGACGAGATGGAAATTGATGCTGATATTGATGCCCGAAGGCCGCCTGACTTCTTCGGTGATTTGCACCTTGAGCAGATTGTCGATTCCATTACCGCTGGCCGGGATGAATACAATTTGAAGCCCTTCTTCTATGTCCCATTGGGGACCATCTCGTCGATTCACTACCGCCATGACATATTGCGTGATTTTGAAAACCAGGCTCTGCTGGTGCACATTCAATCCTTTGCTCAACGGCTGAGGTCGATGCGTGATGCTCTCGCTCAGTCGGAGAAGCTTTTCTATAAATGCCAAAAGCAGAGTTGGTTCTTGTCTGCCGTGGTGATTTACTGCACGGCGGTGAAAAGCCTGACGCGCGATCTGAAGATCGCTGGTCCTCGCTCGCGAGGCTTGTCCGAGTTCTGCAAGTATGTAAGCAGCTATGCCGACTCTCGCGAGTTTGGCTCGCTTGTAGCAGAGACTGAGAAGCTCAAGACTGCCCTCTCGAAGATCAGATATTGCCTACATATTGCCGGTGCTCGTATCACAGTCGGCAGGTACGAATCACAACCTGACTATGGTGCGGAGGTCTTGCGAACGTTTGAGAAGTTCAAGCAGGCTGAAGCCAAGGACTATCACTTTGATTTCCCCTCTTCTGTTGAGATAAACCACGTCGAAGCCGCCATTCTGGATCGTGTGGCCTTTCTATTTCCAGAGACCTTCACCACATTGGCGGAATACTCGTTCCGCCATCGCAATTTCGTCGATCGGACGATCAAGACCTTTGACCGAGAGGTGCAGTTTTATGTCGCATACGTAGAGCATATGGAGCTGTACAGGAAGCTTGAACTCCATTTCTGTCTACCCACCGTTACCGATCAATCTAAAGAAATATGTGGGAGACAAGGCTTTGATCTCGCGCTCGCGAGCAATTCTCTCAGCACGAAGAGCAGCGTAATCACCAATGATTTTTATCTAAAGAACCCGGAACGAATCCTGGTTGTTTCTGGTCCGAACCAAGGGGGGAAGACGACCTTTGCCCGAACGTTCGGGCAGCTTCATTATTTGGCAAGTATCGGCTGTCCGATTCCCGGTAAAGAGGCAAAACTTTTTCTGTTCGACAATCTGTTTACTCATTTTGAACGAGAAGAGAACCTCAACAACCTCAGTGGCAAGCTGGAAGATGATCTAATCCGAATTCACAAGATCCTCGAGCGCGCAACGTCTAAGAGCGTGCTGATCATGAATGAGAGCTTCGCCTCGACGACATTGACGGATGCGCTTTTTCTCGGCAAAAAGATTATGGAACAAATCATTGAACTCGACATGCTATGCGTGTCGGTGACCTTCCTAGATGAATTGGCCTCCCTCGGAGCAACCACGGTAAGCATGGTCAGTACGGTACGGCCCGACGATTCCGCTCAGAGAACATTCAAGATTGTCCGAAAGCCCGCTGATGGCCTGGCGTACGCAATGGCATTAGCGGAAAAATACCAGCTCAGCTACGAAGGGGTGAAAAGGCGGGTTCTGAGATGAAGGTATTTCTGTTGTATCGAGACAGGGATTTCGATTCGAACTGCCCACTGCCACCGCACTCCGCCACCTTGATGAAAGATCTTGAGATTGATCGACTGCTTGGCGCGATGGCCGCTGGCGATGCTTTTCTATTCGATGTGGCTAAGAAAACCTTGTTTGCAAGCCTCTCACAGACAGAAGACATCCTTTATCGGCAACAGGTTCTCAGAGAATGCCTGGAACACGCAGCAGTCATTAGAGATATCTATGCGATAGCAGTGGAAGCAATCGAGCAAGAAAAGAAGGTATGGGGGGCCATATTTGGGCGATACCCTGATAGCTCCTTAAGCCGATCCATTGATGTCCTTCGGATCTTTATCGGCTCGCTCGAGCGCTTACGAGTCATCGCAGACCAGAGCGACGAAGAGTTTCATTCAGAAGGCCTGAAGCGGTTTTTCGAGATGATCACGCGCGAACTCAACGACGCATATCTGGACACAGTGAAGAGTTACTTGCAGCGGCTCACGTTTAAGCGAGGTGTCTTGCTCAGCGCAGAACTGGGAAAGGGAAACAAACTTAGCCAATTTGTACTTCTAAAACCTCAGGATGAGAAACGTGGGTGGCGTGAGCTCCTAAAGCGGTGGATGGAGCAGCTGTCTTCAAAGGGCACCCAGGAGAGCTTCGTGTACCAGGTTGCCGATCGCGACGAAGCTGGCATGCGTGCTCTAACCGAGCTGAAAGGGCGAGGCATCAGCAATGTCGCGACTGCACTTGCTCAATCGACCGATCATATACTGAGTTTCTTCACGAAGCTGCGCATGGAGCTAGGATTCTACGTAGGTTGCCTAAACCTTCGAGACCGATTGATTAATAAGAAAGAGACATTCTGCTTTCCGGAGCCGACGTCTTCAGACGAACAGGTATTCTCAGCCCGCGCTCTTTATGATGTCAGCCTGAGCTTGAGTATCGAGGACAGAGCTGTAGGCAGCGACGTCGACGCCGACGAAAAATCACTCATCCTGATTACAGGTGCCAACCGAGGGGGGAAATCTACGTTCCTTCGCAGTGTCGGCCTTTCTCAGTTGATGATGCAGTGTGGGATGTTTGTGGCTGCGCAACGGTTTAGTGCCAATATACGTGATGGCCTCTATACGCATTTCAAACGCGAGGAGGACAGCACCCTAAAGAGCGGAAAGCTCGATGAGGAGCTTCACAGGATGAGCGTCATCGTCGATAGCATCACACCGCACAGCTTAATGCTGCTCAACGAATCGTTTGGTTCTACAAACGAGAGAGAAGGATCGGAGATCGCGCGGCAGATCGTGCGCAGCTTTCTTGACAGTGGTGTCAAGGTCTTCTATGTGACCCATATGTTCGATTTGGCCGGTGGCTTTTATCAAGAGAAGATGGTGAACTCACTCTTCCTAAGGGCGGAAAGACTCGAGGACAGCACACGGACCTTTCGTCTTATTGAGGGCGCGCCGCTGCCGACAAGTTACGGAGAAGATCTGTATTGGAGGATATTCTGCCACGGTCCTTTGCAGGGTAATGAGTCGTTACTTGGAGGCGACGTTGGACAGCGGACACGGAAAGCCGGCATGCGCAAGTGAGCCGGGATTGGCCGCACGCTAGCCGGTGCGGCGATGTACAGGAGCTTAAAAATGGCAGCACTGAATATTCGCCGTCTAGTTCTCGACGTGGACAAGGCCCTCGCTCGGCCGCAGCTCCCAGAGATTGCCGCATCGATCAATGAGGTTCCCGGCGTTGAAGCGCTCAACATTACCGTGACCGAAATCGATCTCGAAACCGTGGGAATGGAAGTCACCATCCAGGGCGAAATGCTCGACTATGATGCCATCGTGCGTGCCATCGAAGGCGCTGGAGCGGTCGTTCATAGTATCGACGAACTAGCGGCCGGCAATCTCCTGATCGAAAAGGTCGCGCGCGCACGATGAAAAGCGTATTCTCTGCTGCATTTAGCAAGTCGCAGACATTCGCGATCGTGATTGGACTCACCGACGGAATTCTTACAGCTCTGACGCTCGCATCCGGGCATCTCGTCGCTGGCACAAAGCCGACGATTGGGCTTTCGTTCCGAATAGCACTCGGCTCTGCCATATGTGGCGTCTTCGTCTTTTTCACGGCAGAGTACGCACGTTTGCGTGGAGAGTTGATTCATGCGGAGGGTCAGCTCAACCTCGCGAGTCGCGGACAGTTTGTCACCTCCCAACTTGGGAAGCAGGTCCGAGCCGAGGCTTTTGCTTCTGCTTTGATTTCAAGTACGGCAAACTTCCTTGGGGCGCTCTTCCCCCTCTGCCTCGGATCATTCATGCCGGGGCCTGCTCTTCTGGCGGTTATCCCCTCAATTGTCGCGTTGGGATTGTTGGGTCTGACATTGGCGCACATCGTAAGGGGGAGGGCTGTAGTCTGGATCGTCGCACTCGTTGCAGCGGGGATCGCACTTTCGATCATCGGTGTATGGCTTCATATCGCTTAGAAGTTGCCAGTGAGGTCAAACAACTTGAAAACACCGCACACCCATTTCAGGCGTGGTACGCCGCTGAGGATTATTCTCCGAGACGGTAAGCACATTTATGACCGATACGAGGACCATGGTTCCGGTCATATTCTGCTACGCAACTACGGAAAACTTCAGCTCAGATTCGTACAGGCAATCACGATCTGGAAAGGCGGCCTCGACAAAACGGAACAGGATGTTAGCTTCGAAGACTGATTCTGACGCCGCCCCCGTCCGCGAAAAGGAAGGCACTACGGTTCGGACGATCGCTCTACCGTGGCGGAATCGTGCTCAATATGATGAATGCTCTTTCGTGCCTCTGCTTCCATCCAATGATCTTCCAACCCGATTAGCGACTGGAGTAGGGGCACTGCGACCCGAGCGTGGATCTTACCGAGGGCCTGCACCGCGGCCCGGCGAACAAATAGGTCCGTGTCGCTTTCTACCACAGACATTAATTTCGTGGCGGCTGCCTGAACATTGTTGAGACCGATAAGCCAGCAGGCACGCACTCGTGCCTCCGCAAGGGGATGGTCCAATGCCGAGGTCAGCTTCTCTTCGTAAGAATGCGGATTGATTGCCAGGTTAGCTCCGCACCGCGGACAAGTTCGGTGCGATGAATCAGTCTCATGCCAGCACTCTGTGCAGAAAACAATCACGATGCCACCTCGTCCGATCTATGAGGTCGATATATCATCCACTCACCTGTTTAGCACTGACGCCCCCGGTCCGTAGAGACTGAATGAGATCCGCTTTTACCGACTCCGAGATTGGCATAGCGCGGATCTCAGACTCGGTATCCGCAACTGGGTAAGCATACCGCCGGAGTTCCAGACTCCCGTCCTCCCAAATCGCGTAACAGGCATCGGGTGTTCCAGTCTTCGGCTGCCCGATGCTGCCGGGATTGATGAGTGTCTGATTGTCGACGGTTCGAATGAACGGGACATGCGTGTGGCCCGTGACCACGATATTGGCTCCGGTGGCTCTCACCTCGTCATCCCATTGCGGGGCATCTTTGTCGAGGTATCCGAACAGCGGATCAGATGGCGTGGCATGGACCAAGTAGAACGTATGCTCGCGCAGCCGCCTCTCCACGGTTAAAGGGAGTCTCTCGAGATAGCGTTTCGATTGTTCGGAGAGAACCTTGTTCGTGAAGGCTCCTGTCTCGGAGGCCATTGCACGATAGGGAGCGGAGCATCGCGGGTCGGTCGAGAAGCCGATCGCATGGTCGTGATTGCCCCGCACCACACAGTGAGCGTGCGTCTGTACCCAATCGATCACTTCGTTTGGGTTTGGTCCATAGTTCACAAGGTCCCCAATCACCCATAGTTCATCCCAGGTCTCCGAGAAGGCACGAAGAGCGGGGAAATTTGCATGGACATCGGAAATAATTGCAATTCTCATGTGATCCTCCGAGCTAGGCCAGGTTCCTTAGCCTCTGCCCCGGGTTTGCAGGCTCGATGCGCCGTAAATGAGTTGCTTGTTTTTGAGCGACGTGAGGAACAATCTTCTGCCCACGATGGTGAAGTATCCAGATGGCGATCAGAACTCCTAAGCCAAGCACCGCCAAGACGGCGAAGATGATCGACTTGATATTCCGGGCGATCTTTTCATCCGTCATGGTTTTCGGAGCTTCTGGATCCAATTCCCGCGCTCTTTCACGATGGGATCCATTGTTCAACGTCTGGGGATTCATGTGCCTACTCTCCTTTATGAGCGTCCACAAAGCGGTTATGGCAGGTCACGATCATGCGTTGAGCTTCTGCGGCATCACTCCATCCCTGAACGCTGGTCTGCTTGCCTTCGAGCACCTTGTAAATGGAGAAGAAATGTTCCATTTCCTTAAGGATGTGGGGCTGCACCTCGGAATATTCCTTCGTTCCGTGGAATCGGGGATTACCGGTCGCGTACGCCAGAATCTTTTCATCGGGTACGCCCTGGTCGATCATGCGGAAGAGGCCAATTGGCAGAGCGTCGTACACGCAGCCCGGAAACGTAGGATGCTCTCCGAGTACGAGAATATCCAGCGGATCTCCATCCTCCGCGAGCGTCTGCGGAATAAAACCATAATCTGCGGGGTAGTGGACCGGCGAGAAGAGAGTCCTGTCCAGCTTGAAGACATGACGCTTCTTGTCGTATTCGTACTTGTTTGTGCTGTCGCGGGGAATTTCAATGACAACGGTGACGATCTTTGGAGACTCGTCGCCAATTTCTAAACGAAGATAATCCGGCATATTGTCCTTTCTGCTGAGGTGGGCAGGAGCAGAAAAGGACACTCCTACGCACAGGTAGGAGTCATTAGCCTTCCATTTCGGAGGCGTCCCGGACAAGCCGAGGGCGGATTCCATCGCCATAACAAGCAGACCATATTTCCGCGGCGACTGCAACCTTCACTGAAGCTCTGAGTTCGCAGTTGGCGGAATGGTGCACTGAACAATGTCTCGAAAGAATTGACGAAACGTGCCTGAACCGAGGCACGCACTTCCACGCCGCTCGTAGAGGGGCGCGATGTCGAGCAGCCTCTTACCTAGACGGTTCACTTTGCCGCGAGTAGAGGGATGGCGTCTCTTAGCGTGAGATAGATTCCGATTGCGTATGGCGCACTGAAGGTTAGTGTTACCACTAGAACCTTCCACCAGGATGTCTTGCCAGATTGCTGCATTGGAATCGCCTCCGTGATGAATTGAATTCAAGAACCTGTGAAGCCATCGAAACGTTGTGGTTTCCAAACAAAAAGAAAAATTGAGCCACACAAAGTTAGGACCGCCGCATAGCTTAGGCCTGCCGTGTAGGAGACGCGGTTCCAAAGTAAGCCCACCAGGATGCTGGACAGAAGGTCACCGAAGGAATTGACGGTGGCGAGAGCGCCGTACCCGGTCCCTCGCTGACTGAGCGGAAGAAGATCGGCAGCCAGCGCCCGCTCCATCGAGTCAACGATGCCGATATAAATCCCGGCGAGGATGAAGACGATGGCGAGGACGACAAGGTTGGTGGTGTTGTACATGAATAGGACACACATCAGGCCGAACAGCGCATATCCAGTCGCCAGGATTCGTTTCTTATTCGTTCTATCTCCAAGAACTCCGATCGGGTAAGAGATGGCTGCGTAGATGACGTTATGAAGGATGTACAGAGCAACTCCCATTCTCCCCGCCGTGACCGCGCCGTACCTCGGAGTGAGCAGCACCACAGCACGGAGGACGAGCAAGGTGTGAGCGAAATTGCCCAAACCGAATATTCCAACCGCGGAGACGTAGCGCCAGAATGACTTCGGAAGTGCGCGAAGCGATCCCCATATCTCGAGATGAGGCTGCGGAGCGCGGGCGATGTCCTTGACCAGGAAGATGGCGATCAAGACGGTGATGGATCCTGGGATAAAGCTGATCAGGAAAATGTGTCTGAGGCTGATGATGCCGATGAGAGAAAGGGCAATCGCCGGACCAAGGATCGCTCCGACGGTATCCATTGCCGTTTCGAAGCCGAACGCCCGCCCGTGCGCCTCGGCAGGGACGCTTTCTGCGAGCAAAGCATCCCGAACGGGTCCGCGTGCTCCTCGTCCAATCCATGCTATCGCGCGTATCGCGACAAGTTGCCACCAACGTGTCACAAACGCGAAGCACCCCATCAGGGCTGTTACCAGATAGCCAAAGATGAGAATGGGCTTACGTTTGCCCACGCGGTCGGAGTAATGGGACATCCACATCTTCAGAAGGCTGGAGGACGCGTCCGAAACCCCTTCGATGGTTCCCAGAGCGATGGCGCCGCCGCCAAAGCTCTGCAGGAAGAGCGGAAGAATCGCTGTCGTCAGCTCGTGACCTGTGTCGGAGAAGAGGCTCAGCATACCTATCGCAAAGACATTGCGCGTAAGCCAGCGGAGCTTTGATGGAGCTGAAACCTGAATGGATTCGGACATGAGTCTCCCAGCAGGATGCCAGGAGTCATCAGCGTTCCTCACGCGAGGAAGCGGTTTTCGGCGAACCCCTTCGCCGTAAAAATGTCCTTATCAGGGTCGCATCTGGCATCCCGTTTTGCAAGCTTCCCGTGAGCAAATTAATCAGCGTCCGAAGATTCCGATCATGAGCCGACTGATGAGGAAGCTGGTCACGACAATAAATATCGATGCTGTCACTACTACGCGGGTCGTACTTCGACCGCCCCTGCGTTCCTCCTTGCGTGGCAACTCCGTAGTGGCAGCCGCATGTACTGATGATGGAACCAAAGACAAACGGTTTAAGCACACCCTCGATGAGGTCCGAGTAGTGAAGGGTTGCGAATTCTAAGCCGCAGGCTACCTAATGAGGTCGATATAAAGAATCGAGATCGCTCGGGGCGTGGGAGGGTGACGAGTTGGCATCCGAGTCTGCAGAGATCGGAGTACCTTCCCCGATAATTCTGAGAACTCGATCGATCGTCCTGCCCATTCTTTCTTTCTTCGGATGAAGAACTCGGACAGCTTTTGCCCCAATGGCGCACAGGGCGAAGCGCCCAGGAATAACGTTATGTGCCTCAAAGACAGCTTTGGATCGCAAGGGCTCTCCCTGTTTCTGCGCGTCGTTGGAAGACGCACGGAACGTTCCACCACGAACGGCGGTGGTGACGTATTCGATTAGCGCTGGGTAGGAGAGACAGAACCCTACCAGATTGGTAGGAGTCATCAGCCATCCGTTTCGGAAGGCGGTTAGCGGCGGAATCCATCGCCGTCGATGCATCTATGGTAATGGGCTTCCACCGTCAATGGAAGCCCCCGATCAAACACAGTTCCAGCGTGTTATGGCTCTGGTACTGCGTTCGTATCCCAAGACACTGATGGATCCCGTGGAAAGTATGAGATTCTGCGCGAGCGAAGGCACATTTCCGATCCAACATGTGGCAAGAATCCGCAGAATGTGAGCATGCGCGAAGAGAGCGACCCGTCCTCCGATGCCGGTTGCCGTCTCGATCACCTGATTGGCCCTCGCCGCGACCTGATCAAGCGATTCTCCGTCCGGGATCGGCGCGGTCCACACGGACCATCCTGGAGTCTCGCTTTGAATCTCTGCTGTCCTCTTGCCCTCATAAATTCCGTAGTTCCACTCGCTCAAATTGGGTTCTATCCTGGCCTGCCAGGCGAAGCCCGCCAAGCGACATGTATCCAACGCGCGAAGTGAGGGGCTAGTGAGAACGCCTCCGAACTGGATGCCTTTCAGACGCTCGCGAAGTGCATGAGCACTTGCTTCACCCGCCGGCGTGAGAGGAATGTCCGTCCGGCTTGTATGTCGACCGCTTCTGCTCCAGGCGGTCTCGCCGTGCCGGATTAACCAAATCTCTGTAGATTCATTAGACGCAAGGCTGGGCATAACTCTCCTCGATCGCGCACTGATGTTAGGTCGGGGTGAGAATTGGCTTGTGCGGTCAAAGTATATTAACCGCCCGAGCTGCAAGTAGGGCTAAGGTTGTCAAAGAGATGAGAGACTGCACAATCATCAGAATCTTGGCCCACCTGGTTAGAACAGGAGTATCAGTTGGTGAGAACGCGGTACTGATGTTGAATGCTAGAAAGAGATAGTCGATGAAACCCGGACTCCAGCAATCTTCTCCCATCTCTTTCTTTGATTTCGGGTTGAGGGTCATCTGAGGAAACAGAAACGCTCCGTCAGTATGAACAACGCGTAATTCTCGGGCACGCGGGCCACCTGCGTCCAGCCTCCAGTACCAGGACGCAAAGACAAGGATGTTTGTGACCCAAAGGGCTGCTGCTGAACGGAGAAGATCCAGCGGGGATTCCTTGTGCGCAGGCAAAGCGGCCACCAGAAGACATAGCGACCAGATCATATCTACTGTTACGGTAGCCGCAAGGACATATCCTAGAAACTGATTTAGCCTGTCATTTCCTAGCTTTCTTGCCCAGACTGTGGGAACGATGAGGATCGCAACGAGCAAGAGTAGCAGCCAACTCGGGCCGATGGAGAGAGCTTCGGGAAGAGCAAGCCGAAGGCCACCAACCGCAAGCAGACCGAGCATTGCCGGCCAGCGTGGTTCCAAATGCTTTTCAGTGTTTGACAATAAATCCCCATCATAAGCAGCCATTCATGGCTAACAGTGTTTCCAGCATGGTTGAGCAGCGATCTACCTAAGTGAGAAACAATTCTCTAATCCGTGTCACCATCCCGAACTACGAGAACGGAAGTCTTTGATTTTTTCACCAAGGTTTCTGATGTGGACCCTTCCAACCACCGCCTCATTCGAGTGACATCCCGGTGGCCGACAACGATCAAGTCGACGTCGTCCGCTTCCGCTCGGCGTTCAATCATCTCCTCCGGGTCTCCTTCGACGATCTCTGTCGCAATGGAGATCCCGTCCCGTCGGCCCATTTCCTCCAGGCGAGAGAACTTCTCCCGCAACATCGTCCTTGCCTTTTCGGCACTATCTAATCCATAGCCTTCCGCCTGCGATTCCGCGCTCGGTGGTGTGAGTACGCCAAGAACGATCAGTTTCGATTTGAGACTTCCGGCCAATGAAACTGCTACCTTCATTGCGCGCTCAGCTTCTGTGCTGCCATTGTCACCGATCAAGATCGTCTTGAATGCTGTATCGATCATCTGCCTGCCCTTCATCCCGTCTGGTTATGAATCGCGAAACTACTTAGCTATCACACTGGCAGAACGATGATGCTATTCGTCGGTGACGCAACCGAGACTCGCGCTTTTTACGGCGCGGATGTACTTGGCGAGCGTTCCTCGTGTCGCCTTATAAGCGGGCATCGTCCATTGACCTCTTCGGACTGCAAGCGCCTCTTCCGTGACATTGAAAGAAATCTCATTCGTGGATGCATCGATAGTGATCATGTCACCTCTCTCAACCAATGCGAGTGGACCGCCTTCCTGTGCTTCTGGCGTGACGTGTCCCACGATGAATCCGTGCGAACCTCCCGAGAATCGGCCATCCGTGATGAGAGCAACATCCTTGCCAAGACCTGCACCCACGACTGCTGAGGTTGGCGTTAGCATCTCAGGCATGCCGGGGCCGCCTTTCGGCCCTTCATAGCGAATGACGATTACTTCACCTTTTTGAATGGTGCCAACTTCGAGAGCTCTGAGCATCTCCTCTTCGGAATCGAATACATTTGCTGGTCCGGAGAATCGCAACCCTTCTTTTCCAGTGATCTTAGCGACGGCCCCTTCCGGCGCCAGATTGCCTTTGAGTATCTGGAGGTGACTGGTGGCCTTGAGCGGATTTGACACAGGTCGGACGATTTCCTGTCCAGCTTTAAGGCCAGGCAGATCCTTGAGGTTTTCTGCCATGGTTTGTCCCGTTACCGTGAGGCAATCGCCATGAAGCAGGCCTTCTTCGAGAAGCATCTTGCAGACTGCGGGCACCCCTCCGACAGAATGGAGGTCTTCCATCACATAGCTTCCACTTGGTTTGAAGTCCGCGAGCAACGGCGTCTTACTGCTGACCCTTTGAAAGTCATCCAAGGAAAGGGGCACATTCACTGACCTGGCCATCGCGATCAGATGAAGCACGGCGTTCGTTGATCCTCCTAAAACGGAGACGATCACCATAGCGTTCTCGAATGCTTCACTCGTCATGATGTCGCGCGGTTTCAAGTCGAGTTCGAGGAGATTTCGAATCGCGGCTCCGGCGCGAACACATTCCTGCGCCTTCGCTGGGTCCTCTGCTGGGGTAGAGGAGCTGTATGGAAGGCTCATCCCCAGTGCTTCTATCGCCGATGCCATCGTGTTCGCTGTATACATTCCACCGCAGGCACCGGCTCCCGGACAGGCATGACGGACAATCGCTTGCCGCTCATTGTCATCAATCGCATGTGAGATGAATTGCCCATAACTCTGGAAGGCAGAGACGATATCCAACTTCTGTTGTTGGTGATGACCGGCACGAATCGTTCCGCCATACACCATCAGACTGGGTCGATTGAGCCTGCCCATGGCGATGATGCAACCGGGCATATTCTTATCGCAGCCTGGAATGGAAACGTTCGCGTCATACCATTGCGCAGCCATCACAGTCTCTATCGAGTCGGCAATGAGATCGCGAGATTGTAGCGAGTAGCTCATCCCTTCGGTTCCCATCGAGATACCATCGCTGACACCGATCGTATTGAACCGCAAGCCGACCAGGCCGGCGGCTTCAACACCCTCTTTGACTTTCTCTGCGAGCTTCAGGAGATGCATGTTGCAGGGGTTGCCCTCAAACCACATGCTCGCGATTCCGACCTGTGGCTTTAACATGTCCTGCTCGGTGAGTCCGGTTGCATAAAGCATGGCCTGCGACGCGCCCTGAGCTTTGGGTTGCGTTATCTCGGAGCTGTACTGATTGAGCAATTTCTTCATGAAAATCGATTGACCCTTTCTGTATGACCGTGTGACCAGGTGAAGTGGCTAACTAAGCGACATGAGCGCGACAGGAACCAAGTAATGATCTTCTCATTTGTAAAACAGTGCTAATCCGAGGATGAGTACCAGCAACATCCCAATGAGCGCGTTGTAAAAGTTGAGGTAGCCAGATTGAAGAATGCTAACTTTGCGCGCGAGTGCCTGGACGAAACGGGTGAGGGGGGCAAACAGATATGGACCGAATATGGGCGCGACCTCCTGATTGAAGATCAGGCGCGTCACAAAATATGGTCCGTGGTCGTACTCCCGCTCGAGGTTGTGGGTCGGACCATAGATGAATCCGTAGAATGTTCGCAGAGCATTTGAGAAAGCTAACGACGTGGTTGCAATGCGCTGAGAATCCTCTCTACGGCCACCGGACCAGACAGGCGCGCGGCGAATCGGAAATCTCTTTCTGCCCAGCAGCAATAGGACAATCGGAATCAGGGCCAAGAGCGGTCCGGCAATGATCAGTTTTGTGGGCGAGATGAAGGCGAACTTTCCGCTCAGGGGCACAAGCAGCCATCCGTCCCTCATGGGAGCTGACGCATCCACCCCAAATAAACTCAGGCTCCCTTGTCCGAGCGCTGGGAGCCACCATGGCATCCCTACAGCTAAGCCGAGAACGCACAGACCAAGAAAGAAGACACTTCCACAACGAGCTACCGAAAGGCGAGAGGGCTCAGTGTTTCCGTCACCGAGCAGGCCTATGCCAAAGAGCTTGGCGAAGGTCGCCAAAGCCACGGCCACAACCAGCGCCAAACCGGCAGCGGCAAGAGCGATCGTGAGTCTTGCGGCAACGATCCGAACCTGCATCCCCTGGAACAGCGTCTGAAAGATATACCATTCGCTGACAAATCCTGACTGAGGGGGCATCGCGGCGAGGCTCATGGTCGCCAAAAGCGCGCCCACTCCGAAGATCGCCGAGGTATTCCGTAGCAGACCAGTCTGACGGATGACATAACTTTGGTTGGCTTCGTACACTCCATCAGCAGTCAGGAAGAGCGTGCTCTTTGCCAGGCTATGCGCTGCGAGGTGCAGCAGACAGACAATCCACGCCAGTGCAGCTGGACCCGGCAGCCCACTGGCAACGAAGAGCAGAGAAGTTCCGAGAATCGCCACTGCGACACCTGCGTTCTCGGCAGAGGAGAGACTCAGCATTCGCCGCCAGTCCTCCTCCTGAAAAGCGTTGAAGATCGCCAGAATCGCTGTCAGCACCCCCGCGATGATCATGACAAGCGCCACACTCATCACCCAAACCCCGGTATGCGGAAGCCATTGGAGTATCCCGCGGGAGAGCGAGTAGAAGGCTGCATTCAGCACAATGCCGGAAAAGATAACGCCGGTGGCTCCACTCCCGGACCCATATGCGGCCGGAAACCACTCGTAGAACGGCAGAACGCCGAGTTTTGCGCCGAAGCCAAACAGCAGCAACAATCCGGCGACCAGAGTGGCAGGAGTCGCCAGGGTTCCAGGCGCCGCGAACAGCGCGAAGGCGCAGGAGCCGGTGCGGTTCCCCAGAAGCAGAAGCACGAGCATGATGGCTACCGCGCCCACTTCGAGGAGGGACAGCATGAAGAGCATCGGAGTGCCGGTCTTTGCCGACACACCTTCGCCCAGAATCATGACGGCTCCTCCAATGCTCATCACCTCCCAAGCGATCAGGAACGACATGGAATCCTGAAGGCCGAAGACTCCGAGTGCGCCGAGAAGCGTCATCGCGAGGCCTGCGAGCCAGTAACGTCTTTCAGGCTTCGAAGGTGCTGTCGTATTCAAGCCAGCGGCGAAGAGCGCGGGCAATAGGCCGAACAGGAGAAGCCAGTGGCCGCCGGCGTCAAGCTGGAACTGCACCAACGTGTCGCTTACCCGAAATCCAAAGGAAGAGGCAGGTGTCGGGTGTGTCCCGCCGGTGAGGCAAGACGCGATCCCACAGAGGCAACCAAGCACGATTCCGATGCGCGCCAGCTTCGCACTCGGATCCAGCAAAGCAGCCAGAAACGAAACGGCCCAGAGCACGGCCATCGCCAACAGGAGGTCATTTTGCATAGTGGCCTCCGTATACATGTTGTTTGGAGCGATTGAGCAGCAGGAGAATTGCCTGAATCATGGCCGATGGATTTGGAGGACATCCGGGCACATACAGATCGACCGGAAGGACGCCGTCCAGACCGTTTCCACCGCTGTAGCCACCCCCGGTAACGCCTCCGGAGACGGCGCATGTACCCGTTGCCATCACCCACCGAGGTTCCGGCATGGCGTGATAGGTTGCAAGCAATGGCTCATGCATCGCGTACGTGACGGATCCGGTGACCAGCAGCAGATCGGCGAAGCGCGGGGAGGGCGTAAAGAAGATTCCTAACCGATGGAGGTTGTAATACGGGTTGTTGAGTGCCTGGAGTTCGGACTCGCAACCGTTGCAGGAGCCGGCATCAACATGACGAATGTGAAGACTGCGTCCAAAGTATTTCTTGATGTTCTCCGAAAGCTCCTGTGCCGGTTCAGAAGCCAAGGTCTCTGCCCAGATCAAGTCCTTCCGATTTCCTACGCCAAAAGCCCAATCATTGGATTTGGTCAACACTTCGTTGGGGCAGGATTCCGTGCAGAGTTGGCACGCGATGCATTTCCCATAATCGATCGTCAGACGGTCGCCGTCCTCAGATGAATTCATTCCTATCGCTCCGGGCAGGCAAACCTCAACGCAGGCTTTGCAGTTCTCCTCACAGCGATCGGGCTCAAGACGCGGAAGCCCGAGGACGCCCGTCTGCTCGTCCGTGCCCCCGTTATCGGGCCAGGAATTCGTCGCGATCCCGTGCTTCAAGCCGAACAGTGTCCAGACCGGCATGTGTCCTCCTGTCTCTAGCGATCGCATCCGGCCATCGTTAGGCCGAAGCTTGCTTCGTTAATTGCGTAATCCATCATGTTGGTGTCGTGCACGGTATAGGGAAAGACGCGCCAGTTTGAGAATGAGGCGGACTTCACTTTCACACGCCCCAATCTCCCATCCTTGTCGAAATGCACAGCATAATAAATCGACCCTCGAGAGCCTTCGCACCATCCGAGTCCCTCTCCACCTCCGGGATATTCGATGGGAGTGGCCACAGGTCCTTGTGGCATTCTCGCGAGTGCTTTGAGGATGAGCGTAATACTGTTCCTAATCTCCTCCATACGAACCTGCGCGCGAGCATGCGCGTCTCCCTCTGTGCGCATCGGAATCGCCATCTCAAATCGGTCATAGGCGGCATAGGGGTGATCACGACGCAGATCACGTTCGATGCCGGAAGCACGCTTGATAGGTCCCGTAGCGCCCTGGTCGAAAGCGACGTTCTCGGGTAGATGGCCGGTCGTGATCAACCGATCCAGATGACTATTTGTCTTTTCAAGTTTCTCGATATACCCCGCTATCTCCGGTTCAAGCATTCGTAGCTCGTGCGGCAGATCGTGCAGATCGAGATCCCGTCGCAGACCGCCCGGCTTAAGCAGACCCCTGAGAAATCTGCTCCCGGTAAAGATGCCATTCAGTTTCTTGCATCGCTCCTCGAGCAGCCTGCCCTCCGCCTCGCCGACTTTGAGCGTCGTTGTATGGCACAAATATCCGAGATAGTGCAGATGGTTATAGAGCCGCTCCAGTTCGGCCAGGACGGTTCGCAGATGGAGCGCTCGCTCCGGGACCTCACACTGGCTCGCGATTTCAACGGCCTGGCAGAAGGCCAAGGAGTGGGCAACACTGTCGACGCCTGATATGCGTTCGGCGATGAGGACTCCGAACGCAGGATCAAGGCCTTCGAACCGCTTCTCCATGCCGCGATGCTTGAAGAACAGACGTGGATGGCAGTGCAGGATCGCTTCGCCCACATAGTAGAAGACGATCTGTGCCGATTCGAGGACGTCCGCTCGCACCGGGCCGAAGGGCAGGACCTGCACATCGCTGCCCTCTATCGGTGGCAAGTCCCAAGGCTGTTCGGAATACGGCATCGGCTCATCTTTCGGGTAGCGTGGGTCGAGGGGAGGCATGGAAGGATGAGCTCCTTCGTGCAGCACTAACGGATGAGGGTCTGGATGTCCCGAAAAGGTGAGACCACAAAGATCGGTCATCTCCCGCTCATACCAGCTCAGAAGGGGAATCTTCGTTGCGAGCGATGGGAGTGATGGTGCATTCTCGGGGAGACGGCAACGTAGCAACGGGAAGGGCTTATGCCGACCTTGATCCGCCAGGTAGACAACCTCGGCCGGGCCACCAGCTTCCGGAAACCAGGCATAGGCCATCTGGAGCCGAGCCCCTTCTGCCACTAGACGTTCGCAGGCGGCGGTGATCTCCGAGGCCTGAAGAATCTGTTCGGATGCGCCCTTCATCGCGCACCTCCAGTCAACTCAGACGAGATCTGGGTAAAGATGCTCCACAAACCGTGAGGCCACCAAAGGCCGAGCACCACCAGCGGAACAAAAGCCAGCCACATGGGGAGTGTTCGCCAGATCGTCCAAGGTAAAGGCTGTATCTCTTGTTCTGGAGCCTCGTCAAAGTACATCGCACGGAAGTGAGCAAGAAACCCGATGAAGACGACGATCAGGAACAGGACAAAGATAAGCGCTGCCCATCGATAGCGCCCTCCGATTCCGGCTCGCAGGATGGTGAATTCACTGAGAAACAGCGCGAATGGCGGTGCACCGGCGATTCCTACTGCGCCCAGCAGCCAGAGCGTCCCGCTTACAGGAAAGACCCTGAGCACACGTCGAATGCCCGAGATTTCTTTGGTGCCATATGCTCGCATAGCATTGCCGGAGCCGAAGAACATCAAGGACTTGTTCAGCGAGTGATTCAGCATGTGGTAGAGGGACCCCGCTACACCGAGGATGCCTCCGAAACCCAGGCCCAGCGCAATGACGCCGATGTGTTCGACGCTGGAATAGGCCATCAGACGCTTGATTCCCGTTTGCCGAACGATGAACAGTGTTGCAATCACAAACGAGAAGATTCCAAGCGCCACGACCGCGGAATGCGCGAACTGCGCGACGGAAGTTCCATTCACTATGCCGAGGAAACGCGCAATACCAAGCATCGATGTGTTCAGCAAGGCTCCCGACAGCATCGCGGAGACGGGTGCGGGAGACTCACTGTGAGCGTCCGGCAACCAGGTGTGCATCGGCGCCAGGCCAGCCTTCGTGCCGTATCCCACAAGGACGAGTAAGAACGAGACAAGGAGCAGCGGTGGATACACCGCAGGAGCCGACCCGTGGAGCGCGGCCCACGTCATTGCGTAGGTTGGACCCAGCACAAATGTGCCGCCCCAGTAGAAGAAAACCGTCCCAAGGAGAGCGAGACTGATACCGCCGGAGACGACGACGATGTACTTCCAGGCGGCTTCGGTACTCTCGGCCTCGCGCTCGAATCCAACCAGGAATGTACTGATGAGCGTCGTCAGCTCGATGGCGATCCAGAAGACGCCGACATTGTTCATGACACACGCAGCCAGCATCGTAGCGGCAAAGCCCGAAAACAAAGCGTAGAACACTGGAAGGCGCGGCTCTTCATTGAGGAGTCGCATGTAGCCGACGGCATAGATGGACGAAAGCGTATACACAATCGAGATGCAGACGATTACCCAGGCGGCGAGCGTGTCCACCCGAAGGTATCCATGTGCAAAGAGAGCATCGCCTTGCAATGCTCGAAGGAGCAAAGGCCCACTGACAAGCAGGTCCACGATTGCCGCCGCGACCGTGGCGTATTCCGCGACCCGCGACCGGCGTAGCGCCAACGAAAGAACGATGGCTGCAAACGGCGCGGCAAATAGGACGATCAATAAGCGTTGTGTCATGGGCATCAACCTACCAGCCGATTGAGTTCACGGCTGCTGGTGGTGCCGGCGTGCACCACCAGGAAGCGAACGAGCATCCCAAAGCACGCCACAACGATGAGCAGGTCAAACAGGATCACTATCTCGATCAACAGTGGCATCCCGGGAACAAGGATCTGCGAACCTAGAAAGATGCCATTTTCTAGTACTAGCAGGCCGAGGATCTGGCTGACCGCTTCGTCCCGGACCGATAGCATGAGGAAGCCCAGGAACTTCATCGAGAGCATGATCGTGAGAGCCAGGATCACCACATGGGCTGCTGGGGGCGGTTGCCGGTTCATGTGGTTGGAGATGACGAACGCGAACATGACCAAAAAAGCACCGACCACAAGGCTGGAACTCGGTTGCAGAACCGCATGCAGTTCGCGTTTCACATTCAGTCTGCCGATAATGCGCATCAGGAGGTACGGCAGGATCAGCCCACGAAATAGCGCCGTCAGCCCCGCAATGACATACAGTTCGGAATATCCCGCAAAGTAGCCCACCGATGCAGAGAGCGCGGCGATCAGCCACGATTGCACCGCGAACGCGTAGACATAGTTGCGCAGCCAGTGGGATCCCAGCATGACGAAGGTCAGCAGGAGGCTTAAGATCGCCAGCGAGCTGAAGATCGAAGCCTGAAGCGGATTGACGTGTGCCAGGAACATCGTATTTTCCTCTACAGCATCTGGCTCGAAACAATGGCTAGTACCGCGAAAAGGAATCCCGCGGCCAAGGGTTCCTGATAACGGTAGAAGCGGAGACGGGACTGCACGGTCTCCACCACAACGACGGTCAGAGCTACCAAAAGGAATTTGAGCAATATGGCGATTACGGAACCGAGTTCACCGAGCGCCGTCCCGAGTTGTGACATACCCCACGGAAGCAGGAAAACGTTGCAGAAGATGGTGTACAGGATGAACTGCTTCATCATGGATGACCACTTGAGCAAACCAAGTAGGGGACCCGAGTATTCGAGAATCCGCGCCTCATCGATCATGTAGATCTCGAGATGCGTACTCGAATGGATGGGCAGCCGGTCCGTTTCGACCAGCAACAGTGCGAAGAACGCGAGGATCAGAAAGAGATGCGCAGGATTCCAATAAAGAGAGGGGCTGGACAGCAACAGATGGTTCACGACGAACGGCAGCATCGCTTTGGCGAGTAGGCTAATGCCGACCAGGACCAGAATCAGGGTCGGCTCGGCAAGAATGGTCAACATCACTGCTCGGCTGGACCCAATTCCACCGTAAACATTTCCCGTGTCCAACCCGGCCAGGATCACGATGAACGAACCGAGCGTCAGAACCATGCCGCCGCCGAGCATGTCTCCCATATCGGATAGCGGCAGCGGGCGGTCCGTGAGCACTGGAATCAAGATCGGGACGATCAGCATTGCGGTAAATGCAATGATCGGAGCGACAAAATAAATCCACGACGCAGACTCTGGCGCAACGGTCTGTTTATGGAATAACTTCCACAGATCGCGGTAGGGTTGGAAAATGCTGGGTCCAGAGCTCCGCTGTACCCGTTCCTCGGCCTTCAGGATGAATCCTTGCAGGAGCGGGGCGAGCAGAAGAACGCAGAGGACCTGTCCGATCTGGAGGATCAGATTGGGAAGGATCACGTGGACCTCCCCGGCCGGAGATAAGGGCCGACGAGAGCATCAAGCGAGGGAGGACTGTGTGTTCTCTGAGGTCGATCGAGTTGAAGGGCCAGACCTTTTTTCATCGTACGACTCCTAGGGGGGTAGGAGTCATCAGCCCAAGGGGCGGTTAAAGGTGGACCTCATCACCGAGCGAATTGTGTCTTTCAAATCTCGCAGCCTCGGATCGCTCTGTCAAGTGAAGAAACGACTTAGCATCATCCCGGCCTGCGTGACCTTGCGCTCCTTGAGATGCGAAATATTCCGCGAAAGAACGCATGATCCGGTGCGCTCCATCAGACGGTCTGGTTGACAAGCCTCACCGTGACCTTTAGGTTATGGTGTGTGTAGCGGTGAAGGAGTTCACCTTATAACCGCTGTTTTGCCAATAGGTGGAACAGATGATGACTCCTGGCAGGGGATCCTGTCGCGGAGTCATGTCTACGGCGCGATCCCCAAGAAAATCTAAAGCGTGGAACCTGCAGGCCTCCGTCTTTGACCGGTCGCTCTGCATGTGGTGGCGTGGATGTGCGCAGATTGGGCAATTCCCAATCTGACTTTCTTGTAAACCGGAAGATGGCCCGGTTGGAAAAGGTGATGGAAATGTCGGAAATAACCAAACTGTCAGCCCTCGAGATTCTGGACTCACGCGGCAACCCAACTCTGTCTGTAACGGCAACGCTATCGAGTGGGACGACCGGGACTGCCAAGGTACCGTCTGGCGCTTCCACCGGAAAGCGTGAGGCCGTAGAGTTGCGCGACGGTGACAAGTCTCGTTACGGGGGGAAGGGTGTTCTGGTTGCCTGCGCGAATGTCGAAGGCGAGATCGCAGCTAAGGTGCGGGGGATGTATGCAGGCAATCAACGCGAACTTGACGATGAACTCCGGGCGTTGGATGGCACCCCCAATAAGTCCCGGCTTGGAGCGAACGCGATCCTGGGCGTTTCCCTCGCCGTTGCCCGCGCCGGAGCGGCGTACCGTGGCCTCCCGCTCTACCTGGATCTTGCGACCGAGCATGGCCACCTATTGCCAGTCCCGATGCTAAACGTACTGAATGGTGGGAGACATGCGGACAATAGCGTCGATTTTCAGGAGTTCATGATCGCTCCAGTCGGCGCACCATCATTTCGAGATGGCTTAAGAAGTGCCGTTGAGACCTTTCACGTTCTTAAAGCTGTACTGCAAAATAAGGGCTATAACACCGCTGTGGGCGACGAAGGCGGATTCGCTCCGGAACTCAAGTCTAACGAAGAGCCGATTGAACTAATTCTTGAGGCCATTCTCAAAGCTGGATATAAGCCGGGCGAGGACATTGCGCTAATGCTCGATCCGGCTGCGAGCGAGTTCTATGAAGAGACGGGGTACGTCTTTCGCAAGTCTGACTGCAGCACAAAAACCTCAGAGGAGATGATCGCGCTCTGGAAACATTGGCTAAGTCAGTACCCCCAAATCTGGTCCCTCGAAGATGGCCTTGCTGAGGATGATCGAAGCGGTTGGCAACAGCTGACCAATGAATTGGGCGACAAGATTCAGCTCGTCGGGGACGATAACTTTGTAACCAATCCAGAGCTCTTTCTTCGTGGAATTGAGTCTGGCATCGCAAACTCTATCTTGATCAAATTGAATCAGATCGGCACGGTGACTGAAACCTTGGATTGCATCGCCATGGCTCGCGAACATGGATACACCGCGGTCATCTCCCACCGTTCCGGCGAGACCGATGATACGAGCATTGCTGATCTTGCCGTAGCGACGGGCGTGGGCCAGATTAAGGCCGGTTCCGCCAGCCGGGGTGAACGTATTGCCAAGTACAACCGGCTTCTTGAAATCGAACACGAGCTGGGCAACCAGGCAAGCTATGCGGGAAGGCACGTCTACAAACGGTGGAAAGAAGGTAAAGAACCGCAGACACTGGAAACGGCCTCGCGGCAATAGAGGAGGCGGCTTTACCTTCTTTGAGACGATGACACGCTTGGGCCAAAAGATGGGGAGTATCAATGGATCTGAAGCAATACGAGCAATGGAAGTTTGGCTTCGCCGATATTCTTAGAAGTGCTCGGGCTCTCGATACAAAGGACGAGCCTCTTCGATCGGAATGTGTCTCTCTCCAAGCCCGATTGGCCGAAGATAAATTCAATCTGCTCGTCGTGGGCAGGTTCAGCCGAGGAAAATCGACCCTCATGAATGCCATCCTGGGGGGCGAACATCTTCCGACAGGGATCGTTCCTTTGACATCCGTGATTACGACGGTTCGATATGGGACCCGAAAACAGGCTGTACTTAACTTCAACAACAGCGGTATGCGCCGAGAGATTCCTCTCTCTGAGTTGCCCGCGTACGTGACACAGAAGGGCAATCCGGGAAATGAGAAGAATCTCGCCTATGCCGAGATCGAGTTGCCTGTTGAGATCCTGCGCCGAGGCTTCTTCTTCGTGGATACTCCTGGGTTAGGATCCCCCATCGTTGAGAACACGCTAACAACAGAGAGATTCCTGCCAGAGGCAGATGCCTTCGTCCTCGTGACGAGTTTCGAGAGCCCGTTGACAGATGACGAAGACCGCATCCTTCAACGAATCAAGAACACCGACAAGAAAATCTACGTCGTGGTCAACAAGCAGGACACCGTAAACGTCGAAGAGCGCGCGGAGGCCGTTCAGTTTGTACAAGAGCGACTAAAGAGCTATTCCTTCCGTGAGATGCCCCCGGTGTTCTCGGTGTCGGCACGACAGGCGCTGGATGCAAAGATGGCGAAACAGGCGGAACTGCTCGACAAGAGCGGGTTGCCGGGGCTCGAGGAGGAACTCCATCGTTTTTTGACTGAGGAACGAGCGCAGTCATTCTTAAAAAATATGTACGAGCGGACTTTAGCGCTGCTTGTACGAAGAATAGGCGCCGATACTGGATCCGAGAGCACAGAAGTTCTGAAGACATTGGTCAAGCGACTCCGAGCATTGCGAGATGCGATGTTTGGAACTGCCGTCCAAGAGGGGGGATTTGCTCCTGAGCCGGGAGAGGAAAGTATCCTTGAGTTCCCGCTGTTGCAGGTGGATAAGAGTACTGGCTGTACTATCTGCGGCATCATCCTGAAGGCCGGTTTTAAGTTTCTGAGCCATTATCAATATGACCTCACCATTGATCCAGAGGTGCAGCGCGATCACGCCGAAAGAGGCGGCTTTTGCCAATTGCACACGTGGCAGTACGAGACCATAGCGTCTCCGCAAGGTGTCTGCGAAGCGTATCCAACCATCACGCACCGAATCGCAAAGGAACTTCAACGCGCGGCCAAAACGTCGGCGGACACCGAGGCAATGCATCAGGCCATCCAAAAACTACTTCCGACTAAGACCTCATGTCCGATGTGTGAACAACGAACCGCTACAGAGGCAGGCGCCGTCGAAGAGATCGTCAAGATGATCCGGCAGTGGAAGGAGACGGACGAAAAGCATTTGCCAGTTTCTTGCTTGTATCACCTGTCTATGGTGGTTAAATCCTTGGGTGATGAAGTGCCTGCGCGCAGGCTGGTGCAATCGCAGGCCAGTCTATTGGAACGAACTGCCGAAGACCTCCAGAGATTTGCAATCAAATTTGAGGGGCTGCGGCGCTACTTGACCAGTGCGGAAGAGCGTCAGGCGGCCATGTTAGCAATGGTTTTGCTCGCAGGTCATCGTAGTGTGACCTCTCCATGGGTCGTCGAAACCATCATTTGAATCGGTTTGGCATCACTCCACGCTCACAGGACGGCCTAATCCATCAATTCGAAGCGGATCTCCTGAGCGCCGCTCCAAAGAATCGATCGTCCCACCTCTCGTAAGTGTTCGGCTCCCTCGATCACCGTCAGGAAATGATTGCCGGCGAGTTGTCCAACCTTACTCGAAAAGCGGCAGGCCCCATATGGGATCAGAATCTCCGGCTCGCTCATCTCCTGAGCGTAGAGGAGAATCTGGCCAGGATGCGGATAGCTGGTTTGATTTTCGTAGGCGACAGGGATCGATGGCGGGTCGTACGGCACCCACATGGATTCGCCACTCCAGCGGCAATGCACCAGCGAACTATGCAAGGGAAGCATCCGGCGAAACAACTCACAGGTTTTGGGGGCGTCCTGATCTTCGAATTTCGCGACAAAGGTACGCCCGCCGATCTGGATCGAGAGGCGGTTCGGGTTGCCAGTCTGGACGCTTTCCGTGACGACGATGGATTTGTGGGTGGTCGGGCCTTGCATTCACTCCTCCGAGAAATTCAGCCAAATCGCTACCCCAAAACGCAGTTTCGAGTATCTGATTGCCATGCGGAGGTTTATCACGTCGGATTGGACATCGCAATCTTCGATCCGGTCGCTCGACCAGAAACTGCCCCAGCGAGGAACCCTCTTGACAAAGACGGGCATCTCAATATCAAGTAGTTGCAGATGGTTAGCGGGTGAAGGAGTTCACCCTTTCTTAACTGCTGCTCCCTCCGGGGAGCAGATGATGACTCCTCGCAGGGATCCCCTGCTGAGGATGTTCTTCGCCCCAGCAAGATCCCTTCACAATCGAACGCTTCTTATCCTCCGGCGCGAAGTCGCGGCTGGAGGAATAATTGAGCGTGTGGACGGAATTTGGCGGAGAATGACATGACGGAATTCGGTACTAATCCGCAATCAGATCCAGAAGATACTTCGCCTCCGAGCACGGAGGCGGCGGGAACAATGAACAGCTCACAGAAGCTGTACCTCCGCGTTAGCTGTCAGCACATCGACGATTTATTAGAGGGCGTCGAAGAGATCCTTCAATCGGCAAGCTCAAAGTCCCCCTTTCCCAGGTATGTTGTGGACCTGAGCCCCGCTCAGATCAGGGTGATCGAGGACTATATTCGGCGTCTTCGAACACAGTTGGTCCGGACGCTTGCGTGGCAACACATCGACATCCCCGCCCCAACCATACCCGCCTCCCGAGCCATTACTACCCGTACTACATTCGTCGATATCGCTCTGGATGAGCTCCGCCCCAGCACAATGCGGGGTTCCGGAAGCGTTGCGCCAGAGGTCGCGCTAGAACTCACGGGAGTCGTCCGAGAGTTGAGAGCGCTTTCGGAGGGCCTCAGTACATACATCTATCAGGGGCAGAACTCCAATCTGAAAGTGCGGTTTGATCATCTGGAGTCAGCAGGCCACGAGGTTCAGCTGCTTCGAACAGTGGAAGAGATCGCCAGCCGGCACGGCATGGTCGAATTCAGGCCGCGTCTTGATGGCTTGATCTCTAGGCTCGAAGACAATAACTTCGAGGTCGCTTTGTTCGGCCGGGTCAGTTCCGGGAAGTCCTCTCTGTTGAATCGATTGTTGGGCCATGATCTATTGCCCGTTGGAATCAATCCGATCACAGCAGTGCCTACAAGACTGCAGTATGGTCCAGCCGTCAAAGCCGTCGTGACCTTCGGCACCGGTTCTGCGCACGAAGTTTCCATTCAGGAGTTTGCGGATCTGGTCTCTGAAAGAGGTAATCCCGGAAATCAAAAGAATGTAGCCCGTGCCATGATCCAGGTCCCTTCAGAAAGGCTCAGTGAGGGAATTGTTCTTGTTGACACCCCAGGTCTTGGCTCGCTGGCGAAACGAGGAGCCGCCGAAACACTCGCCTACCTGCCGTCCTGCGACCTTGCTCTCGTCCTCGTCGACGCTGGAAGCACACTCAACGAAGAGGACGTCGGAACACTTCGCATCATCGAGGAAGCCGGAATTCCTTCGCTCGTCCTGCTCAGCAAATCCGATCTCCTCAGCGAGAAGGACCTGGAGCATGCGATCTCATATATTCAAGAACAGCTCAAGCGCGAACTCCATCGGGACATCGCTGTACACGCTGTCAGTGCCATGCCCGCCTCTGCAGGCTTGCTCGATCGATTTTTCCAGCAGGAGCTTCTTCCCCGTTTTCAGCAGGCGCGCAGGCTCAGAGATGAATCCGTGAGCCGGAAGGCTGAACTGCTGAGACAAGCCCTGATTTCGACCCTCCGTTCCCGGCTCGGAAGACACGAGAGACATGACAGTAGAAACACTGATGATCTATCCAAGCTAGAGGTTGATCTTCGAGATATTTCGGGGCGCGTGGGCGTGTTGGCCGCGTCGCTTGATCGGCAGGTCAATGAGCTTAGAGGTTCGGCTGATTCCATTCTTTCCCGAGTAGCTGATGAGGCAACGAGTTCGCTTCGCCAAACAAAACAGAACAGACTGGAATCGATGTACCTATCTGAGATGTTGCACACCGCTGTCAGCAATCAGATCGACCCTCTTACGACAGCGGCCCGGGAGGTTGGAAAGGACGCAATATCACGTCTGAAGAGCGTCGCCAAAGATCTCGGAAGAGCCGATGTTCCCGACGAGAAGGATCTCGATTCACTTCTACGAGATATGCCGAGGTTCGAGATCGCCGCCCTCCCGGCCGACATCGACATGGGGATTTGGGCAGCGTTCGGAACGTCTATTATGCGAACGCAGATTCGAAAGAAGTTGCATCATGCGACCTATCGTTTGCTCAAACAAGAGCTGGAAGACTACAGTCACGTGCTCTGGCAGTGGATGCGGCAATTCAGCCAGCGACTGGAACTTTTGATCAGCTCGTACGCCGACGGTTACCGCGCCGAGATTCAAGAGCTGAGCGGACACAGCAGCGCCGAATCAGATATCAACAAGATGAAGCAGGATCTTGAACTTTTGCAGCAATGGACGGATTCTTACAGAGATCCAAAAGAAATTGCTCAACAGATAGGAGCATAAATCTTGCAGAAGTATCTCTTCATCATGATCGGCGGCGCTTTGGGTTCCGCAGCTCGCTTTTGGGTTGGCACAACGGTCGCCGGTCGAATGGGCACACGGTTTCCATTTGGAACATTGGTCATCAACATTACAGCCTGTTTCATTATCGGTTTGTCTCTTGAGTTCCTGAACCACCATGCCGATCTGAGCCCGTCATGGAGGTTTCTGGTTCCCATTGGCTTTGTCGGAGCCTACTCGACCTTTTCAACCTTCGAGTGGGAGACATTTTCCAACTTAAGCCATGGCACGTTTTGGATCGCTATTCTCTATGTCGCGGTCAGCCTGATCTCTGGACTGATTTCTGTCGCGCTCGGCGTGGCACTGGCGAAGGCGCTCTCATAAGAACTGAAAACAGCGCTCGCGCATGACTCATCATCGCAAATGCGCTCTGTAGCGGGAGGTGTTTATGTTAGAAGCCGGCAAAGCACTCAAAGTATCGATCTACCTTAGCGAAGGGTCCAGACATCATGGCGCCGCGACCGAGGCGAGCATCCTGGATTTCCTCTTTTACCGTGGGGTTGCCGGGGCAACAGTCCTGAAGGGGGTTGCCGGGTTCGGAGTCGACCATCATCTGCATACCGCTTCAACCGTCGAACTGTCCGATCGTCTACCCGTAAAGGTCGAGTTTATCGAGACCAAAGAGAAGGTCGATGAGTTGCTGGGCAAACTCTCGGAACTCGCAGGCACAGGAATGATCGAGATCCAGGAAACCTTGATTGCAAAGCCTGCGCTTACGAAGGTAAAGACGGACGAGGAACTACCTCACCGCAAGGTCTCCGGTAAGGCGAAACTGCTGCGCATCTATATCGACGAGGCGGACCGCTGGAACGATAAACCGCTCCACGAGGCGTTGGTCGAAGCCTTGCGCGCCAATGAGATGGCCGGTGTCACCGTCTACAAGGGCATTCTTGGATACGGCGTTCACCGAGAGTTGCATGAACAGAAGACGATGTCCCACAATGCGTCCTTGATGCTCTCGGTCATCGATGTCGAGGATCGCATCTCGGCCTTTATGCCGATCCTCGAAAAGATGGTGCGGGAAGGGATGGCAGTTATCTCCGACGTCGACATCATCAAGTACAGATATGGCAGCACGGCCCCTGGAGAAGCGGCAGAACAGGAAGGTTGATATGGCTAAGAAGGAGTTTGAAGCCAAGATGGTGCGTATCCATTTGAGTGAATCCGACAAGTGGCATGACAAACCGGTACATGAAGCGATTCTCGCCAAGTGTCTGGAGTTGGGAATTGCGGGCGTAACCGTGTATCGGGGCCTGGAGGGCTTCGGGACCAGTGCCAGAGTCCATCATGCAAGGAGTTGGCCCTTCTCCAAAGACGCCCCCATCATGGTCAGCGTGATCGATACTCAGCTGCAGGTGGATTCCTTGCTACCGCATCTCGATTCCATGGTCGCTGAAGGGATTGTGGCGATCTCCGATGTGCATGTTGTTCTTTACACCGCCTCCTCTCAGGCGTAACCCCTAGCTGGCACCAGTGATAGAGCGAGACCAAATTCGTGGGAGAAAAGAGAACAGATCGCAAGGCGGCCATGGAGGCTCTTCTCGACGAGATCTCGACGATCTTCGAAGCTACTCCGCTTCGGCGTTTGCTCCCGCGCATCGTCGGTCTTAAGGAAAAGCTCAGGACGGACGAAGTCCGCCTTGCGGTTCTGGGACAGATGAAACGAGGCAAGAGCTCTTTACTCAACTCTTTGCTCGGGGAGAGCATCCTGCCAACCGGCGTCTTACCCCTGACCTCTGTCGTCACCGAAATCCGATATGGATCGACCCCGAAAGCCAGCGTTCGCTACCAGAGTGGCAACCTGGAAGAGATAGCCCTCTTTGATATTCCCGAATATGTGACAGAGTTGAGGAATCCCGGGAATCGCAAGCGGGTACTCGCGCTCCATCTTCTTTATCCCAACGAACTCTTGCGGAATGGTCTTGTCCTCGTTGACACTCCAGGTTTCGGATCCACGTACTCGCACAATACTGCCGCAACCCTCGGGTACCTGGAAAAAGTGGACGCGGCGGTTGTTGTCTTCTCTGTCGATCCTCCTATCACCGAAGTCGAAGCGAACTTTATCCGGGAGCTCCGGAAAGACATACCCAAGCTTTTCTTCGTTCTGAACAAAGTCGATCTGGTCTCGAAGGCGGATGTTGAGGATGCGTGCACCTTTTTGCGGAACGAACTCGGGAACCGACTAGGGTTATCGCACTTCGACGTGTTTCCGCTGACAACTCGTACTCGCGGCCCGGGTGAAGCACCTTCGTCAGGATTGGCGAGTTTCATAGATCATTTGCGTGAGTTTGCCACGTACAGCCATGACCAAACGCTCCTTTTGTCGGTCCTTCGAGGCGCCGGGCAGGTTCTCGATCTTGCGTCGTTTGCATTGTCGCTACGTCGAAGCTTCGGGGCGCTGAGCGCATCCCAAATTCATGAGAAACGAATGGCGATGCAACTTCTGCTGGAAGAAACGACGAGAGGTAGAGCTGCTATCCAAGCCTTACTTCGCGAAGAACAGCAGGGCTTGATGCAAAAGATTGGCACGGATCTCGAAACGCACGTAAGGATGTCGACGCCCTATCTTGAGGAGCGGTTATCGAGCCTGCAACGGGCCAATCCCTCTTCCTCGGGCCGCTCGTTGGGCCTCCTTCTGGAGGAGTTCTTCAATAAGGAGATCACCACGATCTTTCGCGATTGGAGAATGCGGGAAGACGCTCAGATGTCAGCGATGCTGGACGAGATTGTCTCGAGATATACGGCAAGAGCAAATCAGATTCTAAGTACGCTGACAGAGGGTATTGGTATGCTCACCGACCTGCCAGTGACGAAACTGAAGGTCAACTGTGGCTTAGCGATGGATAGCAGGGTGTCGTATTCGATCGAACGAATCTTTTATTCGCTGGACAGCTTTCTTCTCGCAGTCCCTCCGTTGCTGCAGCGCCCACTCGTATTTCGACGCGCGAGGGCCAGTATCCCTGATAGGCTCGACCGGAACTCGGGACGCATTCGATTCGATTATCTGGAACGGATGGAACGAAGCTTTCTACAGTTGGAACGCTCTCTCACATCGCAGATTGAAGACGCTCGCCAAACGCTCGCGGAGTCCCTGGAAGCGCCATGCAGCGACGTTGGGATGTGGAACAAGCTTCAGGCTGCTCGATCCTGTGTGTACCTCCTAAATCAATGAATCTGCGCCGGGAAGTAGGAACTTAAGGAACGCTGGATGGTTGAAGCCTGGAGCAAGAAATCAAGAGGTTACATTGCTTGATACGACAGAGGAGGAATTTATGAATGCGATGATCCTGAACCGGATCTTGCTTGCCGTGGGAATCATTGGTTTACCGATCTGCATCTTCTATGCGCGTCGATCGCAGAGTAGTGCCCCATTCCTCATTGGGATTGGGTTATTCGGCTACCTCGTGATATCGAGTGTCATCGTCGAGATTCGTCAGGTGATTCAGAAGTGACTTCCACCTCCGCCACCAACCTGCTACCTCATTGCGGAGCCTGGATGTACTGTGCTACCTCTTTAACTGGCGATGGAATCCGCCCCGGCTCTCCGGACCGCCTCCGAAATGGAAGGCTAATGACTCCTACGACCGTAGGAGGCTGCGTCGCTCCTGCGCAGGCAATCCAAAGGAGCCCCATGTCGAAACTCCTGACACCATTCAGCAGCGATGCTCTCCTGGAGCGATCGGCGGAACTCGTCCATCTTCGCCAGCGAATCACACAGCGAAAATCCCTGCTGCTCTTCGGAGACCAGGGAGTGGGCAAAACCCGCCTTCTTCAGCAGCTTGCTACGGGCGACAAAGATATTCTGTACGTCGCCAAGGGCCATGCGCCGCGCGAGTTTCTGCTCGCGTTGATAGATGCTTTGGAGCGAGGACGCGGGCCGAAAGCCGTCCGTGTGAAGAATCCTCAGGGTTTGAGTGTTCTCTCTTTGAAGGGAATCGCTCAGAGGGGCCTGGAAACTGGCAATCGAACTTTAGTGATCGATCACGTGCAGAGTCCGACGATGGCGCTCAGTCACCTGATTAAGGAATTGAATTACTACGGACGAACGCCCATCATCTTCGCCGCTCGATCGCAACACATGGAGGAAATTGGTTCGTTGCGCTCTCTGTGCTCTGACAAAAGCGAGCGGCTCGAACTCAAAAACTGGCCAGAGGTCGTCGCCCTGGAGTTTGCGCGCCACCGTGCGGTGGACGCCAAACTCGTGGCCGCAAATCTCGATTCGGCCTTACACGAGATGGTCGAGATGAGCCACGGGAATCCGGGTGCAATCGTGCAGATGATCGAGATGGCCAAACTGCCGCAATACCGGCTCGAGGAACAGATTAAGGTTCACATCCTGTATCTCGATTTCAGAATGAGAGGCGCTCCAGGGGGAACGATCTCTAAGGTAGCAAATTGACTGTAGCGGAGAAGGGAGAACGAATATCGATGCGAAGTACAAATTGGCTGCAGGCATCGTTGACCATGCCTATGCGGCAATGTAAACTTGGGCTTGAAAAATCCTCATGCGATGGGGTTCGCCTGAACCGCCCGGCTCCTCTGCCGGTGCTGATGACTCCTACAGAACGTAGGAGGTTCATTGCCTGAAATACCATTTAGAAAAGTATGGGGCGAGCAGTTTCGGCTCCTTATCGATCTGGTCCGCTGGATCCCCCCCGCCGCGCTTGCCGGTGTCATGGGTGGGACAGCATCAGCATTTCTTCTTGTGTCTCTTGTTTGGGCTACGGACTTTCGCGAGAAGCACATCTGGATGATTCTGTTCCTTGCGCCTGCTGGTCTGCTGGTAGGTTACCTGTACAAGTATTTCGGCAGTACGGTTGAAGCCGGCAATAACATGATCCTCGAAGAGGTTCATGATCCGCGCGCGGTTATCCCCATCCGCATGACGCCGCTCATTCTTCTCGGCACGATCCTGACGCACCTCTTTGGTGGTTCGGCGGGTCGAGAAGGCACGGCTATTCAAACCGGAGCTTCGCTCGCAGACCAGCTCACACGGCCGTTCCGGATGATCGACAGCGATCGTCGTATTCTCCTGATGGCCGGTATCAGCGCAGGCTTTGCCTCTGTTTTCGGAACGCCGCTAGCGGGCGCAGTCTTTGGAATCGAAGTGCTCGCGATTGGCAAACTCAGCTACGACGCTATCGGTCCTTGCTTTATCGCAGCCTTCATCGGAGACCTCGTAACCAAAGCCTGGGGCGTCCACCACACGATTTATCATGTGACCAACGTTCCCCAACTGAACATCATCGGCATTTTGTCTTCGATGGTTGCAGGCATGGCTTTCGGTTTGGTGGGTATGGCGTTTGCGAAGGCAACGCACGCAGTCTCCCACCTTGCTCGGAAATACATCGCCTCGGCGCCGTTTCGTCCGTTTGTCGGAGGCCTGATCGTCACCGCTGCCGTCTTCGGCCTGGGAACCACGAAATATATCGGTCTTGGCATACCGACGATCGTGGCCGCCTTCAATAGCAAATTGCCCGTCTATGATTTTGCCGGCAAATTCGCATTTACCGCGGTCACGCTCGGTGCCAGCTTCAAGGGTGGTGAAGTTACACCTTTGTTCTTCATCGGGTCCACCTTAGGTAACGCGCTGTCCCACATTCTGCCTTTGCCTTCGTCTTTGCTCGCGGCGATGGGATTTGTTGCCGTCTTCGCCGGGGCAGCAAATACTCCAATCTCATCGACGTTGATGGCGATGGAACTCTTTGGGCCGGAAGCGGGTGCCTATGCGGGAATCGCCTGTGTGGTCAGCTACCTGTTTTCCGGGCACGCCGGCATCTATCATGCGCAGCGCGTCGGTCGCAGTAAACACCTCGATCATTCCGCAGAGGAAGGTATGTCACTCGCGTTGGTGGCAAAGATGCGAGAAGGACCTGATGACGATCTCCTTGCGGAGATCGATAATTTCGGTTTTATGGAAGGGAGTCGTATGGATCATCTCAGTGTACTCAGGCTCTATTTTTCCGCATCGGAGATGCGGCGTGCCGATTCGTGGTGGAAGAAACTTGCACCTCAGAGTCTCGGCGCTTATTTGCTTCGCCAGGCGAAAGACCATGGGATCGAGCAGGCTCTTCTGCATCGGGTCATCGGTGGATACCTGAAGAACCAGGATCTAGTCATGGACACAAGCGACATGCCTCCAGCGCGGTTGCCGCAGTGTTTGGAGCTCGTAGGCGAGGAAGAGGATTTGCAATCGTTCCTGAAACACAATCGCGACCATCTCAAGACCGTTCGCACCGTCTTTCTGCGAGGAGAAGAGGCGAAGTACGAAGCGGAGATAGAGAAGGAAGAGCTGGAAGCAGCTCTCGAGATTGAGCACTCGGAGAGTTTTATGAAGAAGGGCGACGACGACTAACCCATGGTTCGTGATGTAGGATTTGTAGCGTCGTTCCGAGATCGAAGCTCTTCCTTGTTGGAAGAGTTGGTACTCCTAAGCGAAGGAGGCCACAAGTATGAGGCCTCATAAAATCGAGCCTTACCGGTCAGTTTTCGATGCCATCGCGGGACCTGGCTGCCCGCTCTGCCGTTACATGCGAAACTATCAGGCCAAGTGTGTACAGGCGAGTCTAGACCCCAGGCCCAAGGGTATCTGTAACTTTCACGCATGGGCAATCGCGGCGATCCATGATCGTCTCGATGCGTCTCAGGTATTTCTGAACCTGCTTTCTTCTGCGTCGCTGGGGGGTACCATGGATTGTGATATCTGCCTGCGGCTGGCTAAGGAAGATGGGACACAGCTTCGACTGGTCAGCGCTTCCTTCAAGACACTATCAACGGTGCATTGGCTGAACACCTATGGGGAGATATGTATTCCGCACAGCATTGAGTTGCGGAAACAGGTCTCGCTGGTTCATACGCCTGTGATCGATAGGGCGGTTGCCCGTTACCGCGATAAGCTCATCCGCAGTCTGCAGGAGCAACAAGGGGTAGACATCGAGGGAGCGGGGTGGGGCGTCCTGGGCCACGCCGCGGAGTTTTTGGCCGGGCAGAGAGGGTTATATCGGTAGGGCAGGAGAAACTATGGAAAACGACAAGACCAATAAGCCCCAGCCGAAGCAGATGTCGAGATTTAACCAGATCAATTTTCGCGCGGGTATCCTCGGCTTTCCATTCTGCGTCGTTGAGTACTACCTGAAACGGGGGCCCATTTTTTTGTTGGGCGGAGGCTTCTTCGCTGCGTTGCTCGTCATGGGCTTCTTCGAATGGAGGAAGTCAGGCTATGCGCGGATTTGGGCGTCGCATGTGCCCAGTGTCAAGAAGAACGATCAGGCTGATATCCAGTAAAAGCTGCCCCCTATATTTTCCCCGTCTAGCCGACGTCGCAGGGAGCAGTCACTTGCCGATTGCTCCGCGCGCGTGCTAACTTTCTTGCACTCGGCGAAAGTCGAGAGGTGATGGAATCCACCGTAACCGCCTCCCGAAATGGGAGGCTGATGACTCCTGGCAACTGGCCGGAGTCATTTTCATTTTTAGTCCTGCCATATTGCCTCGACGATGAACATGCAGCATCTGCTGCCGAACGAGGAAGTGGAGGGAAGATGGAAGCTAAAGCAAGAACGCCTAATTGGAAGATTATCGGAGCCTGGACCGTTGTGATGATCCCATTTCTCTGGGGTATCTTTCAGACATTGCACTCTGCGATGGCGCTCATCCGGCGCTGAAGTATGTTCTGCCCGTTGAACATATAACCGCCATTTGGAGATCTGAAGACGGGTTACCCATTTGAGCATTTCAATTCTGCGGCGGGAGCACATGCACGGATCCTCGACCTTATCCATGTCCAGAGACGCGGCGCGGCGTATGGAGACAACCGCGACCGACACCAACGTCGGAGCGATTTGCTGAGTTTGAGCCGTGAGCAGTGAATCGAGCGTGCCTTGGCTGTTGCCGAGCAAGTATGAGCTGTGGAATGTAGCCTCGAGAACCATATGATTTCGTCGGTACTTACATAATAAGTATCTAACGCAGTGCGGCCGCCTGTTGAGCGCAGGCTTCCGGGTTCGTTGATTTTGCAATCCAGAGTTGATAGCATCGGTTCACATTCGAGGGTGATGGGGTTCCACCGCAACCGCCGGAAATCTGGCTGATGACTCCTACGGTGCAAATTGAGGAGCCCTCTTGCGTCTTAGGAATTCGTTATTGGAGCCGGTCGGCCGCTCAGAGCGGCCGCTGACTCATTGCAAGCTGGCGAATCTCAAATCCCCCACGATCCGACCCTTTCAGGTCCTCCTGTGTCTCCTCTTTGTATTCGCCGGAGCCACATCTCTTGGGCAAGCGGTCCAAGCTAAATCTCCAACAGAACCTCTCAGCGTCTCCCAATGCATTCAACTGGCGAAGAATGCCCCCTCAAGCGTTAAGCAGGCGCGCGCTCAATTGGACGCCGCAAAATTCGTAGTGAGAGGCGCGAAAGCAAATTTCCTTCCACAGCTCTCCATTTCGAATGGGTTCACCTATAACAGCCCGCTCCTCTATGACAGGAACGCTTTCAGCTTTGTGGCTCTCAACGGAGTGCGCGAGTATTCCTCTTTGGCGACCTCGAGTCTAGAAGTCGATACTTCGGGAAGGCTTCGTGCCATCTATGATCGCGCTTCGGCCAACAGACACTCCGCCGAAGTGAATGTCGTGATCAGTGAGAGAGATTTGCAGCGGGACGTTTCTGTTGCTTACTACCACCTTCTGCTCGCCCGGCAACTTGCCTCCTCGACAACTGAAAATCTGCAGGCGGCCAAAGACTTTGAGAGCAAGGTTAGCCAGTTAGTGCGTGGCGGAGAAGCATCCGAAGCGGATTTGACCAAAGCGTCCTTAGAGAGTGCCTTGCTCGAGCGGACGGCGCAGGCGATGACCTTGGAGGCAGAGCTAGCGAACCATGATCTCGCCTCATTCTGGACCACAGATGGGGCAACGCCTCTTGTTCTTGCAGACGACCTCGACAGCCTGCCCGTGGCTCCATCCCTTCCCCAACTGGAGAATCCTTACCTCAAGAGGCCTGAGTTTCAACTTTTCTCTTCACAGATCGAAGGCTTTCGAGCGGATGCTCGACAGGCGCGGGCGCGTATGTTGCCGCAGCTCAATCTGGGGTTTCAGTATGGCATCGACTCACTGCACGTCACCAGTAGAGACAGAGGCTATGCCGGCTTTGTTCATCTCGATATCCCGGTTTTCGACTTCCTTCGAGCCCGTAACGAACAACGCCAGTTTCAATCCCTCGCAGGTCAAGCCGAGATCGGGATGAATCTCGGCAAGAGGCTGTTCTCGAAGGAGTATGAGGACGCGCTCAGCCAGGTTAGCGGGAGCTATGCCCAAATCCCTGTTGCAGAGCACCAGGTCGAGTTGGCGAGAAGCAATCTGAATTTGAGCCGTCTCCGCTTTGAAGGCGGCGAAGGAACAGCGCTTGAAGTGGTCTCGGCTCAGAGTTCTCTGGTGCAGGCGCAAATCGATTTCTATACGACCCGGGCAAACTATCTCAATGCGCAATCGGCGCTGAAAGTGGCGAGTGGACAATGAAACGGCCTATTGCGGGACTACTGTTGAGCCTCTTGCTGTGGGGGTGCAAGTCGGGCGATAAGGCTGACACCAAGCCTGTTGTGAATGTGTCGGTACAAAGGGTTGTCACGGCGAATGTGCCTCTCTCGGTGAGCGCACCCGCTTCTATCTCAGGGAAATCGGAGGCGCATATCTCGGCGCGGATCACGGCAACCGTCCAGCGATTACTCGTTCACAAAGGCGAGATGGTCAAGAAGGGGCAACTGCTTGCCGTCCTTGACCAAAGGGACCTCACTGCGCAGAGAGCCGATGCCGCCGCGGCGGTTTCGAGTTCCGAAGCGCAGCTCCAGCGGACGCAGTCCGGCACGATTCCCGCGCAACTCACCCAGGTACGCGGCGAGCTCAACGCGAGGACTGCGGCACTGGATCTGGCGCAAAAGGTCTACGACCGCCGCAAGCAGCTGTTCGGCCAGGGCGCAATCTCGGGTAGAGAGCTGCAGATCAGCGAATCCGATCTCGCTCAAGCGAAAGCGAACTACGAGGCGGCACGCGTGAACCTCGATGTGATGGAGAAGCATACGAGCGCTGAGGATTTGCGCATGGCACAGAATTCGCTCTCCCAATCGCAGGCGCGGGAAGCGCTCGCGAGTGCGAATCTCAGTTTCGCCGAGTTGCGGAGCCCTTTCGACGGCGCAGTCACAGAACAACTCGTGTTTCCCGGTGACCTCGCAAGCCCTGGAACCGCCATGTTCACCGTGGTTGATCTCTCGTCTGCCGTTGCCCGGGCACAGGTCAACGCCGACGATGCCGCGGAGATCAAGACCGGTCAAGCCTGCTCCTTCTCTGTCAGCGATATCAACAACACGATGCGCTTCGGAAAGGTGACAGTGGTCAATCAGGCTGTCGACCCCGCCCGACGCACCATTGAGGTGTGGTGCGAGATCCCCAATCAGGACCACGTCCTTAAATCCGGGCTCTTTGGTGCAGCGAAGATCGCTACAGGGCAAGCCTCGAACGCCATCGTCCTGCCTGCATCCGCTGTCGAGTTCGAAGAAGGAACTCAGCAGGCCAAAGTATTTATCGTCGATGAGCACCACATCGCTCATCTGAGAGAGGTCAAAGCTGTCGCTCTCGATGATGGACGCGTCCGCATCTTCTCTGGGGTCAGGCCGGGCGAAGTCGTCATCACCGCAGGTGAATATGGATTGCCCGACGGCACAGAGGTCAATCCGGCGGGTGTGAGTCGATGACCGGACGGCTCGCAGAGTTCGTAAGATCCAATGGGCGGGCGCTCGTGCTGGTCGCGCTGACTTTTGCCGTCGCGGGCGCACTCATGATCCCCTCGATACCCGTCTCAATCTTTCCGGAGACGAACTTCCCGCGCATCGTCATCCTGGTGGATAACGGCATCACCCCAACCGATGTCCAAATGCTGACTGTGACGAGGCCCATCGAAGAGGCAGTCCGCTTTGTCCCTGGCGTGACAACGGTGCGATCGGTCACTGGAAGAGGTTCGACCGAGATCAATATCTTCTTTCGCTGGGATGTAGACATCCTGAATGCGCTTCACCTGGTGCAGGGCCGGATCGCGCAAATCGCTCCGACATTGCCTCCCACCGCGCACTTCTATGTCAACCGTCTGACATTCTCGGTCTTCCCGATCGTTGGCTTCAGCATTACATCGGAGACGCGCAGTCTGTCTGACCTTTGGTCGCTTGCGTACTACGATCTGGCGCCGCGCCTGTACCGCCTTCCGGGAGTTGCCGATACCCGTATCGTTGGGGGCCGCAAACCCGAGTTCCACATCCTGGTCGATCCAGCGAAGCTGAACGCGCTGAATATGCCCCTCACCAAGGTCGTGGACGCGATACGCAACAGCAACATTATCGAGCCCGCAGGGATGGTTCAGGAGAATTATCATCTCTACCTCACCACGGTCACTGGGATGCTCAAGAGCAAAGAGCAGGTCGAGTCCGTGGTAGTGGATGTGTCCAAAGGCACACCCATTCAGATTAAAGACATCGCCACCGTCGTACCCGGCGAAGAGCCGGTGTACAACATCGTTACTGCAAACGGCCGGCCTTCGGTGCTAGTCAATGTTTTGCAGCAGCCTGACGGAAATACCGTCCAGATCGCGAGATCGGTGAATGAAGTTCTGGCGGAGGCGCAGCGGTCACTCCCGCCTGGTATTCATCTGTCGACGTACTACGATCAATCGCAGCTTGTGAGCGAATCGATCGACGGTGTGACAGAGAGCATCGTGATTGGCTTGTTTCTCGCGGTCATTGTTCTCCTGTTGTTCCTGAAGAACTGGCGTACGACCATCGTCGCCGCGGTCGTCATCCCCATCGCCGTCCTGATCGCGATCGTATTCATGAAGCTCACAGGCATGAGCTTCAACCTCATGACGCTTGGAGGTATTGCAGCATGTATCGGCGTGGTCATCGACGATGCCATCGTGATCGTTGAGAATATCTCCATTCACCTGGCACTCGGAAATTCCCCTTGGGATGCTTCGAAGACCGCGATTCAGGAGCTCACGCCTGCGCTCATTGGCTCGACGCTTACTCCCATCGTCGTATTCGTCCCTCTCGTCTTTCTTGGAGGCATCACCGCCGTCTTCTTCCGGGCGCTCGCGATGACCCTCGTGACCGCCCTCGCCGCCTCGCTCGTGCTCGCGATCTTCTTTACGCCGGTTTTGGCTGGGATCTTTCTTCGGCCAAACCGGCGCGAAGGTGTCGCCACGATAGAAGAGGCTGAGAAGCAGGAGGAGGGACGAATCCTGCGCTTCTTCTCCGAAAAGTACGAGCGCCTCCTGGAGTGGAGTCTTAGCCATACCCGAACCATCATGTACATCGCGGCCGGAATCCTGGTCCTGAGTATTCTGCTTTACAACGGGCTGGGGAGCGGTTTTCTACCGGATATGGATGAAGGAGCCTTTGTTCTGGACTACAGAACGCCCCCGGGAACCTCTCTGCAGGAGTCCAACCGCATCCTGAATCACGTCGAGCAATTTCTTCGGCAAACGCCGGAGGTCGAGAGCTATTCGCGGCGCACCGGTGCGCGTCTCGCCCTCGCGATTGCGGAGCCCAACACCGGGGACTTCCTCATCAAATTGAAGAAGAAGCGATCCCGTTCGCTGGAGGAGGTGACCTCCGACTTGCGGGAAAAGATCAATCACACAGAGCCTGCGATCCAGGTTGAATTCCCCCACATCCTCGAAGATCTCGTAGGCGATCTCGCCTGGTCCCCGCAACCGATCGAAATCAAAATCTACAACCAGGATGAAGCCGCCTATAAAGCCGCAGCAAAGTCCATTGAAGAATGGCTCCCGAAGGTGAAGGGGGTTGTCGATGTAGAAAATCAGACCGTAACCATCGGTCCCAGCATGAACTTCCGTGTCGATCCGCAGCGGGCAGGGTTGGCAGGCTTCTCCGTTCGTGACATCGCCGATATCGAGTCCACGATTCTTGACGGAAAGCTTGCGTCGAACATCATTCAGGGAGATCGTCTCGTCGGTTTACGCGTGCGTTATCCGTTGGCAGATCGTGCTTCCTTTCGGAACCTTCAGGACCAGTTGATTACGTCCCCGACGGGGAAGACGGTAGCCCTCTCCACGCTGGTCAATGAAGAGATGGCTCCGGAACAAACTGAGATCCATCGCGAAAACCTTCGCAACCTCGATGCAGTAACAGCACATTTGGAGGGACGGGACCTTGGATCGGCGATGAAGGAGATTCAGCGACGGCTCTATAAAGAAGTTCAACTTCCCCCAGGGACAGAGATCGAGTTTGGTGGCCTGTACCAGATTCAACAGGAATCCTTCAGCGGCCTCACACGCGTCCTGCTGGCTTCCATGCTTTTGATCTTCATCATTCTAGTATTTGAGTTCCGGTCCTTCTCCCATCCCATTGCGATCCTGATCGCGACGGTTCTCTGCACCTCGGGAAGTCTCCTCGCATTGTTCATAACCCAGACAACGTTGAATATCTCTTCCTTTATGGGGATCATCATGGTGATCGGCATCGTGCACAAGAACGGAATTCTGATGCTGGACTCCGAAAGCCACTTTACGGGGAAGGGCTATGCGCTTCGGGATGCGATCTTCCATGCCGGCCGCCGGCGGCTTCGCCCGATCCTGATGACGGCGCTTGCCACCGTTTGTGGAATGCTCCCACTGGCAATCGGAGTCGGTTCCGGTGCCCAGCTGCTTCAGCCGCTGGCGATTGCCGTCATCGGGGGCGTCGTCATCTCAATGATCCTGTCGTTGGTGATTACACCGGCGCTCTTCTACTCCCTGCGCAAGAAAGGTCTTTGAGGTGACGGCGTGAAGGTTTCGACTTTCGTTTTCTCGACTATTGTCCTCACCAGCATTTCAATGGCTGGGCTCGGCCAGACAGAGAGCCGGCCGATACTGCGACTCTCCCAATCGATTGAGCTTCCCAATGTTCAGGGAGGATTCGATCATCTTGCCTACGACTCTGTCGGAAAGAGGGTCTTTGTCGCTGCTGAAGACAATGGAAGCATCGAAGTGATCGATCTCCAGAAAGCGGTGCGGATCGCGAATATCCCCGGATTTCAAAGCCCGCACAGCATCCTCGTGCGTCCCGGCTCTTCAACCATCCTGGTCACCGACAGCGGCCCGGATGCTTCTGCTTTGGTGAACTCGGTCACCTTGAAGAAGACTCGTCAGCTCAAGCTTGCTCTAGGCGCAAACTGCATCCTCTTCGATTCGCAGCGCAAGCGCCTCTATGTGACCGCTGGCGGCGATCGTGTGCATCAGTCCTCTTCGATCCTGCAATCGATCAACCCCGATACGGGCGAGATCGTGAAATCGGTGACTGTGAACGCGCTTCACCTCCAGCCGATGGCTCTCGATCTCGCCACCAACCGGCTTTTTGTCAATCTCGCCGATCAGAATGCAGTCGGCATCTTCAACGCCGACAGCTTGCAAAGGATCTCGACGTGGAAGATCCCAGGGTGTAAGAAAAACTCGCCCATCATCTTCGACGGGGAACATCATCGGCTGTTTGTCGTGTGTGGCGATCCCGGTGTCTTGTTCGTATTGGATTCTGACAGCGGATCGGTAAAGACTTCGATCCCGACGCCACCCGATCCAGATGATATGGACCTCGATCCTTCGGCAAATCGGCTATTCGTTCCCGGAGACGGCTCATTGAATGTCTATGACGTGTCCCGCTCCAATCATGTGGAGCTGATCCAACGGGTCGCCACGGCGAAGGACGCAAAGACTGGGCTGCTGCTGCCTGGGCAACGAAGATATCTGCTCGCGATCCCATCCTCAAAGGCCGAAAAGGCCCACATCGATGTCTTCGATGTGCATTAGCCCAATAAATTCGATTATCTGATGCAGCATACGAAGGCGCGAAAGTGGAGAAGAGAGCGGTGAAGAGTTTGCGTGAATTTGTCGCGGTCGTTACGACCGTAGTTTCGGCGACGGCTCCGATGTATGGTGCCAGCGAAGTGCTGCCCAAAGACGCTATCCGGCACGTCGTCGTGATCTATCAGGAGAACGTCTCCTTCGATCATTATTTCGCCACCTATCCGGTCGCTCTGAATCCACCGGGAGATCCCAGGTTCATTCCGCAGCCAGGGACGCCGGAGGTAGAGGGTCTCTCCGGCGATCTGCTGACCCGGAATCCCAATTTTCTCAATGAAGAGAATGGCAACGGTCGCGCGAACCCGTTCCGGCTCCGCCGCGATCAGGCGGCAACTGCCGATCAGGACCACAACTATCAGGCCGAACAACTTGCATACGACGGCGGCAAGATGGATCTGTTTCCCAAGTCGGTTGGCAGCGCAGACGGACCGCGCATTCCCGGTGAGAAAGCGGGAGTTCCTTCCACGACAGGCCTGACGATGGGGTACTACGACGGCAATACGGTGACCGCGTACTGGAACTATGCGCAGCATTACGCAATGAGCGACCACCAGTTTGACACGGTATTTGGCCCTTCGACACCGGGCGCGATCAGTCTCGCATCCGGCCAGACGAACGGTGTGGTGAATGACCAGAACGCGCAAGGCGGCATCGTTGCCGATGGGAGCGGCGGATTCACCATCATCGCCGATCCGCAGCCATCGGGCGATGTCTGCTCCAGCACGTCCGACGCGCTGGTTCATATGACCGGCCGCAATGTTGGTGATCTGCTGACCAAGGCGGATATCTCCTGGGGTTTCTTCCAGGGAGGGTTCGACCTGTCGGTGGTGAATCCCAACGGGACAACGGGCTGTCGTCGCAGCTCGGTCTCTCTGACCGGGCTGAATAAGCGGGACTATCTGCCGCATCATGAGCCCTTCCAGTATTACAAGTCGACCGCTAACCCGGAACATGTTCGCCCGAAGTCGGTCGCGACGATCGGCACCAATCAGGATGGAGCCGCGAATCATCAGTACGACCTGCATGATTTTGTCGATGCTGTGAAGGCCGGCAACTTCCCCGCCGTCAGCTTCCTGAAGGCACCCGCCTACCAGGACGGTCACGCGGGATATTCGACACCCTTGGACGAACAGAAGTTTGTGGTCGGGATGATCAACTTCCTTCAGCAGCAGCCGGAGTGGAAGCATACCGTGGTGATCATTGCCTACGACGATTCGGACGGTTGGTATGACCATCTCACGGGGCCATTGGTGAATGGCTCCGAATCGAAACTGGACCAGCTAAGCGGCGCCGGCAAGTGTGGCGATATGTCCACCGCTCTAGGAGGCATTAGCCCCGAGACAAAACACGCGGCTGGCCGCTGTGGATACGGCCCTCGTCTTCCGTTGCTTGTGATCTCTCCGTGGGCCAGGCCGAACTACGTCGACCACAGCGTGACCGACCAGACCTCCATCCTGCGACTGATTGAGGACACGTTTCTGAATGGCGCGCGTCTCGGTGGTGGCTCCTTCGATGAGAAGGCGGGCTCGTTGAAGGGTATGCTGGACTTCAGTAAGGGCAAACCGCAAAACCTGCGAAAAATACTTCTCGACCCGGAGACGGGAGAGGTTTCTTCGGCAAAGTAATCGCGAGAGATTCGACGGATGCGACAAGTATTCGCTGGCCAACAGAGGGACGGGTAGTGGTGAAGAGGTGGACTCGCAGACGCCTGATGAAACAGGCAGGATGGATGCTCGCGGGTAGCGGACTGTTCGGCAGAAAAGTGCGCGCCATGCAACGCGGCGGGATGGCGATGGGTGGAAGGAAAGAAACACCTGCCCATCGTCCTCGCACGATGGATGCGACGAAGCTGGAAGCTTTTGTTGATCCTCTGCCACTCCCGCAACGCCTCCACGCCGCCGGACGGCGTTCCTCAGAGATCCATCGGGCGGTCAATGCTCCGTACTATCGCGTCCACATCCGTGAGATCGCGTGCAGCATGCATCGTGACCTCCCGCCGGCACGGATGTGGAGTTATGGAGAAACGTCTGCTCCGGTGGTTTTTGAGACCCGTAGCGCCGAGGGCGTCCTCATCGATTGGTGGAACGAGTTGCCGGAGAAACACTTCCTGCCGCTCGACGCCCCAATGCCTCATATGCAGGATGCTCCCGAGACACGCACTGTGGCACATATGCATGGTGCGCGCGTGCCGTCCGACAGCGATGGCTATCCCGAAGATTGGTTTGGTCCCGGCCGGAACAAGTTGTGCTTTTACCCGAACCATCAGGACGCCGCGGGGCTATGGGTGCATGACCATGCGATGGGCGTGAGCCGGATGAACGTATTCGCCGGCCTGATGGGTTGGCATCTGATCCGCGATGAAGTGGAGGACAAGCTTCGCCTTCCGGCCGGGAAATATGAGTTGCCGCTCCTGATCTATGACAGGAGCTTCGATCCTCGCGGCCAGCTCTACTACCCGAATCCGCCCGACGAAGGCGCGTGGGCGCAGGAGTTCATCGGGGATGCGATGATCGTCAACGGCAAGGTCCAGCCGTATCACGATGTCGAACCGCGACGGTATCGATTACGGATTGCCAATACGGCAAACTCGCGGTTCTTTTCGCTTGCGTTTTCGAATGGGCAGAGCTTTCAGGTGATCGGATCTGACCAGGGGCTGCTCTCTGCGCCGGTGGAGATGAAGCGGCTGGTGCTTGCTCCCGCCGAACGCACAGACATCGTCGTGGACTTTAGCCTGGCACGCGGTCAAGCTGTCGTCCTGATGAGCGATCATCTGCAGCTGATGCAGTTCCGGGTTGGCAGTGACCACGTAGTCGATGATAACCAAATTCCCATGGCGCTGCGTCCGATCGAGCGGATCGATGTAACGAAGGCGGTGCGGACCCGTGAGCTGACCCTGAACGAGTTCGATAGCGACAATGGCGAAGCGATGGTCATGTTGCTGAACCGCAAGCATTGGGCAGAGCCCGTGACCGAGATCGTGAAACTGGATTCCACTGAAATATGGAGTTTGATCAACCTGACCGAAGACACTCATCCGATCCACTTACATCTGGTGCGTTTTCAAATTCTCGATCGGAGGAGTTTCTCGACCTACGATTATCTCTCAGACGGAAATCTGCGATACACGGGGGAGTCGATGCTCCCTGAACCTCATGAGCTTGGGTGGAAGGACGTAGTCCAATGCCCTGCAGGAACGGTCACCCGAATCATCGTACCCTTCCACGGCTACTCGGGGAGATATCTTTGGCATTGTCATATTTTGGAGCATGAGGCTAACGACATGATGCGGCCTTATCAAGTCATTGCATAGACTCAAGACTATCCCTGGGACTCCCTGACTGCTATCTCGGAGGAATCGTCTTCTTGTATCCCATGACGAACTCGGGCCTTGAGGATGGAGCGCAAGCTGCTTATTTATTCGTGGACGAGCCAGTGATGAGTATTTCGACGATACGCCGAGCGCTTTACTGCCACCCCGACGCGAAGCTGGCGGAGATAGGTTTGCAGGTTGGTTCCGAGACCTACGCCGCAACTGCTTCCGGAAGTCCGTCTATACGGCGACAAACGGACGCTTACCACCTTCCTGATATCTCATGACGAACTCCGGGTAACGTATTAGCCAGGAATTCAGATCGATGACATGGCTGCCTTCTAGCGCGACGCGAAGCTTTGGATTTTTTAAGCCGCGCCTTAGGATGGCCAGAATGATCCTGCCTCCATCTCCCATTTCGAAGCAGTTGTTGAAGGCCCCCTCATTGACGATGCGGTCGCGCATGATGGTCCGGAGTGCGTATCTCAAACGATATTCGTACGCGTCTAGTTGATAGATCCTGTCCAGCAATAAGTCTCTCCGTTGCTTCTAATCGATGTCATTATCCCGACGTTCAAAGTGTTGCGTACCATTTCGGCGATATTCCGCGGCAGCAGCAAAGAGGCTAGCAGAAAGAAGGATGCCGAAGAATGCATAGCCGAATGCGAATTCAGGCTGGGGTTTGACGAACGCCCCGATTAAGCTCAACACGAACCCCATGAGAGATAGCCAAAACATGAGGCTATAGGAGGCGATCAAAAGGATCGCTCGCAAGTGAACCTTTGCTGGTGTTCCGGATGGAATCATCGATCGACCATTCTTCTGAGGTGTGTGTTCAAGACTTCGCAAGACGAACGGAAAAGCTGTCCAACGCTGCAGATACTGCAAGTGACTCGACCGCTCACCAACTTCCAGTTTCGCGTCTTGCTCGAACCGGCATGCTGTCCGGCAGCGGATAGAGGTCGCCGCCTGCTTGGGACGCCGCAGCAGAGGCCTCCTTTTGAGGAGAATACTCAAGTGGCCGTCTCAGCAAAATCTGATAAAGCGATATTTGACCCGCTCGTGTCGATTCCACGGCACAAGCCAAACAAAGCTCCCATGCTCTCACCGACCTTCGACATGTCATTCGCGATAATTCGTGCCGATGTTTCGCTAGGGCACTAAACCAAAGACGGAGGGTCGCTTCGAATTGATCTCTCAGTTCCTCAATGTTCGCAATGACAAAACCCGCCTTCTCTACAGACTCAAGAATTAGAGAAAGCTTCGGGAGGGTGCGATACGCGAAGCCCGAGCCTGTTTCGAATTCAAGGTCGAGCGGCGAAGAGGATCTCGTAACAAAATCAACCAGAAAGAGGCCCCCCGGACTCAGCTTCTGATAGATGCTCCGAAAGTAATCCAAATGCTGAACGTCCAATGCCAGTTCCGTAAACCCAACACTCGCGATCTTGGTAAATGGAACTCGGACCTCCTGAAGATCTTTGTACGTTCCACGATGGACAGCGCAACGAGAAGTGAGCCCGGTCTCGACAAGTCTCAGTTCGACGGTCGTAAGCTGCTCGTTGCTTTGCGAAAACCCGTGGGACGGGGTTTCGTGAAATGCTCCCGCGTGTAGAAGGAGGCTTCCCCAGTTGCAATTGAGGTCCAGAAACCGATCGGTCTTGGTTAGCTGCAACTTGTTGCATATTCGTTCAAGTCCGGTCTCCTGCGCATGATTCAGGTCTTCTTCAGGTGTCTGGAAATACGCCGAAGAGAAGACCATAGAGCTTCCAAGCCACAGCCGGTAAAACTCATAAGGACGTTCGGGGCGAATGGAAGATGAGACCACTGCCCGTTGCTGCCGGAGATGGAGAAACGTGCGAACGTGCATCGCCAGGTTCTCGGCTGTTCGAATCCCGCGGCGGATGATTGCGTGAGTACCCCCACCGCTCGTTTCACGTATAAGCCTGTACGAACGAAGCGCCGTGTAGAGGTCTCCTTCAACATCTATTTCTCCGGTGATGAAAGAGTCCGCGACAGCGGTGTCGCTCGCCGAGGATATGAATTGTTGCCAGGCACCCTCAATCCGGAACGAAATGATGAATGTTGCTGGCTGGCAGGACGAACTCCAGATCGATCCGTCCCAGAATCGAAACGAGAAGTGCGGCCCCGCGTAATGGCGGAAGTTGGCCGGCAGCGAGCGGGTCGCTGTCTCAGTATCAGAAGAAGACAAGAAAGCCTGAGAGGTGGGCATTTCAACCTCCCACGCAGACAGTAGACTTTACGGAAGCTGAAATGAGGATGATGCAGCCGGGCACAGAAATAGGCATAGACGCGCTCCTTGAAGAAACCTTCATAGGAGTCATCAGCTGATCTCTCTGCGGGAAACATCAGCGGTTCCGGTGGATTCCATCACCGTCCGATCATCATGGGAAGCGTAGCTGTTCTCGAGTTTGAAAGTCAAGCTTCTGGTTTAGAACAGACTGCTTCCTGATGCCAACGCGCTCTGACGGTTTTATTTGAGCCGAGCAGCAACTAGTCGAATCTGGCCAGGCGATTAATCCCATTGAATGCAGCCGCTTTGTAGCATTCGGCGAGGGTTGGATAATTGAAGACAGTATTGACGAAGTAGTCGATCGTTCCATTCAGCACCATCACCGCCTGGCCGATGTGTACCAGCTCGGTAGCGCCCTCTCCGATGATATGCACCCCTAGAATCGCTCGTGTTTCGCGATGAAAAATGAGCTTCAATCTCCCGGTTGTGTCGCCGCTGATCTGACCTCTGGCAATCTCTCGGTAATATGCCACCCCTACTTCGTAGGGCACGTCTTCCTCTGTGAGCTGTTCCTCCGTTTTCCCGATGAATGAGATCTCGGGGATCGTGTAGATACCATATGGGTATGCCTCCGCATGGGATCGCACGGTTTCATCAACAAATATCCGAGCCACTGCAATCCGGCCTTGTTCCATCGACACGGAAGCCAGACTGGGAAATCCGATGACATCTCCAACGGCGAAGATGTTTGGGGTGTTGGTACGATAGTCCTTATCAACCGGAATTCTGCCTCGAGCGTCTGCTTCGATTCCGGCGGCCGTCAGGTTGAGTTCTTCGATATTTCCTGATCGTCCTACGGCATAAAGTAAGGCTGCGCCTGAAACCTTTTTCCTGCTTTCGAGATTTGCAACCACTGTTCCATCTTCCTGCTCTGCGACGCTCTCTACCTCTTCATTCAATCGCATCGTGACTCGGCTATCCCGCAGGTGATAGCTGAGAGCTTCAACGATCTCGTGGTCCGCGAACTCCAGCAATGTTGGCCGTTTCTCAATCAACACGACACGGATACCGAGCGCCGCGAACATGCAGGTATATTCGACACCGATCACGCCACCGCCAACCACAATCAGTGTCTTTGGGAGTTCCCTAAGCTCCAAGATCTGATCGCTGTTGATGATGTTCCTCCCGTTGAGGGAGACCTTCGGTGAAGCTGCCGGTTTGGTCCCGACCGCGATAACGATGTTTTCCGCTTGGATGAGATTCGCGCCGTCCGGGCCGGCTATATGCACTGTGTGTGGGTCTTGGAATGACGCAGTTCCATTCATGACTTCGACCCCATTTCTAGACAACTGGGATTGGATCACCTCGATCTCCGTTTTGATCACATGCTGGACTCGGAACGTGAGGTCATCCATCGAGATCTTCTCCTTCACGCGATAGTTCAGACCATAGATAGACCGGTAACTATATCCGGAGAAATGGAGAACGGCTTCACGAAGAGTTTTGCTTGGAATCGTGCCAGTGTTGATACAAACTCCACCAACAACATTTCGTGTCTCCGCAAGAGCGACACGCTTTCCCTTCTTAACACCGGCGATAGCCGCACGCTGTCCCGCAGGTCCGGAACCGATTACGAATAGGTCATATGTATTCATGGGGACTGCAATGCCTCCGAAGTTTTGGTTGCTAGCTTGTGTACGTTGTATCGTCTGACTGAATGTCTTGTGGCGCCTCGTTGCGGCATCTTGATCCCGCAACGACGAGTGCCGTTTGGTCGTCCTCTCCAGAAGCGCTTGTCTCTGTTGTCAGCTCGTGCGACTGAAATAGCGGTTGTACCGTCCCTTTCTGTATGGAGGTCAACCGGCACATGAGGTTAATAAATCGGTGGACCGAGGTCGAGGCTTCATGAGTTCTGTGCAGACACCCAAAGGGGATGGTGATTCGCCGGTCCAAAGGAAGCCTCGCAACACCAGGCGGAAGGACCGCTAGAAAATTAGCGGGCGCAAAACCGACCGCTCTCTCATGGCGAATCGCTTCGAGGAAATGTGATTTGATACGAGCGGCCGACCGCCGCGGGCGAAAGCCTTCCTTCCTGCATTCCCACGAAAGAAGATCGTCGACGCCCGGCATGACGGTGGTTGACGGTACCACCCATGTCCTTTGACGTAGCGATGCGAGGTCAATGGGCCGAACGTTGTTCGCCAGCTCCTGCACCAAAAAAACCATCATCTCCTGGTCGTAGAGCTTTCGAAAGCTCAGCCTGGAGAAGTCAACCGCTGGCCAGCCGTAAAGCAATGCGATATCGATCGCTCCAGAGTAGATCCCCCTAACCTGTTCTTTGAAGTTGCCTCTCGATACCCCGATTCTGATAAAAGGCCATGAGGCGACTGCTGCCTGTTTCATCCAGTCCGCGATGTCATGTTCCGATTGAGCGTCCTCCATGATGCCAATGCGACGGAAGACATCATCGTCAACATCAACTGAACATAATGAGCGGCGAAGACGCCTTCCCGCCTCGGTCAAACTTGCTGTTTTTGTCTGAATAACACACAATTCAGTCCCGTAATCCTTCTCCAGCTGTGCGATGGAGATTCGGATCGTGCGCTGAGTTACGCCCCAACGAAGTGCGGCGCGCTTCAGGTCCCGCTCTTCTGCCAGGGCAAGAAAATAGAGTCTAGGATCGTGATTCATGAAGGCAGATACCACCTTTCGATGCACACAACTCCAAGCGATCCTCCTCTCCGGAACGACGGGAAGATGCTTGAACGTTCATCGCACACATCCACTGACGTCGTGTGCGGCTTCGTTTTAGGTGGGAAAATACAAACTCCTACCCGATTAGGTAGGAGTCATCAGCTTTCCATGTCGGAAGCAGTTGGGGCGGATTCCATCGCCGTCTCCATTCTATGGAGGTTTGACTGCTATATCAAGTCGTGTGCGTCACATTGCAACCATTCCATATGCGAAAGACCTAATATCCGAAAGACAGAACATTCTGATCAGTAAAGTCTTAAGCGACGGCGCCCGTCTTGTCTTCACGTTTAGGCGCTCGTTTTCCGTATCACGCCAGCCCCCTATGATCATCGCTAGAACGAAACATCCGGGCAGCGGAGGTCACTCCGATTTGCATGCGGCCTTATGTCCGACGTTTGAGAAGAAATTCCTCAATAGCCCACGCCAGCCCATCCTGAGAGGATGTCGTCGCGGTTACAGTAGCAGCACGCCTTACTTCTGCGGGAGCTTGGCCCATCGCGATACTGAAGCCGCTCTTTCGGAACATCAGGATGTCATTCTCTCCATCCCCCGCCGTCGTGATCGCCTCGGGAGCAATGTTGATCGTTGCACCGATCGCTTCGATGGCGCTCCCTTTGTTGGCATCGGCATGAGTGATCTCCAATCTGTTCGCAAGAGAGCATGAAAGCGAGATCTGCTCACCAAACTTATTAGCCAGCAGATTTTGGGCTGCAAGGATCGTGTCATGGTCATCGCTGATCCCCGTGATCTTGATGATTGGACCATCGAGGTCAGCCAATGTCTTGAATGGCAGGGGCTCGAATCTGACCACGTCCGTCTCGTGGCGCACATGGTCTGCATCTAGATTCGGTACGTACCAACTGGTCTCGGTATAGATCCAGGGCCAAAGTCCTTGAGATTCGACAAGTCCGTGGATTTCCTCAGCCAGCGCAGGGCGGAGAGGGTAGGCCGACAGAATGTCCAATTGTGGATCGATAATGACGCCTCCATTGAGCGCCGCGCACGCGTGCTGGAGCTCAAGCTCGTCAATCAACCATTTCAATCCTCGGGCTGGGCGGGAACTTATGAGGGAAACGAGAATTCCTGCGTCCCGCAGGCGCTTGATTGCTTTGCGGGTAGCATCCGTCAACTCCTTCTGTGCGTTGAGAAGAGTGCCATCTACATCGGAGACAAACAGTCGAGTTTCATGCGGTTCCATAGTCCCTCCCTTTATGCTGCCATCGAGAACATGCCGAAGAATTCTCCACGACGGTAATTGCCAGCGCGGCTCTTCTCCGCGGTTAATGCGTTGTTGCTCGGCTAAGGACGCTGCTTTTCGCGCAAGAGGCCCATTGGACAAGAAAAGTTCTGTAGCCTCTTGTTCTTCGAAGCAATTGAACCGGTCTGCAACACGTATAACTGCTTGAAGGATCGCCGGGTGTTCGGTGCTCGGAGCGATTTTCAAGCCGATCTGCGCGGCATTCAACACGATTCCTGCATCTTCCTCGAAAAGGAAGCCGTGGATCTTTTGCCAGTCATGCGCCGATACACCAAGTTCCCGTAGCAGTTTCATGGTCGCCCGGCAGCGCCATCGTGCATTTCCTCCTCGGACCTGGACATTTGTCAGCTCCTTGAGCGAATGCACAGCATATGTTCGGGCTTGCTCCGGTACCTTACGCAAGGCGGCCAACGCGGCTTCTCGGCAGAGGTCATCCTCCAAAGAACGGAATAGCAGAGGTATAGTCTCTGGGCGGCAGAACTCTCCGATTGCGAAAAGTAGTCCTTCCGTAGATCGCCGCTCTGCAGCATGCAGCAAGACATCATAGGTCTCCTGAGTCTTCCATCGGAGAAGCGCGTGTGCCACCGCACTGCGCACGGCGTCCTCCGCAAAGAGGACCTGGGCATCGGCTGCTAGTTTCCCTTCACGAAAATAGGCGGTCAAGGTCTCATACGCCCCCAATCCTGCTAGGATCCGGACCGCTCTGCAACGCGGTTCGGCGATGGTCCTTGGACGTGTGTGCAGCAAAAAGTCTGCCAGAAAAGGTACGGCTGGCTGGCCCGCGGAAAGAAGTTCACGTTCGGCGCCTTCGCCGTCATGCAGTGATTCCAGGCCGTGAATCAGAAGCTTGATCGATTCTTCAGGAGCAGTGAGAGGGATGGCATTCATACTTTTACTCCTTCGTTGCAAACGGAGGGAAGATACCAGTCCTCCCGCGTCAAAGGCAGATGGCACTGTCCTCGGTCCGTACTACGGCTGAGCAGAGTCTGGTAGAGCTCGATGTCCCCTCGACGAAATGCGGCAGCCGAACCGGCCATGTAAAGCAGCCAGGTCCGGTAGGTAGACTCAGGCACATGTTCAAGAACTGCATTGGCATGACGCTGCAGGTGCTCAACCCAACGGCGCAGCGTAAGGTCATAATGCTCCCGCAGGTTCTCGACGTCTCTTACCTCGAAACCCGCAGACTCGGCCGCTGTGAGAGCCTGCGATAGAGTCACGAGCTCCCCGTCTGGAAAGACATAGCGATCAATGAACGAGGATTTCCGAGCTGGAGAATGATGGGCACGGGCAATTCCGTGATTGAGGAAAGTACCCCCTGGTTTGAGTGCCTTCCGGACAGTAGTGAAGTATTGTGGCAGATTCTTGAGACCAACGTGCTCGAACATTCCGACGCTCGCGATCTTGTCAAAGGGGACCGTCACATTGTCTAGTGTGCGGTAGTCCCTCAGCTCCACTTTGCAGCTCTGGGTAAGGTGGGCTTCCTCGATACGCATCTCCGCCACGCGAGCCTGTTCCTTGCTGAGCGTGATTCCCTGAGCGTATGCTCCATACTCCTTCGCGGCATGGAGGATGAGACTGCCCCACCCGCATCCGATGTCGAGAAATTGCTCGAACGGTTGAAGCCGGAGTTTACGACAGAGCAGATCGATCTTGTGCTCTTGTGCAGAATCCAGAGTTTCACCCTCTTCGTGAAAATAGGCGCAGGAATAAGTCAACGTCTTTCCAAGCCAGGGTTGGTAAAACTCAAACGGCTGATCGTAGTGGTGTTCGATTGCGGAACGATCCCGGGAAGGTGAGTGGCGCGATCCATTGCGGAAGAAATTACCGACGCCGACGAGGGTCGCCGCGAGCAGTTGAAATAGCTCTTGCCGAAGAGTACTCGGACGGGTTAGCACATGCTCTCCGACGGAGAAGACAGAAAAGAGGTCGCCCTTGACATCGATATCGCCCCGAACGAAAGCCTCTCCCAGGCCGACTTCATCGGGATTCTCAATGAGCAGACCGAGCGCATCGGCACTGCGGACATCAATCGTGCACGCGGGCTTTTGATTCTCTGAGGAATGCCAGCACCATCCATCCCATAAATGAATGGCAAAAGTCGGACCACCGTAATCGCCGAACAAGCTATTGAATGCTTTTGTTCTTTGTTCTTTTCCTAGTACCTGCATCATCAAACGCTCCTTTATGAAATGACTCAGCATGGCTCCTAAGAGCCGATGAATGTCCCCATCATGTCGCCGTTAGTAGCGAGTTGACCGGTCAGTAGAATCGAGGTCAGTGCGCGCCGATCCCGTTCCGAAATTGTCATCTGGGAGATCTCCTCGATCGTCTCTTCGATCGGATACTCGTACTCCTTGAGTGCGAGCCGGCCGTCTTCCCATACGGCGTAACAGGCGAGTGGGCGGCCTGTTTTCGGCTGTCCCACGCTGCCCGGATTAACGACGACACAACTGTCGATTTGCCGAATAAAAGGTTTGTGAGTGTGGCCGACAAACAGAACATCAGCATCGATCCTTTGCACCTCGTTGGACCACTGATCCGAGTCTTCCGCGAGGTATCCAAACAAAGGATCCGATGGAACCGCATGAACGAGATGAAACTTCGTTTTGTCGATGATGACTTGCTTCCGGAGAGGCAGCTCCCGTAGAAACGCAAAGTCGTTCTTGGTGCAGACCTCTTGGGTGTAGTGGCGCGTAGCGTCAGCTAGGCTGCGATAAGGTGGAGAGCAGTCCGGCGTTACGTTGAAACCTGCAGCGTGGTCGTGATTGCCACGGACAACTGCAGAGGCATGTATGTCCACCCACCTTATGGTTTCGTGGGGGCGAGGACCATAACCCACTAGGTCACCAAGACACCAAAGCGAGTCGTAGTTCTCTTCGGGAAGGGCCTTGATGGCAGCCAAATTGGCGTGGATATCAGAGACGACAACGATCTTCATACGCCCGCCCTCGAGGCGCAAGGATTTACTGGAAACCTTGCGCGGCTTCAAATTTGATCGAGGTTCTCACATGGGCAGGAGACACCCCGACGAGAGCCTCGTCAGGAGTCATCATCTGACCATCAAGCAGCAGGATGGAACAGCAGTTTTGGCGAACTCCTTCGCCGTCGCATCTGGTTGACATCAATCGATGCGGCCACCATCTTATCAGCTTCCAATTTAGTTTCGCAAGACATGGGATGACGTGGTCGAGCGAGCCTCATCGAGTGCAACAACTAGGTAGCTCAAGTCTGTTCCCTAAGCCAGCTCTGGAGCCCCGGGTGCAGCCGAAGACTGCTCATGTTGTTTTGCGTAAACCATCCGGTCGCATCCGTTTCCGCACTACAGTAAGCGGAAAACGGTTCTTCAACGTCCGCCTGGATCACATGGAATTGCCAATTTCCTCCGCAATCCTGGATCTTTATCCCCGTGATGCGATAGGAAGGCAGCCGCCCGATCTCTTCGCCAAACTCTCGTTTGGCAGCTGCTTCAGGCGACTCTCGATCACGAATGGCCCCGCCAGGTATGCCCCATGTGCCCGGATAATCAACGGCAGACGAACGCTGTTGAAGCAGAAAGCAGGGTTCTCCTTCCAACGGCACGTAGCGGAAGAGAAAGCCAGCACCTCCGGCGGTCCCCCAATGAACGTGCCCCAAGTCGCAAATGGCCCAGCACTCCATAAATCAACGTTACCTCGAAAGTAGCCGCAAACTATAAGGAGAGAATCCTGCATTACTTCACACGGTCGGTCTCCGCTCCGCGGTGATTAGGATGGTCCAATCGCTCGCAATTGCGCTTCCGCCTTATGCCAGTAGTGTTCCTGATCGCCGTCTGATCGACCTTCGTTCTCCCAGAATCGATAAGCCAGTCGTGCCACCTCGTCATGCGACGGATGAAAGACTGCCGGCTCGACCGCGACTGGGGACTCCGCAGGTTGCTCTCGCTTATTCTTGGCTGCGCCTTTTTTACTATTCGACACCATGCTCCTCTCTCTGATCGGATTCATGGGGACTTACCTCGTGCCATCTCTGATGACTTGGGCTTTGTCGGTCACTTCCCATGTGAAGGTGTCGCCCTCTCTTCCAAAATGGCCATATGCAGCGGTTTTCTGGAAGATGGGCCGTCTCAGATTCAGGCTTTCGATAATGCCGGCCGGGGTCAGAGCGAAGTTCTTGCGAACGAGTTCAACGAGCTTCGACTCGGCGACTTCGCCAGTGCCAAAAGTGCCTACGCGAATTGATACCGGCTCAGCGACGCCGATCGCATACGCAAGCTGCACTTCGCATCGCCGCGCCAGACCGGATGCCACAATATTCTTTGCGATGTAGCGAGCCATGTAGGCCGCAGAGCGATCGACCTTGGTCGGATCTTTCCCCGAGAACGCGCCGCCGCCATGACGGCCCATACCACCGTAGGTATCGACGATGATCTTGCGACCCGTCAATCCCGCGTCACCCATTGGTCCGCCGATTACAAAGCGTCCGGTTGGATTGATGTGGTATTTCGTGTTCTCATCCAGCAATTCGACGGGGATCACAGCCTTGATCACATGTTCCATGATCTCCTTGTGAAGCTGGTCAATGCCGACATCTTCCGCGTGCTGCGTCGAGATAACGACGGCATCTACGCGGACCGGCTCGTGGTTGTCGTCATACTCAACTGTTACCTGGCTCTTTCCATCGGGCCGCAGATAACCCATCTTCCCACTCTTTCGAACTTCGCTGAGCTTTGAGGCCAGCTTATGTGCCAGAACGATGGGCATCGGCATCATCTCTGGAGTCTCGTTGGTGGCGTAACCGAACATCATCCCCTGATCGCCCGCGCCCCCTGTATCTACGCCCTGGGCGATGTCAGGAGACTGGCGGTTGATGGTAGAAATCACCGCACAGGTATTGGAGTCAAAGCCTTTGAGTCCGTGGTCATAACCAATTTCCTTCACGGTATTGCGGACTACGGTCTGGAAATCGACATATGCATTCGTCGTGATCTCGCCTGCGACGACGACAAGACCAGTGCACGTGAGCGTCTCGCAACCCACGCGGCTAAACGGATCCTGCGCCAAGCAAGCATCGAGAATAGCGTCAGAGATCTGATCAGCGATCTTGTCCGGATGACCTTCCGTGACAGATTCGCTGGTAAAGAGGAAGTGGTCATTAGTAATCAAATTTGTTGCTCCTTGTTGAATTTATGAACTCGCTGGCCCTCTCTTGAGCCCAATCGACGCGCGTCACCGGCGAACTCCATCGCCAAGGTTGTATTGCGCGTCAAAGAACGACACTAGAAATGGCGATACCAGTCTTCCCGCACTTTAGAAGCTGCGCTTTGCCCCTCGGCATTCTTGCTCAAGAGAAGCTGAAGGATCGCGATATCGCCTCTTCTAAAGGCTTCCGCAGATCCCGTCATGTATAACTTCCAGATGCGGAAGGTCTCGTGATCTGTCAACGCAATGGCTTCTCGTTCATGAAGGCACAGCGCCTCAACCCACCGATGAAGCGTTTCTTCATAGTGTTCTCGCAGGTCTTCCACGTCACGGACTTCAAACCCTGCGCCTTCGGCCGCCCGGGTCATCTCCGTGAGTGTCAACAATTCACCGTCTGGAAAGACATACTGATCCATGAATGACGGTCGATCATTCGCTGCATGGGTCGACTGCGTGATGCCGTGGTTCAAGAAGAGCCCTCCTGGCAGGAGCAAACGATATGCCTCTCGAAAATATGCATCGATGTGGGTCTGTCCGACGTGCTCGCACATGCCGACGCTTGCCAGCTTCGTCACCGGCGCCTGGACTTCGCTTAAATCACGGAAGTCACTCAGGTAAACCTGCGCTTGCCCTTTCCGATTTGCACCGGCGATCCGCTCATTGGCATAGTCCACTTGCCTCTGGCTGAGGGAAGCCCCATAGCCAACCACTTCATACTTTTCGACAGCATGAAGTACAAGGCTTCCCCAACCGCATCCGATATCCATGAAGCGATCACGACCGCTCAGGTCAAGCTTGCGACAAATCAAATCCATCTTGTCGCACTGTGCTGTGTATAGATCGTTTCTCCAATCTCGAAAGTAGGCGCACGAATACACCATCGACGGACCAAGAAACAGTTTGTAAAACTCCGGAGGTAGATCGTAATGGTGGGAAATGGCTGCCGCATCCCGCCGTTTTGAATGCACGGCGCCCCAGTGCAAAGCCCGTGATGTCCGGTTAATCAGCTGCTTTGCGGCAGTTCGGAATGAGGTTCCCGGCAGGTAGTCTTGCAGCGCTTGCTCAATTTGGGGGAGTGCTCGAAGGGCTAGAAACAGATCTCCAGCAACCTCAATTTCACCCTTAATGTACTTCTCGCCGAGCGATACTTGGTCGGGTGCGGTTGACAAGGTATGCCATGCGTTTTGATTGCAAAGAAAGATCTCGAAGACGCTTTCGTCCACCGCCGAACGCCAGACGGAATCATCCCAAAACCTGATTGAAAATGGAGGGCCAGAGTAATCGTCAAAAATTCCACTCAAGAGGGAAGAGACTCTTTCGGCTTGACCCTTATGAAGAGACGGGGAAGGACTTTGCGCCTGAGGCGTAAGTGGGAACGTAGCGGACATAGCGGCTCCTATGAATTCAAGATTCATAGGAGTCATCATCCGTACGATAGCGACGGCAGCGGGGTGGACTCCATCACCCTTGGATTGACTTCAACGTATATCCAATGAGCTTTGGTGCTGTCAAGCTCGCCACCAGACGCCCCTCTCTTGAGATTGTGGCTTGGAGGCAATCAGAATGGCGTTGAACAGCCACGCTCGTGCAGGAAAGCAATTACGCACGGGCATGGAGATGCCATTGACAGCGGGCGAAAGAAACTGGCATTCTCTGAAGTCGACTGAGAATTGTTGATGGCGATGGGGTTCGCCCTGAAACGTCCCCGGACTGATGACCCCTTCTGATGTATGTCAGGAGAGGTGTATGTCCAGCCAGCTCAAGCAATCGCCAAGTTCCATTCCCTTGCAACCTGAACTTACCCAGCGCAGGTTTACCATTCCCGAACCTCTTTCGCGCTATGGACGGGAAGCGGTCGTTCTCGGCGTTCGGATCATCGACTTCTTGTTGCGATTCTGCACCGGCATACGGGAGTTCTCGAAGCGCTCTGACTGCATTCTGAGAGTATCGGTCAGCCGATGTCCGTCCGAGGTTGTTCTTCCCGATGCCAGAGTGATAACGCAAGGTGCCCGACTGCTGGAACTGCACTTTTGGAATGAACACCTTATTCATTGTCTTGGCCCGCATGAACTCTTCGGTTGGGGGTTCTGCCTGCAACGACGAATTCGCTTCTCGCTCATGCTGCTGGCCGACTGGGCGATGGCAGATGGCGATTTAGCGGACTTCGAGGGAGTCCACGCCTCTTTGACAGTCTCATTGGACCGTGTAGAGAGAGTTTTTCGTGAACTGGGCTTCACGATCGAGTACCCAAAGAGGACTGCTCCCCAGCGGATTCACGATTTCCTAGACAACGTCCTCGTCGGTGGGTTGATGTGGGCCTTTCATCCGTATGGTGCGCGAAAGGGAAAACGTGTGCCGAGGAGAACGGAGCTTTGGATTTCGAGATCTGACTTCCTGCGCATCTACGGACGGGCCATATACGCTTCCTCTGATCGGACCGCCTAAGAGGCCAGCTTTCATCGATTGGGCGCTTTGAGGACAGGATAGGAGAAGACTTCCGCAAATCGATACATGATGCAAAGCAGGGTCTGTATGGTCGGTCGATCTGCCAGAGTGTAGTTCGGTCGGCTGGCGACCCGGCGTCGCGCGGGTAAGTATACTTCTCACACGTGAGCTACCGCCTTGCAGCGCTCGTGGGAATCATCCTGATCATGGCCTCCCTTCAGGATGCCTTCGAAGTTGTCCTGCTTCCGCGGCGAGTGGAACGCAATTTTCGGTTCGTCCACTATTTCTATCGCGCGACCTGGGCGGTCTGGTCCCGTATGGGAGCGATTTTGCGCGTGGGGACGGCCCGTGAAAGCTTCCTGGGCATCTACGGTCCGCTTTCGATGGTATTGCTGTTCGCTTGCTGGGGGGTCGGCCTTATTACAGGCTTCGGGTTTCTGCAGTATGCTCTTCAAGTCGGCGCCAGCTCCGGTGTGACGGCTACACTCGCTCATCAGATGTACATGAGCGGTGATGCCTTCTTTACCCTCGGAGCAGAGGTGCCTACAGCACAGACGCTCGGTTCGCACCTCCTCATCTTCGTAGAAGCGGGAATCGGGTTTGGATTCATTGGCCTCATGGTGGGATACCTCCCGGTCCTCTATCACCACTTCTCGCAACGCGATCTGCAGCTAATTCAATTGGACGCTCGTGCCGGATCGCCTCCTACAGCCGGAACTGTGCTCTCCCGATATGGGACAGAAGGGAATCTTCATGAATTGAATGAATGGCTTCGAGAGTGGGAGGCCTGGGCTGCAGAGTTGATCGAGAGCCACTCCTCCTACCCAATGTTGGGCTTCTATCGATCTCAGCACGAGAAACAGTCCTGGCTTGCTTCCCTGGCGATCATCCTTGATTGCTGCACGATTATCGTAGCCGGGGTGGACAAAATGTCTCCTCTCCAGGCTGGAGGGACCTTCGCTGCTGCACGTCGCATGCTCATCGAAATTGGGCGCTCTCTAAATGTAAAACCTATACCGCAACCTGATGGACGTCTTCCCAAGGAGAAATTTGAGCAATTGGCTGCTCTGCTCGTAGCTTCAGGGTTTGAGTGGAAGAGTGGTGCCGAGGTCGAGGAGACAATGAGATTGCTGCGCGGCACTTATGAACCAATGCTGCAAGGCCTGTCTTCTTATCTTCTTCTCCCCTTGCCGGCATGGCTGCGTGACGGAGAAGGGGTTGAATTGGATGGTAGAGGGTCTTTGGCAAAACGCCTCATGCAGCGCGTGGATTGAAGATGTCTGAGAGCGCAACAGGCCCGGATCGATTCAGCTGCTTGAGTGGAAGCTCTCTTTGAAGCTAAAATCGTTTTAGCAACTGGCGATGGAATCCGCCGAAACCGTCTTCCGAAATGGATGACTGATGACTCCTACACCTTCGTGTAGGAGTGTCTTTTTTTGTGCTCCCGCACTCGCATTGAGAGGGAGCACAAATGACCAATTATCTCCACCTTCCGATCGGCAAACAGTCGCCTGAGATTGTCACTGCGGTCATCGAGATCCCTAAAGACTCCTCGAACAAGTACGAATACGACAAGATCCTCCATGTCTTTCGGCTAGATCGAAATTTACATTCACCTATACACTACCCGGCCGATTATGGCTTCATTCCACAGACGCTCGCCGAGGATGGTGACCCGCTCGACATTCTTGTGCTCGGGGAATCGCCGACGTTTCCTGGCTGCGTGTTTCATGCACGCCCGATTGGCATGTTCGAGATGTTGGATCAGGGCGTACCTGACGAAAAGATCTTAGCCTACGCTACCGGAAATCCACGCTACGGCGAAATCGAGTGTTTTACGGAAATTTCCCCTCACATTTTGAGGGAGATTTCGCACTTCTTCTCGACCTACAAAGACCTCGAAGGAAAACGAACAAAAGCCTTGGGGTGGAAAGACACCGCAGCGGCGCACCAGATGATTACGACCTGCCACGAGCGTTTTCTGAATCGGCGTGTAGCTGCGGAGGACGAGCATGAACGGTCGTATTCGAAGGCATAGAAGAGCTGTACCTAAACACAAGTGGATAGGACCCGTCCTCTGGGTCTTGGCGGTTGCCTTTCTTGCGCTCACGATTGCGATCCTCGTGAAGACATCGCCACACAAAGGTGCACCCAAACCTCCCGTAGCTGCGGCGATTGTTCTCCCAATGGGGGTGGCGTCGATTCACGCGATCGAATCGCGAAGGCGTCACGATGCATCCTTTGGGGCCGTTGTGAGGCGACAGTCGAGGATGATGGCGACTCGTTCTCGAATTGTTCTGAGTCAGTCACTGCGGAATAAAGAGAAGGGATATTCCTCGTAGTGCACTAACCCTTACGTCGATCAGGCCATGGAAATGAGACCCGATGAACATGAGTATCTGCAGACGGTCGCGCGACCGGTTTCGGCGCTCTCGAAGGACCATGCCGGTGGTTATATCGGCTTCATGCATGCCAACTCCCGCGCGCAGTTTCTCTATGCCGCGTCCGGCAGCATGAAGGTAACGTTCGATTCCGGCTGTTGGATCGTTCCTCCGCAGAGGGCCGTGTGGTTGCCCCCTGGGTGTCTTCATCGGACCGGGAGCATCGGTCCGGTGCAGATAAGGACTCTCTACATCCGAACAGACGCGTGTCCTTTCGAAGCGCCTGGAGTTGCCAGGATGATCGGAGTTTCGGCTTTGCTCCGTGAATTGATACTCCGCGTGATGGATATGCCCGTTGAATATGACGAGAAAGGGCAGGACGCCCGAATTATCGCTGCTTTACTCGGTGAGATCAACTGGGCTGCGATCAATCCTGTAGGCCTTCCAAAGTTACACGATCGACGTCTTCAGAGCATGGAAGAGATACTCCTGAGAACTCCGAACGACAGGAGCACACTCGATCAATGGGCTAAACGTCTCGGAGTTTCCCGACGAACACTGAACCGTCTTCTTCAGCGCGAAGCGCACCTCTCCTTTCAGGCATGGCGCGATCATATCTGCGCCTTTTCGGCGCTACCGCTGATGGCTGAGGGGCGGCCGCTCACGGAGATTGCGAGCACCGTCGGCTATGAGACGGCCTGGAGCTTCACTGCAATGTTCAAACGCGTGACTGGCATTGCCCCAAGCCGCTACTTTTCGATGGAGGGCAATGTATGACTAGGCCAACGAAGCTAGAGAATCAGACCACAAAGGAGAGAGCATGCACCGATTGAAACAAGAGTGGATTCACAGCGTGGGAATATTCGGACTGTTGGCGTTGGCTGCCGTTCAGGCCTTCCCACAAGAAGCAGGCCGGAACGTTCAACAGCCTCATTCTCATTGGGTAGGCACCTGGGCCACAGCGCCGATGATCCCGATGAACGACAGCGGGCTTCTCCCTTTCAGCAACGCAACCTTACGCGAGATTGTGCATACATCGATCAGTGGTAACCGGGTTCGGGTCCGTTTCACGAATCGGTACGGTATATTGCCATTGCAAATCAGCAGCGCACACATCGCTCTCAGTGCTGGTAATGGCGATACTCAGCAAGGGTCAGATCGTCCGCTCATGTTCAACGGGCAGATCACAGTAAAGATCCCAGCCGGAGCCGAGATGTATAGCGACCCGGTGGATATAAACTTGCCCGCCTTTTCCGATGTGACGGTGAGCTTCTATCTACCTAGTCAGGATTTGCCGAACTATACCTACCATTCCGACGCAAGACAGACAAACTACATGGTCGAGGGAAATGAAACCACTGCGGCCACGCTTCATGATGCCCGCAAACAGACCTCATGGTATTTTCTGGACGGAATCGATGTGCTCGCGGGCAATGACGATGCGGGGGCTGTTGTCGCGTTTGGGGATTCGATTACGGACGGTGCCTACTCGACCGTCGATGCGAACCATCGATGGCCCGACTATCTAGCAGTCAAGCTAAGTAAGAATAGGAGTTCTGCGCAACTCAGCGTGCTGGATGAAGGAATTGATGGAAACCGCATTTTGAATGATGGCTGGGCGCAGAATGCGTTGGCCCGTTTCGATCGGGACGTCCTCACGCAGAGCGGCGTCAAGTATCTGATCGTTCTTGAGGGTATCAACGATATCGGCAGGTTATCGCATCCGCGTGCTCCTGCAGATGACGTCTCGGTGATCGACCTCGAAACTGGAATGAAGCAGCTTGTCGATAGAGCGCATACGTTTCACATCAAAGTGATTGGAGCTACGTTGACTCCCTATAAGGGCGCGGGCTACTACTCCGAGAAAGGTGAGGCGGTCCGTTCCGCTCTCAACCAATGGATTCGTACCAGTGGAACCTTTGATGGCGTCGCCGATTTTGATCAGGTCACTCGGGATCCGGGAAATCCGCAGCAGTATCTACCGAAATATGACCACGGCGACCATCTGCATCCGAGTGACGCAGGCTACGAGGCGATGGGAAATGCTTTGGATCTGCTCACGAGGTGAACGAAACGAACACTCTCCAGGTCCAGTCTTCGAATTTCTCAGGCTCGGCACGCCTGGCCAGCTCCTGCTCGGAATTCGAATGACTAACTCCTGTTGGATCAATTAGATGTAGTTTGTGGATGATTTTCGCTCTTTCTTCGCCTATCTTAGGGTCATGGGCGGCGAACGAGCTTCGACAACCCGAATGCGAGCCGCAGGGAAGATTTGTTGTTTCTGCGGACGCCACCTTGATGTTCTGCTTTGGCAGCCTCCGGGAGAACGAGCCTGCGACAAATGCTCAGCCGAACGCAATCCCACGCCGAAACTTCACCGCGTCCATATGTCGTTCGCTCGCCGGGATCAATGGCATTGCACATTCCTGGAGGGGGACCTTCGAACGCCGGCAGCGCGCCCGCGCACGTTTACCGCCCCTGACGCGATAGTTGAGATGATCGGGCGAAGCAACGGCTTCCGTGATTTGGCATCCAGGCAGGCCGTCGAGCAAGCTATGCATGCGGGCCGTGGCAACGTGGATCTTTGGCTGACCCCGGAACAGTATGCGCGTTTGGCGGGGAAATGATGGCCGATTCCTCGATCAATTGGCTGTTTGTCGATCTAAATTCCTATTTTGCCTCGATCGAACAAGAGTTGCGTCCGGAACTGCGTGGCCAGCCTGTCGGGATCGTTCCAGTGGATGTTGATTCGACCTGCTGTATTGCCGCCAGCTACCAGGCCAAGGCATACGGCATCAAGACGGGCACCGGCGTCGCCGACGCGAAGGCATTATGCCCTCACTTGATCGTCGTTGAAGCTCGCCCCCGACTTTATGTCGAGTACCATCACCGCATAGCAGCTGCGATCGAACGGTGTATCCCTATCCAACAGGTCATGTCCTGCGACGAATTCGCCTGTCAGCTCATCGGCCGGGAGCGCACGCTGCAACGTGCAACAGCGATCGCCTATGAAATTAAGCACGAGCTTCGCACCGTAGGCATCACATTGCGCTGTTCGGTCGGCCTTGCACCGAATCGCTTGCTCGCCAAGATCGCTGGCGACATGCAAAAGCCAGATGGGCTGATGATCTTCGAGCATCGCTACCTGCCCCAGTCGCTGTACAGCCTGCAGCTCGGCGACATTCCCGGAATAGGAAAGCGGATGGAGGAACGACTTCATACCGAAGGAGTCAACACCATGCGCCAACTATGCGCCCTGACACGAGAACGGATGCACACGATCTGGGGTGGTGTCTTAGGTGACCGGCTTTGGCTTTGGCTGCGTGGAGAAGATTTTCTTGAGCCTCCCGCGCGGCCATTACAAACCCTGAGCCGCCAGCATATCCTGCCTCCGGATTGCAGGACTCTCGATAAAGCACGAGCTGTGGCGTTGAAGTTGCTTCACTCGACGGCCCGCAAGATGCGTCGTAACGATCTTTGGGCAGGAGGAATTTCCTTGCAGGTCGGCTTCCGCGAACATCCCACGTTTGCATGCAATATCCGGATCGAGCCGTGCCACGATCCATACACACTTCAGGAACACTTGATTGCGATCTGGCCCCGCGTTCCCGCTTACATCCCATCAGACCTATCGGTAGCTCTCACCCATCTTGATGGAGCGCCGTCGCCGGACCTCTTCGGCATTGATCCCTTCCAGCAAGAGAGCGCAAGAGAACGAGTGATGACTGCCCTTGATAGTCTCAACGCTCGTTATGGACTCAATACGATCTACCTAGGGTCGATCCATGAGGTCCGCAAGGAAGCGCCGACACGCATCCCCTTTGGTCCTCCGCCACCACTCGAAGAGTTCGATGATACTGCCGACAAACTGCGCACCCCGCGGGGACCTCGCGGCATTCGGGCATCGGACCTCGGGGAAACGCCGGCAAAGAGATCATCGTCGGGCTGAGTTTCGGCACCGACTTCTGCAAGACGTGTCGCAATTTCCCCACGCCCGCGCGAGATCAGTCCTTAGGCCGTGAGGGGAATGGCTTTTCATCGCACCATCGCCATGTTACGTGGCACAAAAGGGAGATGACGATGATGACCAACAACGTCATCGGAAAGATAATCAGGTCGGACACGCCAGTTCGATGCCCGATCTCGGTCACGAGGAATGCACCCGCCAGGCGAAGGGTTAGGTTAAACAACGATCGAACGGGACTGCGACGGAACCTGTCATAAGCTACGGCCAGTTTTAGGCGCACGTTCTCAACGGGAGACATTTCGAAGCTCCTTCTTTGAAAGGGGAAAGTGAGTTTCACTGAACGGAATGGCGACACGACGCCTATTTCGTGCCGCTAAGAACAGATTTGTAGAATGGAGGGAGTTGTTGGTACGGTGATTTGAATGCCAGTTCACCTGCTCCTCACGGTGAATAGGAAACACGCTGCAAGCCTCGACGCGGGACTATGCGCCCAGCTATTCATAGCGTGGTATCGCACCGAAGACATGCGAAGGAGACAACGAAATGACAACTTCGAATTCTCAGTGCTCTGCGGATGAGTCAGTGCAACAGCTAGTACTGATGATCGCGCAAAGTCTTGTCGACGAGTCCGATGCAGTAACTGTCGAGTGTTTTGAAGAAGGCGGAGCGATAACTCTGAATTTGCACGTGGCCAACGAAGATGCCGGCAAGATTATCGGAAAGCAAGGACGGACGGCGCGTTCGATTCGGACCATCATCTCGGCAGCCGGAATGAAATTACGCCGACGGTATGCTCTCAACATTGAAGAAGATTACAACCCACCTAAGTTGCGGAGCCAACAACCGTCTGCCTGATGGATTACCAGTTCTCGATCCGTTCCCGCCAGATCAAGTTGTCGAACGACTTCTGCCCCTGATGCTCCAGCCAATGCTCAGTTATGCAAACAAGAGGTATAGCGATGGCCATGAGGAGAATGACACAAAGAATACTTGTCGCTAGCTCACCAAGTGAGATGCGATCATATTCCTTCTGACGCCCGCAGTAGGGACAAGCCTCTGCCGGAAGGGACTGGCGACGCCCTGCCTCAGATCCGGATTTGATATCTTCCTTCTTCACCAGCATCTTCATCCTCCGGGTCTTTCTGATTTTCTTGCCTCGATTTTGAGATTGCAGAAAAGGCGGCTCGTTCACGTTTATCTCGACGCACATCCAGGAGCTGTTCGCCGACCGTATGCTTCGGGGAGTAGCAGTATTGAACGTAAGCCTCAAAGAGCGACTGATTTGGAAGGCCACGGCGAAGGACGTCCATGTGGTGATGTTTGTGGAGGTGAAGGAGAGCTTCCGGCGTAATGGTGTAGAACCGCATGCGTCCTTTGCTTCTCATCGTTGCCGGAAGCCAATTTTGATCGATCCAGTATTGAATCTCAGACTTTCTGATATGGAGGGCCGCCGCGAGGCTCTCCACTGAAAAAAGATCGCAGCGAATGTCCCGGACCCTGAGTTTGTTCCGCTTGAGAATGCTGCGGATTGCCTCGGGCGTCCGATCGAGTTTCTTAGCGACTTCCTCGATGGATCGCTTAACCAGCTCTTCTCTCAACGTCTCGATTTCGTCGCCGGTCCAGCGTCGATGATCCATTTTTTCCTGGAGGCCTTGCTGAATAATGAATTTCCAGCACGCCTCTTTAGAGCGACCGCTGTGGCGTTGCAATCGAACGACCAGTTGTTCCAGCTTGTTCCCGGAAAGCACCTTCGCCTGACGAGCCATAGCGAAGGCTTCTTTACTCCACGACTGCTGCTGTTCTTGCACTTGGGGAAGGGCAGCCATATGCACCTCTTCGAATGATTGGGTGAACAAGGGAAAAAACCCCTACACTCTTTAAGCCATCGAGAAAGAGAAAACCGGACATGTCAATCTGGAAAAATAAGCGACTATGTGGATTTTTCCTTGAGAGTTGGGTATTTTGGATTTAGACAGGGCAAGGTCGAAGCAACAGTGCTTCCCTCTAAGCTCTTCTGTGGGCCCCCTATGGCATCCCCTTCGCCTTCAGATCTCGTCTGGGTAATTGGGTTTACACCCCACGGGCGTTGGATTGCGCCGATCATGCGGGCTGCCGTGAGGGCGGAATGGCCTGATGCCAAACACATGGCATCGACCTTGTTGGGCGACGAATCTCTTGCCCACGAACTAATGGAAGCTGCCATTCAGCAGGTGAAGGAAGAACTTGCGGACCTGTCACCAGTCGACGTCGAAGAGGCGCAGACGATGCTTGTGCGCGCTTATCGAAATGCAGTACGCCGAGAGCGCCGCGCAAGATCAAAACTAACGTTGGAAGGAACGAGCGACGATGTCGAATTCTTACTGTCGCCGGTCGCCCCCGCGGCCGACGCCATTCATGCAGAACACGATCTCGCCACACTTCTCCGCGACACTCCTCCAGAGCTACAACGCGCCCTGATGATGCGCTATGGTGCTCGTAGCAGATGGGACGAAGTGGCCGAAGAGGTACAGACGTCACAGGAATCGATCCGCATTCGATGCCGACGTGAACTCGCTCGTATACGAAAGAGGCTGGGCATTCAAGTGCGGCCATAGTAGATACCGGCATACGCCGGTGAAAGCCAGGAAAGGGTTACGTGAACAACTCCCGAACTTTCCAGGAGGACGACGAGAACGATACGCTTCTGTTTACCAAAGCAGAGGAGTATGTGCTGAAGAACCATCCGAACCCCGATCGGATTGGCTGCCCTGGCCCTGCCACTCTTCGAGCGTTCGTCGAAGCGCCGAGGAATGTCGAACTCGCCGAATTGAACGGACTCCACATTATGCGGTGTGCCGAATGCACCCGCGACCTCATCGAATTGCGACGTCAACGCACGAGGGATATGCAGTCACCGCGGATCCGACTGGCTCGGTCGATCATTTGGAACTGGAAGCTTGCTGGCATCGCTGCATGCCTCAGCCTGATTGCTTTCACGTGGTCTGCGTTGCACCAGCGGGAGCGGACCGAAGAGGTAGCGCGTCTCTCCAGCGCGTCGAACAACTCCGTCTCGATGTTAGTTGATCTGAGCGGCGATGGCGTCTCGCGAGGAACCGAGGCATCGGCGCCACATCCGATCCTGTTACCAAGCAGGCTCCTGAATTTGCATCTTATCCTCCCCTACTACAGTCCATCCGGAACCTATCGCATCTTCCTGACCCGAGATAAGAGCACGTCTTCGTTGGTAGCATCGGCCGAAGGCACCGCTACGGCAGATGGGCCACACCTCGAACTACATGTTGAGATGAACCTTAACCAGGTACAAGCCGGAAACTACCTTCTCGGGACTCAGCGCCTTGGAGACGGAGCGCCATATTACTATCCCGTAACCATCAACTAACCAGGTGTGGAACCTCCTTCAAGCTGTCAGTGCTTCCCGTGCCTCGTACTCCTGAACGGCACGATCCATTTGACGTGCCATACTCCTTGCATAACGCACAAACTGTTGCTCTCGCAATTTCTCGGGGCTAAGCCAATCGCGCCGCGTGCTCAGATACATGGCAATCGCGATGGGTGGTATAGCCGTAAACGCTTGTCGAATTTGCGGAGCACTGAGCTGACTTGACCATGTGCGCATGTAAGCAGCAAGCAGTCTTTCCTGGACGACCGCTGCATTCTGATGCTGTGCCACTTGCATCCTCAGTTGCTCGAAGTTCGCAAACGGATTGCCGATCGCAGCTTGTGCCCAATCGGTGAAGATGCAAGTACCATCTGCGATGAGGATATTTTCCGTACTGATATCCGAATGAACCAATGTGTCCGGGACGCCGCTGGCTTGCAGTTGATCGGCAGCATCCTGAAAGGTCCTGTGGAGAGCTCGTATCCTAGCCTTACGCAGATAGCTATGGCTCCCATAATCGGGCACCTCGACAGCCTCCTCCAGAGACGCCATGATTCCAGGCATTTGGGCGCAAAGAGCGGAAAGTCTCAGGTCCGCGCACCCCTGATCGAGAAGAGATGACGCTCGAGGAATGCTGGCCTTCTGCAGGTCCGCAAGATGATGGGCGACTTCTTCAAAAAGGCGAGGTCGCGCATTTTCCATGTCATCCAGAGGGCGGCCGGCATCCTCCATTAACCAAGCGTGCCATACATCGTGCATAGCAAGAAACGTTGGAAGATAATCGGGAAAAAGCTTTCTAAGAGCAGCAGTCATGCGGTACTCGGTCATCTCGGGATCCGCAACTGCTTTGAACCATACCGCCGCACCGGCTGCAGTCGTAAGCCGGATTAATGCGGAACTGGACGAGCCATTGATCTGCTTGATCTCCACAAATTGCCCTGGGTCCACATCGGTATGAGCAGCGGCCCAAGCCAATACATCGCCGATCCAACCTAAGCGAGAGAACTGTCCGCGGCCCGTCGAACCTTCGAATAGCAGCCTCTGGACGGATAGAAGTTCCTCGTCCACAAACTCATCCATCGCCAGCTCCTCGAGCTTCCTCCAGGAGAATGAGCTATCGATCCCCGTCGCGGGACGTTCGATAACTTCAGCCATGATCAACGAATCGTGAGCGGGCGCCTCAAGCTCATCGAGGACAATAGCCTGAAGACTAAATTGAACTCTAATCTCTGACTGGACATTCGGCGCAGTCCGGCTCCAACGAGGTATGGTCACTCGAGGCAGGACCCACCGCAAGCCATCCCGTCTAGTCAAGACAGTCCTCGAGCCGGGCTCTATCAGGAGCAGTCGAAAGCAATCGTAATCCGGATCGGCAAAGGTCCTCTGCACATACCACCGCACATAGCCCAGGATGACGAACTGAGCCTATACACAGCGTTCATGAGACGACCTAATGGTCCCATCAGTGCTCAGCCCGCGATACTCTCTTACCGCGCAACTTCTGCGCGGCTTAAGCATTTCCGAAGAGAGTCTGACATCCCTGGCTTGCAGAAACAAGAAAAAGTAGGTCGCAGGATGCGACAAAATGCAGACTCAGAGTTGGCTTACTACCCGAAGCGCCGCTTCCAGCTGCGGATCCCGTCCTTCCTGCGCCTCACGAGCATCGAACGGGACTTCGACATCAGGGGGTATCGGCTTGCCCTCAATGGAATCTCCGCCTCTTGTTCTGTACGAACCGACTGGTAGCGCCAGCCAATAGCCATATGGCAATTTGAATTTGCTGCCACCGAGCACGCGTCCCGGAGTTGCTTCCCCAACAATTCGGGCCAATTTATGCTCGCGAGCGAAAGCGATCAGCATCTCATTGGCGCTGGCGGTGTGACGGTCAACCAGAATGACCACTTTGCCATGAAATGGCTGATAGCCTGGTCCTTCGGTGACGACGGTGATCGGCATCTTCTTGCCGGTCAGCTTGCGTGCGAGAAGGTGTGTGAAGAAGCGGAAAGCCAGAGGAATCAGACCACGCTTCGTCGCTGGAATCTGGTTGAGGACAAAACTTCCATTCGGCGCGTCCGAGCTGCTCTTCAATCTCCCATTGGAGAAGTTTCCGACCACGAGTTTGTACGGAGTGAGCAGGCTCATCACTCGCAGCACACCAATCCCTCCGCCACTGTTGCCGCGCAAGTCAATGACCAGGCGGTCGATAGGGCCGAGATTCTGGAGCGCGCGTGAGATGTCGTTTGCGACGTCGATACCGATTTCACCCGGGTAACTGGCAATCCGCATATATCCGGTGCTTTCGCCGACACGCCGCGCCGAGACAATTGGATTCGGCTCGACCTTAGGCAGCTGGTTTCGCTTTACCTTGACGAGCGGAATCGAGACACGATGGGTCCTATGCCGACCGTCAATGGTTGCCACCTCAATGGTTACCGTGGACCCCATCGCGAACAGTGGATGGTCAGGCGGCCGAAATGAGCGACCGTCGACGGCAATCAAGGCGTCGCCCACTCTAATGCCTGCGTCAGCTGCAGGTCCTCCTTCGTGGACGTCCTGAAAGACCCACCGGGGTCCGTCCTCCGACGATCCGGCAGAATACACAGCGCAGAGCGCCATCTTGCTTGTACAGCGCGCTAGCCCACTGTGATAGAAACCCATGTGGGAGCTCTTCAGTTCAGTCAAGAGTCCGGCAACCCTGGCTTCGAATTCCTCGTCCGACGACGCGGACAGAATCCCGGATCGGTGCTTTCTCACAGCGGCATCCCAATCTTCGTGCGTCGATTGAGGGTCGTAGAACTTCTTAGTGACTGTCTTTGTAATCGCTTCGAGAATCTCTCCACGTTGGGATTCGTTCAATGAAGACTGCTGCACGCTTCTATCCTCCTTGGCCCGATTTCTTAGACTGATTCGGAAGCATCCCCCAAAACCTCGACGCTCGCCCAATAGTATGGAGGCAGCCCTGCGGCGAGTATGTCAAGCTGAGCGTTACGGAGTGCCTCGCCTTTTCGTTCGTGCATACTTAGGTTCTTATAAAAGTTCGTCATCAGAAGTGCAGTCGTCTGGTCTTCAAGGTCCCAGAGCGCAGCGACGACACTTTCCGCACCGGCCTCGATGAAAGCATTGGCGAGATTGTCGACGTCCGCCTCGCTGATCGGCCCCACACCGGTGTCGCAAGCTGACAAGGTGACTAGGCTGGCCCGGAACCGAAGTCTCTGGATCGCCTGAAGGTCCATGATTCCGTCGCTCTTTCTGGCCGCGTCGGGAGCGAAAACAAGTGCCGACCGTTCCGGGTGTTCGATGTCGGCATAGCCGTGCAAGGCGAGATGAACAACACGATATTGATCGAGGGGACGAGCCGTAAAGTTGGCCTTTGTAGCCTCGTGACCGAGGAGCACCGTAGCCGCTCCCGGAAAATAGCCGGCGATTGTCTGCACCTCTCGTTTGCTCTGCGGCAAAGGGTCGAGCGACCCGCTTCTGCCAAAGGATGCCCATCGTGTAATCCAACTGCTTCTCGCTTGAGGTTCAGACGATGCGGCTACACCGATGTAACCCAGAGAGCCTACCTGGTTCTGTTCTTCTCGATCTCGTAACAACGCCAGAACCGACGCCGAGGGGCTGACACTGAAGCTGTGTGTTTGAATCGCATACTCATTGTTTTCCATGAGAGAGCCGAAGGGCAGGAGGTGGAGTTGACCATCCGGAACGATAATGATTTCTTGTTTGTCATGATACTCAGCAATCGGGCCAATCAATTCGCTGAACAGTTTGCGCGCAAGTTCGGTGTCGGTCTTTCGATCGTGGATCTCTCTTCGGTATCGCGAGGCAAGATGTTCAATCTCATCGCCTGATGGCAAATCGTACTTCTTAACTCCGCTAGCAGTGATTACGAGAACGCTCGATGCAGGATCGTCGAGAACATACTCCAGCACCAGCTCTTTCGGGCCTAGATGGGCTTGTACCTGGGACAATTCCAAGGGTCTACGGAAGGTCTGTCCAGACAACGTCGTATCAGCGGCAAGCAGATTCGATTCGACTAGGGCGCGATCTAATTTCACTGCCACTCCCGGGTCGTTGTTCTCGATCAGGCTGAGGTTCATCTGCGCGACCTTCCGCTCGTCGTCGGTCGGATCGTGGGGCAATGGAGACGGACGTTCCGAAATAGACTGGGCCTGGATTCTGCCCCGCGCTCGTTCAATTGTCGTAAACGCCTCGTTAAGATTGCCTTCCCGGCAGAGAGACTCGAAATATCTGGAATACACATCGCGCATCTGATTGAGAAGCTCTCGCTCAACGTTGCGAGTCGGCGCCGTAGCGAGTAGAGAGTCGAACAATCCCAAGCTCTTCTCGTGCAGAAGATAGGATTCTCGCTGTTTTCCCAGCTTATCTAGCAACTCCGCCTTGATGGCCATGTTACGTGGAGAGAAGTAGAGTTCTGCGGGGATCATTTTGTTTGCCTGGATGGCTTCATCGATAGTCACCAGTGCATCCTGGATTCGATTCTGCTTCTCGTAAGCCAGAGCAAGCAGGCCTCCGGTTTGAACGATTCCTCTCCAATATTTGAGCCTGCGTGCATACTCGAGCGCGATTGTGTATTGCACAATGGCTTCGTTCCACTTGCCGGCGTTGCCGTAGACCTCTCCCTTGGACGTCATGATCTGGTACAGATGCGCGTCGAGTCTTGCCGATGGCAGCCTTTGGATGGCTTGATCCGCCAGTTGCAAAGCCTCGGAGTAACGTCCGAGACCTCGAAGCGCATCAATCTTGAAGTTGATCGCGATGCTCGGATAGGCCACCGTCTTTGAACGTGCCGATGTATCGATGGCTTCATCGAGTACATGGATTGCCTCGTCATACTTCTGTAGTTCAACGAGTCCGGCTCCATACATACTCGCGTACCGGACGTGAGCGGCATCATCATGAAGGTATTTGGCGGCCAACCACGCCCGCGTCACCAGCTTTTTTGCGGTTGAGAAATCGCCGAGAAGGAATGCGGCTAATCCTTGCTCCCCTATCGCGCGCGCCATCAGAAGGTAGTGCCCGCGGCTCTCAGCGATCCCCTCTACCTCTTGCCAGGTATTGCGTGCCAACCCTGCGTCGTAATTGCTTTCGATCATGCCCTGAATGACAAGGATGCGGAGATGCGTCTCTGGCTCCCGCGCCTGTGGCAAGCTCAGATCCTTTTGAAGTTCTATCAGAAGCGACGGTATCGGATCGGACTCAGCTCGCACGATGAACTGACTGACGTGTGCATAGAGAGCCTTCGATGGTTGGCCCTGATGCAAGAACTCGATCTCAGCCCTGGCATAAAGGGGATTCGCCTCCAGCCACTGGTTATCCCAGGAGAGTTTGTCGGCACGAGAAAGAAGCGCGTCGGCGGTACTCCGGGAAATGCGGTTCTGCTGTATCAGGATTGCTGCGATCGCCACGATAGCGACGGTGACGACGATCGGCCATTTTGCTCTGCTGAACGCTTGCACCTAGCAGCACCTCGTTTGCGTGCCCACTCGCGCACAATTGAAGACCCTCGTCACTGCCTACGATTAGTAGCGTACCTTGGTTCGCTCTTCTATATCGACGCGGGGAACACAGAATTCCTGTCGTTGTCCTGATACGCGTAGGGCGTGGCCCGATGCAACATAAAGCGTGCCTGCTAAGGTGCACGGAGCGAGTTGGAGACCCGCGATCTATGACGAAAGTTCGATCTTTATAGATCGAACTTCGGGTATGATCATCCACTCAAGAGTCCAGAGCTCCGGACACGATGTTTGGCTTCGGCACGATACTTCAACCTCCGAAGTTCGCTCGATGATAGATTCCCATTCCAAGGATCCCTTCGGCGAGAGGTCTCGGTACGCAAGTGCTTTTGCGAGGACAGGAGTCAGCGATCCTCGTATTCCCAGATCTGAGCCATACCAATGGGTTTACGGCTGCGCTTGAAGATCCAGCGCAATATGGGCCGGGGACGTAGAGCAATGGGATTATGGGGATTTTCAGAGATTAAGACTCGCCTCTCTCAGGCGTTCAAAAGACGAGATGCGATTGCCTTCGCAGTGTTGGCAGCAGCCTTCCTCCTAGTAATCGCTTTTGGCGGCAGAGCGATATGGCCACCCGCAGTCTTATTGGGAACCACCGTTGTCGTCAGTTGGCGATTGGGTAGAGCGGCCGGATTGATCACATCGGTAGGAGCAGCGGTTCTATTTCGGCTCATCCGCTCGGACTCTACCAACATCTCGGCGGTCCTATCTTTCCTGATCCTCTGTGCGGCGATGAGCTGGTTGCTGGGGTCCTACCGCCAACAGTGGAACACGCTACAAACGGAAAGAGACGAGATGAGGATCATGCTCGATCGCGCACCCGTTGGAATTGCGCTATTCGATGTGAACCGTAAAGTGTTGCGCTGTAATCCTGCCTTCCGTGAGATCTACGGCTGGAATGATGAGGACATCGTCGGTCTAACCCCACCTCTGCCCGAAAGCCAGCGCGAGAGCTGGGCCGATCTGGTGGAACATCTGCAGGCTGGAAAATCTTTCGTAAATATCGAAACGGTGAGAGCACGGAAGGACGGCTCCCGCTTTTACGCGCGAATCTCGGGTTCTCCCATTTTTAACCATTCCAGAGTTTTGATTGGTCTCGTGGGTTTTATTGCAAGGGCCGATGACGGCGGCCATTCAGACCAGCTCGAACTGAAGAATCTGGAATCTCTTGTGCAGAGCTCTTCGGATTTCATGTGTGTAGCTCAACTCGATCGGAAGACGTTCTTTCTCAACGATGCCGGCAAAGACATGCTCGGACTATACGATGAGGCCGAGATCAATGAGACTTCCCTCGAAGAGTTCTTTGTCGATGGGGACCGCATTCGTATCAAGGAAATGCTTCATCTCCTACCTTTGCAGAAAATCGGCTTCACGACTCAGACAGTTCGCTTGAGACATTTCCAGACAGGACACCCTCTTGCGGTGTCCTGTAGTTTTTATGTGATCAGCGATCCACTTACGCAAGAGCCCTCGTCTTTTGCTTGTGTGGCGAAGATTTTGGAATCGGACGAAACATGGAGCCAAGAGGACTGCCGAGATGAGGACGCTTTCCGATCGCTCTTTCGAAATGCCCCTGTAGCAATCGTTCTCGTGAACACCTCGGGTGAGCCGTTTGAGAGCAATATGCTGTTCCAAGAAATGGTCGGGTACGAAGCGGACGAGTTGCAGCGAATGCGGTTTTCGCAGTTGGTTCACCCAGAGGATCTTCCGGAAGGCCGGAAGCTGTTTCTCTCGCTTATCGAAGGTAAGATCGACCGCTATCAGGTGAACAAGCGACTTATGTCTCGAAATGGCGACGTTCTATTCACGAAGATGACCGTAGCCCTGCTGCGAGATCGTGACGGTAAACCAAGCTACAGCATCAGCATGGTGGAACGAGTTCCACAGTCCGCCGCACCTTCCGCAGTCTGAGCTTAGGAGGCTAATACGGTGATCCGGAGCAACGTACTCCTCGTCGATTTCGTCGTCGTCCAGGGTCTTTTGGGTGGATAGAAAACTGTTCGCACGAGTCCCTTTGGGCCTCTAAGATACCCGTTCACATTATCGTGATTTCCTCGCCGCCCGGGGCTTCTCCGTCGTCTGCAAGGGCGGCGGTGGGGGAATATAGCGAGAATCCTCGAAGTCGAACAGTTCCTTGAGAGGGACCTTTAGGGCGGCCGCGATCTTCTCCAGCTTCTCCGGTTTGGGAAATGCCATGCCTCTTTCAATGTCCCCGGCAGCCTTCGCGGTGAGGCCAATCGCTTCACTGAATACTTCTTGTTTCATCCCGGAAATTCTCCGAAGTTCCGCGATGCGCCTGCCAAACCGATGTCGTAGTGTAGTCACACCTCCAGTTTTGCTAAGTTGTGCTGCGTGTTACACCCAGTGGAACGTGTGATTGCAGGAAGTACTACTTCGCCTGCATCCCAACGACATGATAAGGTAGTTGAGAATACGAACTCAGATTCGCCAATGGCGTGTGATTGCTATTCTGCACCAAAGATTCGTCACGAAAACATTCGGGCGATTTTGTTCTTGAAGTGACTGTTGCTCGGCCCTTCTCTCAGGATCTGTTCATCGGTGAGACGAGATTATCGACTTCCGGCTGTCATCTCGAAGCTAAAACCAGAGCCGTTCGAAGTACATCATGATCAGAGATGCTGAGACAAGGCCAGACTCGCCGATGCGATGGCGAGACATCCGGCATCAGTCCTTCTGCGAACGATCAGAGGTGGCGTAGTCGTCATGTTCTGTGGCGGACCAGGTGGTCTGTCAAATGACTTCGTTCCCATCGCCACAGCTTCTTGGACTCATCATGGGTCCGCGATCGCTCGTGGTAATGTTTACGGCTGCATCTCTAGTTTTTACAGCGGCGTTTTGGCTCGCGCGAATGCTCTTCCGCAGGTCTCTCCGCGAACTTTGCAAGTCGATAGGCATCGTCGTAGCCGAAGGGGTTCAAGGATCTTCTTCCAGCGTCGGTGACGGCTTCGAGGCAATGAACCGATTGTCATCTCCCTTGCGGCAGTTGCTCCTTGAGCACGAGATTCGCGATCTTGCCACAAATGCACAACTCCTCATCGCACAGGCGCGCGAATCGAAGAGAAAGGTTGCGGCAAGGGAAAAGCTCCACCTTGAATGGCTCGCATTCCTTAGCCATGATCTCGCCTCGCCATTGAGCAGAGTGCTTTCGAGAATCGAAGCGCTCGAATTCGACGGCAACATGAACCCGGAGGAGAGAGAGACCATTCTGGAGTCAGCGCATCTTGAAATTACCCTGTTGGCAGAAGTCATTGCCTCCATTAGTCAGTTCGCGATCCTCGAAAGCAACATCGATAGAAATTTCGTCGAGACTACGTTGGACTTGATGCTTCAACATGCCGTGGAGGTCTTCGAGTTTGAGGCCGCTGAAAAAGGCATCCATCTGGATCTGCGGTTCGACCAGAATCCCGGTCTCCTCCGTATCGAAAAGAATTTGCTTCGACGCGCCGTAGAGAATTTGATCTCGAATGCGATCCAGTACACACCCAGCGGAGGATGGATTGTAATCAGCGTCAACCGCAAAGGGGATAATGCAGAGATTCGGGTTACGGACTCGGGCACTGGCGTACCGCCGGAAGTGCTTCCGAGAATCTTCGAGTTTGCGTTTCGAGGAGAGAATCTCACCCGCCCTGCCAAGTTCGGTTCGCTGGGTCTGGGCTTGGCCCTCGTTCGGATGGTGGCGCAGGTACATCGCGGCGACGTAGCGGTAAGGAACCTCGAACCTCAAGGTGCTGAGTTCCTGATCTCTCTTCCCATCGTGTAAGACTTGCTGAAGAGAAGCGGAATGTGTGCGGAATGCGCTTGGGCGTTCCGGTCCTATCAGCCCTGACCATCTCGTGCATTATTAAGCTCGTGTGGCGCATCGAAAGCACTGTTGGGTCCTCTGGGTGCATTCCATCCCTATGCCCCTTCTCCGACGAGCTTTCCGGAACTTGATACGATTGGCGAGGCGCAGGCGCTGTTAAGCCCGCCCAATTGGAGGATGGATGAGCGTACCTGGTGCAGTAGCAGAATTGAACAAGGAGATTGCCGATCTTACCAAGAGGATCACGCGCCTCACACAGATTCGTGACTCTCTTTTGCAGGATGCAACGGCTGCGGGAACACGTGGACAGGCAAATGCCACTGCCGTTGCACCGGTGAAGACGAAAGGCAAGAACACGACTGCCAAGAAGGCTTCTCCAGTGAAGACCGCGCCCGGGAAGCGGGTTGTCTCTGCGGCTACTCGAAAGAAGATGTCCGATGCCGCGAAAAAACGAGCGGCTGCTAAGAAAGCAAGTACTGCCAAGTAGAAATGGCGGGGCGAGCTTACCCGTTCGCCTCGCCTATCAATTCCGGGACAGGTCTGGATTTGTGAGACGAAAGGCGGCGCTCCCAAGTCGCTAATGTTGCCTAGTCATTCATCGATGCTGCGCGATCAGGTCAGCATATGCATTGACGATGTTCGCAGGATCGCCCTCCGACTGCAGATCGTCATCGCTCTCATAGAGATCTCGATAGAGCGCGCACTCGCGATAGAGCGTCGCATGAGATCCTTGAGCGGTTACTGTTCCGGTGTCCAAAACGATGATTCGGTCGACCCACGTTATAGAACGAAGCCGATGCGAGATCAACACAAGTGCCTTTCCGTTGCAGCATTTGGCGACTGCTCGCAATACGGCCTGCTCTGTCGGAAGATCGAGAGCGGAAGTCGATTCATCGAGCACCAGGATCGCCGGCTGACGCAATAAGGCTCGCGCTATCGCAAGTCGTTGCCGCTCTCCTCCCGAGAGTCCCGCAGCTTCCGGGCCGAGAACTGTGTCCAAACCATTTGGAAGACATTCCAGTACTGACTGCAGTCGGGTGACCTCCATGATTCGGTGAAGATCAGAAGTGGTCGCGCGTGGGTTTGCGAGGAGCAAGTTGTCGCGAATGGTCCCAGAGAAGAGCACGGGCTGCTGCGGGACATAACAGACTGCGCGCCTCAATGCCTGCAGCGCGTAGTCGGCCGCGGGCCTTCCCTCGAGGGTAATAAGTCCGGATGTGGGATCGGCGATTCGAGCAAGCAAACGCGCGAGGGTAGACTTTCCTGATCCGCTCGCGCCGATGAGAGCTACATGTTCCTGGCACCCAATCTTGAATGACACCTTATCGAGGATCAATTCACCGGGTCGATACCAGAAAGAAACTCCATCACATGTCAGGCCGGAAACAAAGGGTACGGGCATTTCCGCAACAGTTCCGGTGTCCGTAACGCTCGACACCGTCTGCAGGATCTCTCGTACTCGTCGCGCGCTCGCCAACATGCGTTGAGTTCGCGAGTACAGCTCCATGGCCGTCGATACCGGCTCGAAGATTCGGGTGACGTAAGCATAGAACGCTACAAGTCCGCCGAGGCTTAACAGGCCGCGCAAGTATTCGTGGGCGCCAAATCCGAGCACCAGAAGAATTGCAAAGGCCAAGACGCTCGTGACCGCGATGCTGAACGCGATTTCTGTGCGCCGCTGAGCCCATTGCGCCTTTAGAACATCCATCCAAGCATTTACTGAGCGTGCGACGCGCGCCTCTTCGGCTCCCAGAAGCTGAATCTGGGGTACCGCGCCAAGATGCTCCGTGACATAGCCGGCCGCCTTACCGATTTCCGCTTGCGCCAGGTCCGCCCGGAGTTCGATTAGTTTACGAAACCTTCGGCGGACACAAAGAAACGCGGGCAAGAGAGGGAGGACTAGCAGTGTCATTCTCCAGTTCAATAGGAACATGATGACGAGGTTGACAGCAAAGAAGACAATCGCCCGTACCACTGAGTTCGCGAGTTCTGATCCAAATTGAGAGATCTGGGTGACATCCTGATCGATCCGACTGAGCTTATCGCCGAGCAAGGTTCGTTCGTGCCAATCGGCGGACAAGCTTGTCATGTGCTCCAGCAGCTTCACCTTGAGGTCTTGGCCCAGCAACTGTGCTACACGGAAGCTTAGAAGCCCGCTCATCCCCCCAAGGGCAGATCGTCCGACGAAGCAGATGGCCAACGCTAGTACCGTTACGAGAGAATCGGCTAACTTTTTCTGCGGCAGAGACACATCAATCAAGTGCCGCATGAACAACGGATCTGCCGTCGCCACTGCGCCTGCAGCGACCGATGAGGCGAGTCCAAACAGGACGAACCTCGCATGCGGATGCAGCCATCCTATGAGCCAACGCGTATCTCCCGTAGACTTCATTTACCACTCCAGAGTTACATCAGTCTGTTGACATAGCATCGGTTCGCATAGTTTCCTTTGATGTGAGCCAGTTTGACGATTGTCTCCCTGATGCAGGGCAAGAGAGCCGCAATCCCTTCGGCCGAACGCAAGAAGGTGCCATGAGAGCTTCCCTATTTCCGAAGGATGCATGCGAAACTCCAGGAGTTACAGGGCTGGGTCAAGAGTCCACTCTTCCGACAAACTCTGGCACTAACTTTGGGCTTTCGCTCTAGGTCCAAGACGGAGAATGCTGATACCCACAGGATCCATCAGGACGCTCTCTTTCTGTGGGATATGCTGGTCTCGTCACGCACGTATAGCGATGTGTTCGGGCTCAACGACGTCTCGCTCTGAATTAGACTCCGTCGCCTGTCCAGGGAAAGAAACGCGGATTCCCCATATACGACGCCGAACTGCCGTGGAACTGCTGACTTGAGGACTGATTCGTGGCGACCAGACCCCCTGAAGAGCTTTCGCCCATCGAAAGGCAAGCGATCGAAAGAATCCGAGCGGTGAGATCGTCGCCCGATGATGAGCTCTACGCTGTACTCCAGGATCCTCCACGCGCTATGCACGCGCTTATCCTGATGTTCCACGGGGATGCAAAGCTCCGTCTCGCGACGATCGCGAACGAGCTTGGGATCGAGATGAGAACCCTGGAACGCGCATTCTCCGACGAGCTCGGTACGACGATGAGCCAATGTCAAATTGATGCACGACTTAGCTTGGCTCAATCGCTGCTCACGATGATGCCGCCACCCAAGCTCAGCGTGATCGCGAACTTGCTCGGATACGACGAGCTTCGTGACTTCGCGCGTTTTTTTCAAAAGCATATGCATGAGAAACCAACCGCGTGGGGCCGTGCGGAACGCGAGAGGATCAAGCGCAATGAGCGTCTTGCTTCCAGCATCAGAGAACCCTACTAGCTTCTGAGCCAATGTAACGCTGCTAGCGGCGTTGCCGTGCGAGCGGCCGCAATTTTGTCGCATCCTGCGACCTACTTTAGATTGCATGTTTTTATGGCGGGGCGCAGACTCGTTTTCACAGTTGGACAGCGTGTATGAGTTCATCTGGATCGTTCGCTCCATCATCCACCTGCTCGGCTCCTGCGAGTCTCTCGCTTCTGAGCAACTTCGTCCTATCAACGAAGATCGCTAGCCCTGTACCGAATGACAGGGAGCCCCGGTACCTCAGTTCCCATTGGAGTACACGATGATCGCTGTGCGCCCGAACCTTCGGTCTGTAGTCGACCACGATGGAGCCATAATCCTCGACATCGATAGAGATTTGTTTATCAGCATGAACCCGATCGGGGCCTATATCTGGGAGCGCCTTGTAAAGGGCGATACCTCGGAAGATATCGCGGCAACTATTGCATCCGATACCGGCAGCAATATCTCCATCGTATCCGCAGATGTTGCGGAGTTCATGGCAGATCTGAAGGACAAGCACTTGATTGAACTTCACGCTTAGTTGCAGAAAGAAGTAAGGGGAAACGGCAACATGGTCGATAACATGAAATCCGAAACAACTGTTAGTTTCCGCTTAGTTCTGATCGAGCCGATACCTATGAGGATCATGACTATACATTCTGACTCGGGACCCGTGCTCCCTACGGAGTCAATCGTGCTCCATTCACGAACTGCAGAGGCTCTAACCCAGAAGATCGAAGAGACGTTCGGCTTGCGTACGATACAACTCGCTCTTCTTCCGGCTCCAGGTAGCCAGGATTGTTGCTCAGTCCACGAAATCCTCCCTTCACGATCCACTCTGCCGTCAAACATGTCGCTCGCGACGCTCTCCGAAATAAGCCCACACCAATTGACACCGGGAGAGACGGTATTGATTAGCAAGCTTATGAGAGGGGAGGAAACAAAGCTCGGGAGATTCGCGAGGATCGGCTGGATCGACGAGCTCATGCTTATGACGAGGTGCTATGGACAGACAACCAGCATCCCCGCAGTCCGGCAGATAAACCAAGGGGTTAACTTCTCCCTGATCAAGCTGTCATATGAAGACGGAGACAGGGTGTGGTTCAAAGCGGTCGGAGAGCCAAATACGCATGAGTATGCGTTGACACTCGAATTGAGCCGGCACTTTCCCACGTATTTGCCAAAACTGCTTGGTTCATTTCCTCAATGGCAAGGATGGGTTGCGGAAGATGTAGCCGGCCAGCCGCTTAGCGACTTAGACGAAGTGCGAGCATGGGAATCCGCACTTGAGGCATTGGCAACCTTGCAAAAGAGCGCGATTGAACGGGTGGCGGATCTTCGAAGAGCTGGGGCCAAAGAGTGGGGATGCGACCGTCTCGCTTCATTGGCTGGACCATTCTTCGAAGATGTGCAGCGCGCGATGCTCGCTCAAGTGTCCACCAAAGTTCGGCCTTTGGGTGGTGACGAACTTCGTAGTCTCAAAGAACGCATCGAAGTCGCGCTGATTGCCCTTATGGGGTCTGGGATGCCCAATACTCTACTGCACGGTGACATCGGTCACGGAAACATCATCATCGCTCCGAACCGCATCGTGTTCCTGGACTGGGCTGAGGCTTATATAGGGCATCCTTTCATGAGCGCCGAGCATTTGTTGGCTAATTGTGAGCTGTCTCAACCTGCGGTTTCCCAAAAAGTCACCTCCCTCCGTCAAACATACGCTTCTTACTGGGAGGACGTTATTAGTCCAGAAGAGCTGGCAAAGACAACGAGGTTGGCACCCGCGGTTGCTGCCTTCGGGTATGCTGTCACGACTTGGGCCAATGCCATTCACGGACCTAGCCCAAACGACATCTGGCCAACCATTCGGTCCATGGTGCGGAGAATCAAACGTGAACTGGATTCTGTGCTGGAGGTAGCAGCATGAGTTCAGCCATTACAAGTCCGCAAGCAGAGTCCGGATCAACAACCTTCATTAGACATGGGATCAAGGTGGAGGATTGCTTCAGATGGTTGGAAGATCAGGATTCACCAGCAACCCGGACGTTCATTCGCGAAGAGCAGGGCAGGTTTCGGGGCTACTTGCGAAATCATGCGCGCCTCAGAGCCTCAATCGAAGACCGCGTGAGAACTTTGCTATCGGTCGAGGTGGTGGGTATTCCAATACCCGATAGACGCGGCGGACTGTTGTTTCTCAAGAGGAGAGCCGAAGAGGAGCAAAGCTCAATCCATAACCGCGACAAGATGGGCGTCGAACACAAACTCATTTCGATCGACTCTCTTGGACTCGATGTGCATACGTCTCTGGCAATATTGCGGGTTTCGCCTAGTGGTCGATATCTGGTGTTTGGAGTCAGAACAGGCGGAGAAGATGTACAAGATATTCACATTTACGATCTCGTTCAAGGATGTCTACTCTCCGATCGCATACCGCGCGGATTCTATCGAGGCTTGGTCTTCAGCGCTAAAGAGGAGGGTTTTTATTATGTGCAAGAAGAGACAGATGGCAAATATCTGGCCCGTCGCGCGGTCCGGTATCACACGTTAGGTTCGGATCAACGCGCAGATAATGAGATTTTCTATGGCGGCGATGGTCCTGCACTCCGGTTGATTGTTCAGGACTCCATCGACGCATCTTCTCTTGGCTATTTAATGGTGTCTCTTGATTCAGAGCCCCGATCGCAATTTTTCATCCATCCCATTTCGACAGGACAACCAGCGAGACAAATAGTGAACTTGAGGGGAGCTAGATTAGGTGTCCGCCTCAGCGACACACGAATCGAAGCGCTAACAACATATGCGGCTCCACTTGGCCGGATTGTTTCTATACCTGTCGATGATCCCACCCCTGATTCATGGGTAGATGTAGTTCCCGAAGCAACAGAATCTCTATACAGCTATGAGCACTGGGGAAGCGCCATCGTCGCGCATTACCTACACGGCCACATCACTATAACGCGTGTCTATTCGAGTTCCGGTCGTCTAGTCCGAGAAATTCGCTACCCGGAAACTGGAACGGCGGTGATAGGTCAAGTCGATGCTGTCAATGACAGATTGTTTTACGGTCACAGCGATATCGCACTTCCCCCGACCATCTATGCGGTGGATTTGAGGACTGGAGAGAGTGTTCGGTGGTGGCAGCAGGCCGACCTGTTGCCTGTTGACAAGCCGGCTGCGGAAAGCCATACCTATCGGTCGAAAGATGGTGTCCAGATTCCCATTACCCTAGTTCGCCCTAAAGACCAGGTCAAGGGAGGACCTCTGTTGCTTAGCGCTTACGGTGGAGGTGGCGTGAGCAATTCCCCGCGGTTTAGCGTTCTGCTAGCGGTTCTTATTGAAGCCGGTTTCACTTGCGCCACGGCCCATGTACGCGGAGGAGGCGAGGGGGGCTTGGAGTGGCAACTAGCTGCGGCGCGAGAACGAAAGCAGATTTCTGTGGACGACTTGCTTGGTGCTGCAAATTGGTTGATTGAAGAAGGATACACATCGTCTCAACAATTGGGTATAGCAGGCCAGAGTCACGGCGCTTTGTTGGCTCTATGCGCCATGACTCAAGAGCCACAGCTATTTCGGGCGGTGGTCGCGCTTGGACCCATAACCGATCTCACGCGGTTCCATCTATTCGGAGTCGCACGTGGTGCAATAAGCGAATTCGGATCCCCAGATAACCCAGATGAGTTTGCGTCTCTCCATAGACTTTCGCCATTTCATCGTATCTCCAAGGAACTGTCTTATCCCGCAACTCTAATCATCTCGGGAGATCGCGATAAGCGGTGCGACGCTCTCCACGCCCGAAAGATGATCGCCCAATTGCGGACGGTTAGGAGACAGGAGCATCCGATAGTCCTCGACTACACGGAACATAGAGGACATAAACCGGTTCTTCCCTTGGGAGACCGTATCCAGGCTCTCACGTCTCGTCTGTCCTTTCTCATCGCGGAGCTCGGAGAGGTTTCCCCATCGAAGGAGGCAATATGAGAACGTTAGGGCGCTTCTTTGAAGCCTACGCCAGACTGATCGCTCACGACCACTTTATGCGCGAGCACAATATGGCTGATCTTCATAACGAGGTGAAACAATATCCTCTCCGGGAGATACGATCGCACAGGCCTGAGATCTGTGAGTCCGTAAGCCGTGCATTGAATTGTGCTTGTGCCTTTTATCCGAGAGAGGCACTGTGTCTCCAGCGCTCCGTCGTCCTCGTTAAAATGCTCCGGAAGCGAGGACTGCCAGCCAAGATGATCATCGGCGCCCAACAACTTCCTTTCAGGGCCCATGCCTGGGTGGAGGTATCTGGCGAAGTCATTGACGACAGATTGGTTTCACGCGAGTCCTTTCTCGTGTTGGAGGTTTGCTGATGAGCGCGCTGGCGGGAATAATTGAATTCGACCCGCGTGATTCCATCGGAGAGTCGGAGCTTTTCGAACTTGCTCGGACCCTTGACAGAACCGGTCCGGACGGAGGAGCGCAGCACCATGAAGGAAATGTCGGGTTGGTTTTCCGAGCATTTCACACCACGTCTGAGGCTCAGCGCGAGATGCAGCCGATGGTATGTGGGAACCGTGTCTTCACATGGGACGGGCGATTGGATAATCGCGAAGAGATCGCATCCCGCTTAGGACTCCGATCTGACCATGTTCCGACCGATCTCGATCTTGTTGTCGCTGCCTACCAGAAATGGGAGACCCGCACCTTCGCTGAGCTTCTCGGGGATTGGGCACTAGCGATCTGGGACAGGACAAAGCAAGAACTTTATCTTGCGAAAGACTGCTTCGGTGTGAGGCCCCTCTTCTATATCCGAAAAAGCTCGCGCCTGATATGGAGTACTACGCTTGAGTCGCTCGCAACTGATAGAAGTCCGGGCCTTCATGTAGACAAAGATCATATCGCTGGATGCTTTTTCCCATATCCTCGGCTTGGAACGACTTCCTTCGAAGAAATCAAAGGTGTGCTTCCGGCACATTTTCTGACGGTTAGGCGGGGAGGACAGTGCAGTTCTACTCGATATTGGGCACTCAATCCGCACAGTCGTGTTCGCTATCAGAAAGACAGCGATTATGAAGAACACTTCATAGAGCTTTTCCGTAACTCAGTCCGGAGGCGCCTCAGATCGAATCGCCCGATCCTGTCGGAACTGAGCGGGGGGCTCGATTCTACTGCCATCGTTTGTATGGCCGACGACATTCGTCGTACGGTTGACACACCAGATATCGAGACCATCTCGTATTTTGACGCCGATGAGCCAACCGGCGATGAAAGGCCGTACTTTACTGCTGTCGAAGCCCACCGAGGAAAGGTCGGCCACCACTTATCGGTTGCAGAGTTCAATCGCCAGACCCGAGAGCAGGCTTTCTCGCCGGTACCGAACCGATACAAAATAGCGAGCCCTGGATATTTCGCCAGATCATTGCACTGGGCTGGAATCATCGATGGCGTGCATCAAGCTACCGGTTCACGTGTGACCTTATGTGGCCTCGGCGGAGACGAATTGTTGGGTGGTGTTCAGTACGAAGCTCTCGAGCTGTTGGAATACCTGCTGAGTCCTAACTTGCCACGCTTCGCGGCCTCCTTATGGTGCTGGAGCCAAGAGAAGAGAAAGCCGATCTCAGCGATTGTTAAGAGCGTTTTCACCTTAGCGACGGCCAGATACTCACTTGCATCCTTCCTCGATATTCAGGGCGACATCCCCTGGGTCCTTGTCCGACCGACACGGCCCAATCCAATCCTAGAAACATTCTCGCCTTGGCGCGTGTTGTCTCCGACACATCTGTTTGCGGAGACGATCAGGTATACCATTTCGGCTCAATTGAGCTGTCAAGAACCTACACCAGTTGGCATGTCAGAAAAGCGATATCCATTCTTGGACAGGTCTCTCTATGAGTATGTCGCTTCAATTCCCCGCAACCAAGTGATTCGCCCCGGGCAACGACGTCGACTTATGCGTCGCTCGCTCCAGGGTTTAGTCCCCGATTTCGTACTGTCGCGAACATCGAAATGGTTTGCTCATCGGGCCCCTGCAGCACAATTGCGTGACCAGCAGAAGCTGTTGAAGTCTTTGTTCGCTGAGAGATGGATGTCACACGGTGTCCTCTTCGATACCGACCTCATTCGTAACCGTTTGAGGCACGTTGAACACGGCATAGTGTCAGAATCCCGACATCTAATTACCGCTCTGTCGATTGAGCAGTGGTTGCGCCGCCAGACCTCGTTAGGTGTCATCGCCTGGGACAATCGCGAGAACGATATTAGCGCTGACCACGATGAGAAAGCCGTTGCGGCACACGGGCTTCCGTGTTGATGGAATCAAGCTTGAACCGAGTGGCTTGCGCATTTATTTACGCAGGCCCTGATTCTTGATCGGAGTCAAATCCAAATGAAAGGAGGTGAAGATCATGAAAACCTATCAGAAACCGTCCGTAGCTGTTTTGGCTCAGGCTTCTGTTGCGATCCAGGGTATGCATATCAAGAACTCTGGGAACGTGACCGATGCGCTCAATCCACAGCAAGCCCAGACCAGTGGTTTCGCCTATGATCTGGATGAGTAGGTCGCTAACCCTCTCGTGGGTGCACGAAGGAACCGGTGCACCCGCGAGGCTTTCTGCGAATTCCAATTCCGGTTCAGTGTGACAAGCAATTGAACGGGGTTTTTCAAAGACACGAGGTACAGCTCCATGACAACCTATCAAAAACCGTCCGTAGCCATTTTGGCTCCCGCATCCGTAGCGATCCAGGGTATGCATATCAAGTCTGGCCCTGTGGTGGAATCGCTAGATCCTTTAGCCCCGCGGAGTAGCGGGTTAGCCTACGATCTGGACGAGTAGGCAAGGAACTTCTAGCGGTTGTGAGTTTTCTCCAAGTCCCCGCTTGTCTCCTGCAGACCTCTTAGCTTGCGCCATCGATCGAACTGATCAGGGTCGTAGCTTGGTGATGCGGCCTCTTTGCCCTGCATCCAAAAACGGAACCAATCTACATTTCGCTGCAGCGATGCTACTCGTTCGAACGGTGTATCGAGCGGATGATCCCCGCGTGGATAAAAGAACAGTTCCACCGGTTTATTCAGACCCACGAGTGCCGATTGGAACTCGTATGCCGAGAGCGGCTCATCCTGTAGAGTGCCCCCCGTGTATTCCATGAGGAGCGGCGTCTTTACCTTGTCTGCATTGAAGGCAGGAGCGCCTGATAACCATTCAGAACGAGATGCATAGAAGGAGCCACCGTAACCGGTGGCAAGTTGCGCGGCCGGCGACCCTCCATCGTAGATAAATGCACCGCCATAGTTGCCAATGCCACCGTCAGCGGAAGAGGCCGCCCTTAGCTTTAGATCTGAATGAGTGAGTAGATAGTCCAATTTCCAACTGGACCGGCTAAAACCGATGATTCCAATATTGTCCCTTGATGCTATGCCAAGCCGTTGTAAGTAATCCACCAAGGCCTCAACACTTGCGACCGTGGAGTTCGCCTCCTCGACTAGCGGCGGTCCGGCGGGTTTTGTGGAGCCAGCGTACGAGTCATATACATTGAACATCACCACGGCAAAACCCGCGTCTACCAATGGGATAGGTGGGAAAGCTGTGGTGTATTGCGCATCGCAGACAAATCTCTTGTCTGGCCATGTCAGCATAATCACGAGAGGATAGGGAGCCTCCGTCAGCGTCGTTGATGGCGTTAGCAGTCGGCCTGACACTTCTCCTCCATACTTATTCATCCAGCTGATGTCTTTTCCTTCCCCGAAGTCCAAGCCGTTGATCTGCGGATTCAGATTCGTGAGCCTGATCGGCTTCTGATTAGACCCCTGATCGACTGACCAGAGGTCCGGTGGTACTGTTGGCTCTTCATGTAGGCCGACGAAATGCTGTCCATCAACTGTGACTTGGTCGCTGAGGTCGAAGTGTATAGCCTTTCCCAGACGACTTGTGATTGCCCATTCGCCTCTGGAACGAGCGAGATGAAAGCTCTCGCCGCGACTAAGTTCGACGTTCATTTCAGTATTTCCGTGGTTCCAAGAGACCGCCGTCACTCCCTGCACGATCATGTTTGCGCCTAGCACACGCGAAAGACGCATGCCTAGGACCTCAATAGCGAAAATATGGAAGCTCGAGGCTCCTTTAGGGTCTGTGTTGGCCTTAATATCCTCCGATTCCCAGCGGCTTCCCAGAGGCGAAGCGCCCACCACAGCGAACGAACTACTGTCGCTTGCCCACCAGATTGGAGCCCGCGGAAAAGGCACGCGAGGAATATTCACGAACTTGCCTGCAGCAACGTCGTACAGTCCCAGGACAATCGGGTTAGCACTGTACGAATTGCGATACGCCATGACCGTTCTGTTACTTGCCCACGGTTCGATGACTGCCTGGAGCTCATAAGCGATGGCAATGTATTGCCCGTTTGGAGACATACTCATCGCCGTCACGCGGTTGAATTCGCCTCGCTCCATCGCTGCCCCAGGTGCATCGGGAAATGGGATTAGCGATCGCTTCGACCAGCCAGGGTGCGCAACAGACTTTTGCACTAGCCAGATTGCCGATTTCATCAAACGAACTGCGCCTTTCCCCCCAAGCAACAAAGAGCTATACCCGGACGGCACATAAAATCCGCGAGTTTCTTTGATTGGATCGGAGGAGGGCCTGGCCGCACCTTGGGGTACGACGCTAGTCAGGTAGGCCATTGCGTTTCCGTCGGAACTTGCCGTGTAGTCCAAAGCACCGCCTGCAACTGTCACGTCGCTCATGCGGGATGAGCGTGAATCGACAAGCACTATTCTGCTCGCCTTGCGAAGACCAAAATTCTGATCGATTAGAGCAGCAAGGTGAACACCATCGCCGAGCCATTGAACCTTGGATATTCCGCCACTGCTTCGCAAGATGACCCTGCCGTTCACGGATCCGACGCCCGGCGTCGTCCTTTTCACTCGAAGCTCATACAGATTTTGGTTTGTACCAACATCTGGATTCTTGACGACAAATGCCACTTCCTTTCCGCTTGGCGATAACAGCGGGCCGTCGACCACTCTCCGTATCGAGACGCAGTCGTCAACTGTGACAACCCGCTGTTGAGCTCGGCCAACTGCGAAACCAGGAACAATGCACACTGCGAGGGAAAGAATTGCGTTGAACGCACGCCTTGGATACCGAGTTACGAACCTTCCGAATGGCCGAATAGATAACACGCTGTCCCTTCCCCTCTTTACAAAGACACTACAGCCCGCTCGCCGAAAGCCGCGTTAGTACGTTCGGCTCAACTAGAACGCGATTCTCAGCATCATCTGAAGCGACCGAGGTCCCCCGATTTGATACAAGGGATTCAGCCCTCCAAGCTGACCATTTAGGGTGTTGTAGGCATAACCGAACTCCGTGGGACCATAGCTGAGCAAGTTATAGATAGATCCAAACTGAGGATGATTGAACAGATTGAATGCCTCTGCGCGGAACTGTATGTTTGTTTGTTTACGGATTGGAAAAGTGCGTCGGAGCGCGATATCAGTTTGAACGGCATCGAATTGCCTAGCATAGTTCCGGGGGACATCGCCCTGAACACCCGCGGGGGCAGCCACAAAGGCCTTGTAATTAAGAATTCGTTTGCCTGGGTATTGAGATCCATAAAGATACGTAGGCTGCCCACTCACAAAATTGGGCTGATATTCGAACTGCTCGCCTGTTGATGGGACGACGGTTGCGGGGGCTCCAATGTCGAGCGGAAGGCTTGATCGTGCCTGTAGTCTCAAGTCTGCGCCCCAGTGACCTACTATTGAAGCCAACGCAGCTTGCGTATGGAGGGCCGGAACTTCATAAGTAATTGCAGCTTGTAGCTGATGTCTTATATCGAAATCGGAACTCGCGCGTTGAAGTTTATCGAGCAAGGTATTTGCCGACGCATCGTCGATTGAGTGGGACCAGGTATAGGAGATGAGCCCTTGAAAGCCCGCTGCCAGGGTGTGTTGGTACTTTGCCTGAAGCGAGTTGTATGAAGATGAAGCGAGGTTTCCTGTCACCTCGGCGAAACCCGAGGTGCTGAAGTTGGTGTTACCAAGTTGGCCCGGATAATAGCCAAACTCAGAGAGCAACTTCCTTCCCGAAGACCCAACATAACTCACCGTGAAGCTCTGTCTGTCGGAAAGTTGCTGTTCAAGCGCGACGTTATACTGCATGGAATAAGGAAGCGTGAGCGCAGGATTGAACGCGAAAACCGTTGTGGAATATGGCTTAGCTGCACTCGCCGGAGGAACCTGCAATTGTGATGCGGTCAAGGGAAAGCTGGCGCCCGTGACAGTGGCAGAGGAGGCAATACCGATACCCCCGAATCCTTGGGAGCCTAAGAGGTTGCCCGTGTCATAAAACACACCGTAGCCGACGCGCAAGACCGTTCCGTGCCCCGGATGTTGGTTGGCCTGATACGCCATCCCCAGTCGGGGGGCGAAGCCGTGCCAATCGGTATTCCACAAGGGCGTACCTGCAGGAGCTAGCTGTGCAGTTGATATATCTGAGACTTCGTTAAGCGTATATGGCGTAGGGCCCCCTGCGCTTCCGGGAGGTGGATTGACATCCCACCTCAATCCCAGCGACAAAGACAATTTCGGGCTAACCTTCCACTCGTCCTGGGCGAACGCAGAGAAATTGGTATAAACAGGCTTGATCTGAGGAAAGGCTTCCGCAATCGCAAAGCCGGGGGCATTTGTGGGGATTTGGGTTGGGCTCTCGAAGTAGAAACCTTCAAGCGGGCTGCTGGTGTTCGCGGTCGTTTCGACGCGTCTCCAATCTATTCCGAATCGGAGATCATGCTTGCCGATGTTGAGGTTGTACGTATCGGTGAGATTCATCTGATCTTGAGTGGCGGGTGCCGTGCGGAGCAGAAAACTGGCCTCTGGCCCATAGGTGAAAATGACAGCCACTTCAGAACTACTGCTGGCCAACCCCGGAAGCGTCATGGGATTGAAGGGGACAGCGCCCCCCAAGTTCGTTGAGGTGCCAACAGTGGCGGTGGAGTTGCGAGTAAAGTTGAAGCGAAAATCGTTGTTCTGGCGCTGTGTGAAGACGTTGGTAGACCCTAATGTCACAGAGCCGAGGCTACCTGTTGTTGAGTTCGCAATTGCTCCGGCATAAGACGTGTTGTTGGACGGAGTGTAGGCATAACGCCCAAACACTTTCCACTTTTCGCTGATGTTGTGGTCGATTCGGGCGCTCGTGCTATCCAATCGTGCCGGGTAGGAGACCGTCTCGATATAGTATGAAAGGCCATCATTCAGGCCGTCCGAATTCGCATTTGGTATAGGGAAAGCATTGAGCACGGGTTGGAGAGCTGTTGGAGCTTGTTGCCGAAGGCCGACACTAGGAACGGCTACCTGGGTTGCGGCTTGTGGCGAGTCGAGACGAAGGCCCTCGTATGAGAAAAAGAAGAAGGTCCTTTGCTTTCCGTTATAAACATGCGGAATAAGCATGGGACCGCCTAACGTGCCTCCGAAGTCATTCTGGCGTTCCTTCCCTTTCGGTTTACTAAGGTAATTGTTGAACCAATTACTAGCGTCGAGAGCGTCATTGCGCAGGTAGTCGTACGCCGTGCCGTGAAAAGTATCACCGCCTGAGCGTGTCGCAAAAGCGAATTGTCCTCCTGGCGTGCGTCCGTACTCGGCTGAGTAGGTAGACGTTGTCGCTCGGAATTCTTGAAGAGCATCGATCGAGGCGAGACTCTGAGTGCTCCCCAAAGCGGTTTCACCAGCCACCCCTCCGGCATACCCGGCTCCTCCTCCGTAAGAGCCGGCAGATACGCCGGTATTTGCGCTTACTCCATCTACCGTGAAGTAATTCGACTCCGTCCTTTGCCCGTTGACGACGATCTCTCCGCTGTATCCGACACCGCCCACCGTACCCCCAAAGAGATTCACTGGGATCTGGGAGACGCCGGGAGAGAGCGTCAACAAATCTTGAAAGCTCCGCCCATTCAGAGGCATATTGGCCACAAAGTTTCGATCGATCACGGTACTGACAGACGCGTCAGTCGTATTCAAACTAAGACCGCTGCCATCTACGGTTACGCTCTGACTAGCTGGACCCACCTTGAGAATGAGTTGCAGAGCCCTGACATCGCCTACGTGCAGAACGAGGTTGCTAACTGTAACTTCTGCGAAAGCCTGCTTCTCCACCACAATCTTGTAACGGCCAGGTTTCAGAAAGGCGAATGTGATCAAACCGGTTCGTCCACTCCGCGCTCGCTGTTCCTGAGTTGAGTCCAGGTTGGTGATCACGACAGAGGCATCCGGGACTAGCGCTCCTGACGTATCAGTGATCGCTATGGAGACGCTGGCTGATGCCACATCCGCTAGCGCATAGGGCAGTACGCAAAAGGAGAAGACGACAATTGTTATCCAAACGACAAAGTTTCGACACGACGAGACAGTCAGGGGCATAGTTATCCTTAGGCTTGGGAAAAGCCGGTTCTGGCTAAATTGTGGTTTGCTACTCGGCGTGTTCAGGGTCTTGCAGCTTGGAGGCGCTCGACGGTTTCGTGGAGCATGCTCTCCTCTATTCGCAAATCAGCAAGCAGCTCGGCGATGTCTGGTACGTTGTGGGTCGTGGGGGGATCTGTTGGCGATAGTGTTAGACCCGACGTGAGAACCTGGTCGAGACGTTCGCTATCGAGGTTCAGAGCTTCCGCGACTGCGCCTAGCTCCTTCAAAGTCGTGGGCGGTGGCGCAGTTGAACTGGATGGGGCCTCACCTATTGGGAGTAGAGGTGTTAGAGCTGCATCGAGCTGACCCAGTTCCTGCGCGTATGACCGAGTGTGTTTGTCGAGAAGAGTTAGCCAGAGCATCTTGTCGTTTGGCTGCATGGACTGAAGCTCTTCGACGCGGAAGCCGTGGGCGGCGATCTGACGAATGGTCCAGGCCTCGCGATGAAGCCGCGCCGCCCGATCCAGCGCATCGGTGGCGACTTGGCCTATGTGGACATCGAGATCATGTCCCGACAGTCCTTGACCTGTAAGCCCCGCTCTCAGTTCGGCATCGAACGGTAGATGGCCGTTCTCCACGGGAATGGCAGGGAGCGATTCAACGCGAAGCGGGCCATGAGGTCCCGACGTCTCTACCGGCTCGTCACTCGAATGAAGGGCTAGCCTAAGCCGGTGCCCGGCATCGAGTGATCCGAAGACATGGGCAACCGAATTCTTCTGCTCTTGAGAAGGAAGGACGCCACTGACTACGACAGATCCATCCGGTGATCGATCCACGTCGAGTAGCCGCTCTACATCCGGACCGAGGTTGCTGAGCAGTTGAAAGACCTGAAGAGCAAGGTGTGCGTCTCCGCCCGAAGGAATGGGCATGGGCAACACACTCGTTCCGGAAACCGGAGCCACTAGACTCGGGTCAATCTCAAAATCGCTGTCTCGTACCTTACTGGGGGACACGAGTTCGTAGCTCAGCTCCTTGAATCGGTACTCGCGAGTCTGAGTTCGATCTTCAATGCGGATTGTTTCAGCGACTGGCCGCATCGTATCGCTCGCAAGGACTAGCTGCGCTGAAACAATAGGCGTCTTGTGCGGACCTTCAGCGCCGCCATAGGACACCCTATAGCTGTCTGTCTCGTGAACAACGCTGAGGCGGGTGGGATCGCCAGTGATTCGCTCGAAGCCATCAGCCTCAGGGACATTCATCCATGCTTCGCTGGTCGCAGTCTGGGAAGCGTCTGGACTAAGGCCGGACTTTGAAGGATATCTCGATTGTTTTCCTGCACCATTCGTCCACTGGCCAGCGAGCAACTTCCCATTCGCGCTAAGTAGCTTGAGAGCGGTCCGGCTCGGAGCATGACCGCGTAAGGTCTCAACTCTGCCGGACTGCAGCAGTTCTCCATTCCCTGAGCGGACCTCGAACGAGAAGGTCCTGTGCGCCGCTCCACCGATCGGGATGGCGGCTTCGCCTCTGTGCTGTGCTTCGGCAAGGAGTCGAGAAGCAATAGGGGTTTTAGTCCTTCCGATTTGGCGGTCGGCAACGATGAAACTGAGCGCGATCATTAAGACAGTCAAAGCCGCTATAACGAGGTTTCGACTCCAGGTCCAGTTGATGTCGCGCAGCCATGAGACGAACTTCGTCCAACCGCTATGCGGCTTCTGGTGGCTTCGCGCGGTTCTGGTCGGATTCTGTTTTCCCGAGGAGAAGGTAGCCGCGTCTACGACCGAGCTCTCCTCGACAAGAGGATCGAAGTAAGAGACCTCAACGACCGGCACTCCCCCTTCCAGGGTTACAACGACGGTGAGTTTCCGATCGTCGCTCAGCTGCACCTCGGCACTCTGGGCTACAGGATTGTCGATATCTCCGTCTTCCAGATCGTGATAGAGCAGACGGACCCCTTGCTCACTCAGTACCTCTACAAATTCGAGGCGGGTTAGAGGCTTCAGCTTGATCTGAAATTTGCTATGGACCGAAGTGATCAGTTGAACGCCATGGACTTCGCCGTTCACCGCTACTTGGAGCTTCATGGGACGATGTTCAAAGGTCTCGCGGAACTTCCTTCTAAGCCGCGGTCCTTGGTCGTCAATACGGGGCGTTGATGGATCGGAATCATCGTGGTCGCCGCCCTCAGACGAGAGCCGCTGTGAGAGAGTCGGCAACCCCAATGTCTTATTCGCCTGATCGAGGCAAGAGCTGCAGCTCAACAGGTGTGCCAATTCCGGAGTCGTGAGCCTAAGCTCGGAGGTTGGATGGTATTTCTCCTCTATTTCGAGCTCGGAGAGGCAGGCGCCTTCAGGCTCCGAGAAGATGCGCCGACGAAGTTCGGCGAGCAGCGCAGTGGGATCATCGGGAAGATACGCTGGAAACCTCGGAGTACGTTTCGTGTCGAGTCCCATGAAGTGGAGATTGGCTGGCTTTGCGAGAAAAGTCCTCGCTTCGAGACGGGCCGTTTGAATCAGCTTGTCTGCTGCGGCTCGATTCGTCTGGAGAAGCGCAACGACCTCGGATGGAAAATATCCCAGAAAGAATCTGAGGATGAGGGCATTGGCAGCTCGATGGGTGCTCCGACGTATGCAGGCGTACTCGCAGATACTCGCCAGATCGCTTCGAACCAGAAGAAGTTGGCTTCGGTCTACCGCAGTGAGAGCGTATTCGAGCGAATCGAAATCGACGACGAGCAGACTCGACAATGCGTCTCCACCGTTTCGGAGTTTTCTCGATATAAAGAGGTGTTTCAGGGTTCGATAGAGATAGCCGCGGAGGCGGTCATCATCTGTAAGATCCGGCGCTGCCTTGGACTGGACGAACCTTACATATAGGTCCTGCACCAGATCCTCGGCCTCTTCCCGAGAACCTTGGGCAAGTTGTCGGGCCCATTTGAGCAGCCAGTCATAGTGATTGAGGAATACCTGCTCATGGTCACGAGACTTATCGATCTTCTGAAGCTTCTGTGCGCTCAAGTATTCCTCCTTACATAGCTCTACGCGCTGGAAAGGGATTTCTGATTTGAGGGGAAATAGGCAGGATCGTCCCTCCATTGCTGGGGGGGAGAGCAAATTCACCTGGATGGGAGAGCCCCCGCGATCGATGATCGTGGCATCAGTGACCATCGAATTGGCCGACTGGAAAGAGGACTTGTTGAGAGCTTGTTGTGGACGTACCAGCAGATCAGCCTGATCTCATATCGATCGTGCGGATGTGTCCTTCAAACCGCGGTCAGGACACGCGGGCTCACGCAATGCATCCTTTATAGACGCGGAGACGAGAGTGTTCCGGCTCGGTCACTGACCGTATAGCAAACTATCGGGAGGGTGTTTCACCGAGACTGTCCGGCGCGAGTTTGAAGCCTCGTCCTTTGACGTTCTCGATCATGTCCTGCACGTCGTTCTCGTCGAGCTTTTGACGAAACCGCTTGATCGCGCTGGTCAGAGCGGCAGGGGACTTCTGCAGCTCATTTCCCCACACTTTGTCCAATATCTCCTGAGTGGGGACGATCCTTCCGGGACTTGCCGCCAGCACCTCGAGAAGCCTCGTTTCCTTTACCGTGAGGGGGATCGGCTTCTCGTCAGCGGCCAGAACGTGTGCTTCCCGGTCCAGGACGAAACGCCCGATACCGAGCCTGCGCGTGCTGCTCGGACTCTTCCCCATCTCCCGTTCGTGCCGGCGGATGTGGGCATGAAGCCGCGAGAGGAGAGTTGATTTGGAAGTACGTTTGAGGATGAAGTCGTCGGCTCCGGCGTCGAGGGAAGCAGTCTCATACCACTCCCCTTCAAGCACTGTATACATCAGTATCGGAACGTTGATCTTGGCCGCACGGAGTTCGCGGACTAGCCCCGTTCCATAGATACCAGGACTAGATCCTCCGGACGACTTGCTGAGGTCAAAGTCCACGAGGATCAGGTCAAACTGTGACTTTTCGATCCATGCGTGTGCTGCCTCAGGAGTTTCGGCTAGCTCAACGATGAAGCCGAAACGACGGAGAGTGCGCTGCAAACCGGCCGAGACAACAGGTTCGTCGTCCACGAGAAGAATAGATTTCATAACACCTGGCAGTGACAATGGATTTGATCCTAGTCGGGTGTGAACTCGGCGGGCATTGCGACTATTTAGTCGTGATTATAGTCGGCAGCGACCGCGTCGTGACAGGTTATAAGGGTCAATATTGCAAGAAAGAGCATGCGGGCATCCCGAATTTTTCACAGGATCTAATGAAATGCCGACACATCTTTGGTAATCCAGCGGTCGCCCAACGGTATCCACGAACGTAGATAAGGACTCTTGAGGCCTATTGCCGCCGGGTTCTCGGGACCGGAGGTTTCGTCTTGATCCGCTTCAGCACGGCTCTCATAAAGAGATCGGGCCTCTTGCCGAGTGTTTCGAGGAGATCGAACACGACGGTGATGCGAGGAGTCTGCCTGCCGGTCTCGATATTGCTGATGAAGTTTTGCCGATACCCCGACGCCTCCGAGAGGTCGCCCTGAGTCCAACCTTTCGCTTCGCGCAACTCTTTCAACACAACGCGGAAGGCCTGGTCGAGAGTGCTTGTTTTTTGTCGGCGGTTCGCGTGCGGCATTGCACTATCATTTCGGCAATCCGCAGCGATCTCTATCTATGAACGTAGATAGACAGGTGGCCTACTTTGTGAGTTCATCGAATCCTAATCCGGAAGAGGGCGAACTGACCAGTTATGCCGTAGAGGAAGAGGCCTGGCCTCTCTAAGGAGAGGCCAAAATGAGCGGCGCAGGGGAACTGCTGCGATAAGGGCCTCGCCGACCTAGAAAGGTCTTACGCCACCGCTCGATCGGGCAGAACGCCGTAGTCGCGAAGGTCTTCGATTTGGCCATCCGTCGATCTGAGCAGTCTCGCTCTGAACACAAATCGGGGGAGCGGCTCAAGAAACAGAAACGTATCGTCAGTGAAGCGCACTTCGAAAGCCCCGACATCTCCCGGCATCGAGACCCAAGTGATTTGGTCGATCACTTTACCGACGGCTTCGTTGAAGCGGAAGCTGCCACTTAGGGAAGGAGCAGCAGCTTCGGGTCTCAAGGACGGGGTTTGGCTCAAGCCGCGCTTCCGCGTTCCTCTCTTTTCAGTCTGTGAATCACGCTTCATTGGGTTCCTCCTCGCTGTGAGGTAAGCCTGTCTTGGACATTGATTCGCCATTGCCGCCCTGTTCCATTGCATCGAGCCTGTTCATGATCTCGAGCGATACGCGGTATCGGAGCTTCATGCTGGCTGCGCCCACGATGGTCCGCAGTGAGCGTGCGATGCGACCGTCCTTTCCGATGATCTGACCGACGTCCTTAGGATCGACGAACAGACGGAGAATCGCCTTTCCATCCTCTTGGCGGGAGTCCAGTCTCACTCGGTCCGGATAATCGACCAGAGCCCGCGCTATTTGAACAACCAACTCGTGTAAAGTCATGTTTATCAAGGAGTTTCTCGCTTTATTCAGGTTGCGTTGAAACATGCTGCATCGCGTCCTGGCCTCGATTTCGAGCGCAAGATTTAGCTACCCTGAATGAGCGCGCCTCGCAGAGCATCAGCATGAAAGTGATTTTTGGGGTTGGATTGACTGCCGGAGAATCTCGCCCAATCAGCCGCCAGAGAGTGCATGCACTAAATATAGTGCTTACACTAAGCCAATGCTAGGTGAATGCAGGCGGACGTATGCATACAAGTCGGAGACAGAATCCGTCAACTTCGGAAGAAGAAGGGCTGGAGGCAAATTGACCTCGCCCAACACTCCGGAGTCCACGAGGTTCACATCTCCGATCTCGAACGAGGGGTTCGGGAGGTCGGACTTCGAAATCTGGCCGCGCTGGCCCGGGCCTTTGGATTGACCTTGAGCCAGTTTCTGGAGGGAATTGATGTCGCCTAAACGTTTCGAGGGGACACCCAGTGTCCAGAAGATCAGACTGGGCCTGACAGCTTAGCCGGCGTCCAAGCATACGTCACTTTGACACGCCGAAGAGATGGATCAGGCGACCCTGAGATGGGAACCGCGTTGGACAAGGGCTCCCGGAACCTCTTCCTGTCTCGAGACTGCGGACTTGATTGCCTCTGAATCGGGCCTAGCTTCGTGAACACACATTTCAAGGGACTTACTCAGTTCGTCGGGCAGCAGCGAAAGGACGGTTTGCCAAAGGGTGCCGTCCATCCTCGCTTCGATCCTTCGATACGCTGTGGGGATGGCTTCCTCGTCGGTGACCTTCACGGAGTCCTGGCTGTTCTTCTGGATACGGAGCGTAAACTCCTGGCCCTCGACCTTTTTCAGATCGCGGCTGACTAGGTAGTAAAGAACCATAGATTTGGTTCGCTCGACCTTGTTCGCGGTCGCACGCGCTCTGTCGCCAAGGCGCGCAGCTTCGTTCCGGCAATGCTGTTCGCGCGATTCCATCATCCGCACGAAACGTCCAATTCTGTCGACTTTCTCCCCGTGGGCGTTGCAAAAGCAGTGGAACCGGGCGATCAGTTCCGGTGGCACCTCACAACCACCCTCGGCTTGTAACTGCATCTCTTCCAACAGGTCATCCAGCTCACCATCGATCTGGAACAGCGAGTTGGATTCAACTACAGACGTCATAGCCTTCTCCTTTTCAAAATTTGTCGTTTTTGTTGGAGACCGATGAGGAAGCCCGCTAAGCAGCTTTCCTCTGAAGGTTCCAATGTTCTCTGGCGGCGCGGTAGGCGAGTTCATCCGCTCTGCATTGAATGGGGTGATGATTGTGCCCCTTCAACCAGCGCCACTGAATGTGAAGTCTGGAGTTCAGAATCGAGAGCTCTTCCCAGTGGTGTCTGTACTGGATAGGGATGCCTCGCCGATTGATCCAATCCTGGGTCTGCCATCGCTGAACAAGGAAGCGCATACCGCGAACCAAGGATTGAGAATCAGAGCGAAGCTCGATACGAGTTCCGCAGGCAAGAGAACGCAAAGGCTGAATCGCCGCTACGAGCTCCATCTCGGAGCTGGTTGTCCAAACGATACCGCCCGACATCTCCCATCGTTTCCTGCCACAAATCAATACCGCTGCCCAGCCGCCGGGCCCTGGGTTACCGATGGCAGAGCCATCGGTAAAGATGCGGACCAAATTGTCCATTGAAATCTCCTCCTTGAATCAGGAAATCTAAGAGCGCACAATGCTCCTCCTGCTGCCAATGAAACCCGCTATCGACCGACACCGTTTCCGGGAAGCAGACGTGATCGAACGGAATGTTGATAAATTGGGGGATTTTATAACTAATTTTCCAAAGTCTTCTTATCGACTTCAGCCGGTCGCGCCGCCCAACGCTGGTGCATGTGCTCGCGCCAGTCAGGATCGATCTTCGCAACCTCTTCATCGAGTACATCGTGGCTGATTGCGCGCCCAAGGGCAATTCGCACTCCTTTGAGCACGCCGTACCCATATTTCTGGACCAATAACGCGGCCAGTTCAGGCGTCTCTGCCCCCCGCGCGACATCTTTGCGGCGACCCTCAGCATATTGGCGAATTTCGGTGTTTGCCGCCTCGACTATCTCTTTTTCAGTCATCAGAACGGGCTCCTTAAGCTCATTATCCTCGTCAAAACTTCAAAGGGACTTAAGTATATAAATCCCTAAATCTGGAGGTTAGATAAGAGGAATCGGAAAGTCGCTTTGAATCGACGCTGGCGATCTGTCAAAGGTCTGCTGTGGGCAGATCAAGCGCTCTCTCCCCTCTCGCGGAGCGAGAGCAGTCGGCCGATCCCTTCTAAGCCAGACCCAGGTCCATAGGCCGGCGATGCGCCGACGACATGCATCTCACATTGCTCAAAAGAGAACTCCCAGAGCAGATCCCTATGCGCGATCGGATGGAACGCCAGCGTGAGCGAAACCAGCGAGATACTTGATGAATGCACCGTATTCTCGGGCAGCGTCTGTAATGACTTCACCCGGCACATAGATGGGTTTGACATTGGGCGGCCACAGCAACCGGTACAAGGGGTGGCCTATCCCAGGAACTCGTGCCCGATCGTCCAACGGCAGCAAAACGACGAGGAGTAGTGACCGAATACAGATAACAACTCTTAAATTGACTGGGTGCACTGGCGAGTCTTCCAGGTCATCTGACTCGGTAACATAACCGAATCCCTTCGTGCTCTGCAGGTTACTCAATGCAAAAACGACTGCGGGATTTGGATCACCGGCTCCGCCGGCTGCCCATCTCTCAAATAGGTGCCACGGTACGGAATTCGTCTTCTGTCCGGGCAGGATCATGAAGGCAGTCTTGAACGCCCAGCGCGCGAGAAGCGTTATCTCTGCCTCTGCGAGGGAGCCAGCCGAACGCCTTCCCTCGATAAGCGGCAAGAGGAGCGGCTTCACATCCGCCTCAAGCCGTGACATCCAGCCATTGTTGCAGCTGCTGCAGATGGACTTGAAGGTAAAGTTCCTGAGATCGTGACTTCGCAGGAGGGTAACCCCTTCCTCGTCGACGGCCCGATGGTTGAGATTCACGCCCGGTAGCTCAATGTACGGGTGCAGCCACTGAGGAAGAATGTGCTCCCGAGTTGCGGTTCCACGCATGTCCACGCCACATCCTCGGCAAGTTCGTCGATCGGCCATGAATCATCACCTCTGTCGCAGACACCGGGAATACTCGCGATCATAAAAACAGGAATCGGATGGCTGCGGAGTGCGGACTTGTCTTTTAACTGTATTCAGAATGTCACAGGGACATCTGCTGCCTCAACGCTCGCACAATTGACTAGCTGGATAGGAGGTTGGAGCGAGACACTATAGAAGTGTCCACTCCGCCCGAAGTTCTCTTCGACCGTTACTTCCACGCACAGACACCTTCCATGCAGCAAATCTATCAGGGCAAAGATGACCTCGAATGTCTGGAGATTCCGGGTCTCAAGGAAATTCTCCTCAGGCTCCAACAGGGCCTCAACTTTGCGCTCGCGAATGAACGGGAAGTGCCGGAGCATCGGAGCCATCCGCCCTTTCATTTCGATTACATCCGATCATCCCTCTCGAACGCGATAGCCTTCCGCCACGACGGATACTCTTTTATCGGTGTGACAATACCCCTCATCGAGACCCTGATGACGCTTTGCGGACGACTTAGCCGCTCCATAGATCTACTTTCTTTGCTCGGACTCGACGCAGCGGAAGATATCTCGGATGGCCTCGGTCTCGTGCTCTTCCACATCGCCATATTTTTTATCGTTTCGCACGAGTACACCCATATCGTCCACGGCCATTCTGTTATGGGGTTTGAAGGATCAACTCTCCGCCACGAAATTCATGATGACGGGTACGCTGGAGGTCTTTCAGAGCAAGCTCTGGAGGCTGACGCGGATTCATACGCGATCTATCACATCATGGGAAACTGGATCGCTGGAGTCGAGCGATCTGAGGGACTAACCGTTCTGAACCGGAATACTATTTCTCTCGCCGATCAGGATGACCTGCTGTTCTCATTGGTGGTTGTCGCGATAGGCGCCTATTTCATGCTTAGACCAGTCCCGCAACTTGATGCGGAGAGCGTATACAAGCTCTCTCACCCGCCACAAGCCGCACGGCTAAACTCTCTCATGGATACGGCGATTGCATGGTGTCGCCAAAACCGCGGCGATCTCGCTCAGAGAATGACCGAGCAATGGTTCAATCGGCTGTTGTCCCATGTCGCCAGCGCGATCTGGGAGGCCAACGACTCTCGACATCAGAACTGGATGCAACAGGTAGATTTCCTGCGTTCCGCCGATGGTGCCGAGTATCTCGGCAAGCTACGGACCGACAGGGACCAATACCGGGCTTCGCTGTAGGTCCCGGCAGACTTGCTCAACCGCAAAGGGGCGTACCGCCCCTCCGTTCGTCGCTCTTCATGGGTTTTCTGATGGACTGGACGCGACTCACAGTTTCAATTGGCCGGGCTTAGAGCTTTGCAGCGCTGGGTCTGTGAAGCTGTGAAAGCCCCTATCGAGTGCAGCCCTAAGTCGCCGGTTGGGCGAAGATTGGCATCCAATGCCTGCCGGAATTAGAAGCATGTTCCATGACCCATGTTGGGGTCTCTCGTGCTTGCTATTCCGCAATTGACGTTATCGACCGTTGAGCGCGGTAGCGGAGCCATTCTCCGCGAGGTGCTGGCGGTTCCGGAAGGTCGCAAGGCAGGAGTCGCAGTATGCAAGATGGACTTGCAGAAGCGCCCACTCCTCCTCCGACAACTCCCCCGAAGGGAAGAGGGCACAAAGAGCAACAAACTCTTCGTGTAATTCAGCTCTCAAGGTTTTGCTCCTAGTTGAGCGAACGGTCTCTCGCTACGGGGACGGCCCGAAACAGGATTAAGCCGCGACTTCTTCCGGGACCTGGATATGCAGCTGACCGGACTGTTCTTCCACGATCCAGCCACGCTCCAGTGCCATAAGAAGCAATTCCCGCACGCCAACTTCAGGGGGAACCTCGCCAAGATGCTCAAGGCGAAGCTCGCTCAGGCGTCGCTGGAGGTCAGTCAAGCTAATATACTCGCCGTTCCAGCGCTGAAGCGCATTTTGGAAATTGAACATATTTAGACCCCTTTGAGCATCAACCGTCTTCATTATGACACGTCCCACTTCAGCCCGGCAGCCCCCATTTACGCGCTAGAGTCCTCTTCGGTACCGAGAAGAGCAAGGACCTCGTCGATAGTAATCGGGTTGTTTTGCTCCGCAAAGGCATATAGATGAATATCTTCCGTCCACAGCTCACGAAGATGCCGAATGAGCGGACTCATTTGGGATGCGGGGCGAGTTTGACCATCTTTCGCTCGAATGAGCATTACGCTCTCCCCGGAGGAACGATCTTCCACGTAGGGACGGAAGCGATGGAGCGCAAAGAGGACACCCTTCTTGGTCAACCGTCGTCTCGCGCCCTGGAGTCGAACCTTACCATCTGCGGATGTCAAATCCTGGATATGTGCCTTGAGCGTCGAGAATTGCTCCGGGGTGAGGTCGCCCTTTCTCTTCCAGATGCTTCTGAGCCGTGGCGCTCGATCAAGAGCTACTCCGAGACAGGCGGAAAGCAGAGGTTCCTTGGTATCTTTCTGGAGCGTCCGCAGAGCCTGGAAACACCAGCCGTCGTCGAGGACAGCATATTGCCCGAGGGCGGCCGACCGTTCCTCGTCGGAGTCGACGGTTTTTAGGTTCGCAAGGAACTCCAACAAAGGTTCTGCAGCAGCTACATCCATCAACTGAGACGAAGCGTATCGAAGTGCCGTCCCCACCTGGCTGACCTTGTGATGTCTTACAAAGACCTGATGGCTCCGCGAGCGGGTCAGGCAATAGCTCTCGAGGGCTGCTAAGCCCGGCTCATTAATCGCCGTGGAATACCCCAATTCGGGCGTTCTGATCAGCACGAGGTTTGAGACCAGACGATCCAGATCATATTGCGCAAAGTCGAGCCCCAATGCCTGTCCATCGCGCAAGAGGTAGTCAGCCCGGTCGACGTCGATCTCCCCGTCCACCAACGAATGGAGCCATTGAAGAGCTGAGGCCGGTTGGTGCTTGAAAACGCCGTAGTCCGGCTCAGGAGTGTCGAGGATTCGTCCGGCTAATGAATATACATGCCGTACGGCTTGTTTCGATTCGGGTAAGAGCCGAAAGACGATGTCTGCGAGAGCATGTCCAATCTCCTCATGAGGAGCCTTTGAGTTCGCAATGGCGCGAGTCGAGGATGGCAACGGTTTACCCGTAGATTCCCTGAAGGAGGCGAAGTCCTGCAGTGCGAACTCCAAATCGTGGCTGAAAGGCAGGTGGCCGAGATCATGAAACAGTGCAGCCAGTCTCAGGGCACCTTCGATCAGGGCCAGCAATCGACGGTTCTCTTTCCCTTGCGAAGACGCTGGGTCCGTGAAGCTCGAAAAGCGAATAGCAGACAGAGCATCGAGCGCCCCCGAATGCTGAAGCAACTCATCCAAGTCTTCCGGGCGAAGAGTCGCCCAGTCGATCTCTTTCCGCACATCCGCGAAAAAGTCCTGGACATCCTTTTGGGTCGCATTCTCGAGAGCGGCGACCACGAACCGAGAGGCGAGATGCATGGCACCCAGACTATGGACGAACCTGGATGTCTTTGCTTCCGGAAATACCAGCTCGGCCAGTCCCGTCTGGCCGATACGCCGCAACCTCTGTGTGATCGGCGCGTCGACCACTAATCGCTCATGGGGAGCCACGGTTAAATAGCCGTGCACTGGATCACGCACCACAAAGGGTCTTCCGGAAGTCGAGGCGATCATAGGCGGAACATATCCAAGAACATCTTCAACATCATAACCAGATTTGGCCGATCTCCCGCTTCGGTGAGCGGCGAGCCGATGTAAACCGTCATTAGCGCTGGCTTACGTCGCTCAGAGAGGGTTCGATCATCTGCTCGCGAGGTTCGCTGCCGGAAGATAGGGCTCAACAGGTTAGAACCGCTTCTTGAGGTCTAAGTCACGAAGCATACGCGTAACGGTATTACGGTGCATTCCTAATTGCGCTGCAACCCTGCCAAGATGTCCACGATTTATCGTTATAACCTCGCTCACGTATGCAGCTTCGAATTGGCGAACGGCCTCACGGTAGCCCACACCAGCACTCCTCATTGAACCGACGACCATAGTCAGACTGCTGCGGAAGGGGCTCCTGGATTCAGGTAGTTGAATGAGACGGTGGGGATCAATCTCAGTGGTCATCTTGCAATCGTACGGGGATCCACGTGTACTGTCTCGCGAATCCCGGCGTTGGATTGCAAGGTTATTTCCCTCTCCTATGTAGTTAGGCAGCCTGCATCGGAACGACCTGACCGAAGGGTGCCTGTCGACTGCCCGTTGATGCCCAGAGGACAGGGTAGTCGGGTGCGAAAGGAGGAAAGCTCCCGTACAAGTCGGTCAGGAAGACCAACGTCTGTGGTTGGATCCCCTTCGTCTCCAACCATTCGAAGCACGGCCCGAACTCCGTTCCACCGCCACCGAAAGGCCTGAGCGACACCTGTTCGCCGGCTTGGTACGTCTCGACCTTGTGAACGACCGCATCGAAGTAGAGGACGTGGACTCGTTGTGGCCGCTGTCCTTCGAGGATCGAACGAACCTCGGCCTCGAAGAGCCGCAACTGTCGCGAGTTCACGGAGCCAGAGCAATCGACTGCAATGGCGATCTCTCCGACACCCTCCCGCTGCACGCCCGGCAGATAAAGCCCTGCCCAGATGTGGCGGCGATTCGGACGAGCCCAGTTGTAGTCCGCAGGTGTTGTCTCCGACCAGAGGCGGCTGAGCAATTCGCGCCAGTTGACCGATGCTTCCGCCGCTCCTTCGAGCGTACGGTCAGCACCGGCGGGAAGCTTTCCGGCGCGAGTTGCTACCGTAGCTGCCTGATGAACGGCGATGGTCCATTCGCGCTCTTGTTCTTCGACATCGGGCACGTCCTCGCCCCCGACAGGAGCATCCAGGACCTGGCCGACTCCGCCGTCACTGGTGGGGGCAATCGGCCCGTCTGCCTTCCCGTTGTCGTCGGGCTCGCAGCTTTGACCTCCATCGCCTGATTGAGCCTCTTCATCCGCACCGGATGCCTTTTCGCTCTCCGATGTCAGCCGGTTGTAAATCTCCTCCGCGCTCATTCCGCGGAAGCGATCGTCGACGAGAATTCCCTCGGGAAGATTGAGTCCCGCATCGAGCAAGAGCGGATTGATGGCATAGTCGCAGGCCTCATTCCATCTCCTTGGATCGCGCCCGGCGCGGCGAGTGTGATGGCGCAACGCCGGATGCATGACCTCGTGCGCGAGTGTGCCTGCCAGCGTCGAAGTGTTGAGCGTATCGACGAAGTCAGGGTTGTAGTAGAGCGAGATGCCATCAGTGGCCATCGTCTTCACCGAGCGGGTCTCACGTCCTTTGAGCCTGAAAAGAAGCGAGCCGAAGAATGGATGGTCGAGAAGGAGGGTAGTACGGGCCTTCTCGATGCGTTTGAGGACGGGTATGTCATCTCTCATGCGGCGGCGGGCGCCTCCAGGAACGCGGACATATGGGAGAAGATCTGGTCCACCGTAGGATCCGCAACGGGGACGGGGACGAGCTTCGTCTGTGCATCTCGATTTCGCAGGATATTGTCCATCTCCGCGACGATGTCCGCGGCATCGGTTGCTGTCGTGACCCGCAGGAGATCGTGCTTCTTCAACTCCTGTGAGGAGTAGTTGCACAGACGCTCGCGGGCTTCGGTGGCCAAACGATTGAGGTCTGGATCGCCGTTCACGTTAAGCCGTGGCAGGATCTCGACCAGCTCGGCTACGTTGGTGACCATCGACGCATGGAACCGGGACTCCGGCTCGTTCAGGCGGGCGACCATATGCGAGACGACTTCCCGCAAGCGCTTCCATAGATCCTCGGTCCCCTCTGTGAGCGCCTGCCGGACGTCGGCATCGATCTCCCGCGCAATGCGCGCCCGTTCTTCGGCCGACATCTTGACCCGAAAATCGGCACCGCATTTGATCGGCAGAATCTTGAGAGACAGAGAGAACTTCCCCCGCAACCTGTCCAGAGAAGGGTAATCTTCCTCGCGGAAGAGACCGTTCAACTCCGGTTTCACTTGCTCGATGTAACCGGGATATACCAAAAGGAAGTCTTCGACCCCCTGCTCGAACGCTGTTTCGAACTCCCGCATACGCTTCATCAGGTCGAAGTAGAGCTCATTCGGCAGCAGCCGCAGACCCTCGTCGGACCATGGCAAGGTGATCTTGTAGAGGTATTGGCGGATCTGGCCGGCGAGCGTCCGAAGCGCATCCAGCTTGTCAGCTCCATTGAGAAGATGTTTGTTGTACCGACCGGCTCCGAGATGGGCGCCGTGTTGATGGGCGACATCCTGGCTAATCTTGCGATCATGTTTGACAGCCGTCCATAGGCTGATATGGACAGCGACGAGCATCGCCCGCTCCGTAATCATTGAAGGACCTCCCTGTGTTGCACACCAAAGCGAACAAAATCTGGGGTATGCGTGATGGCTTTGTCTCGCGCGGCGGCGTCACAAATCGCCATCACGCGCATCTCGGTCGGCAGGCGGTCGAGATACCGAAGCGCTCTCCCGATGGAGGCGTCTGAGATAACGCGGCCGAGTGCGGTTGAGATGGCAATCTGTGCCGAAGTCTCGGTTGGCACCGTCGCCGTGTCCGGGGTAAGCAGGACCTCGTCGATCGACGGAAGCTGCCGGAAGAGACGAAGGAACGCTGTTAGCTCGGAGGCGGCCGCCGTCCCTACGGTGCCGTCCAGAAGCTGCGTCTCGAATTCGTTCGTGCCGGAGAGCAAGGCGCTTTGCCTGCGGCGAGCTATGCCTGACAGAACGCTCGATGCCATCTCCCAGGAACGCGGAGTGGGCCATGCGTTGGCATCTGCCGTGATGTCGGCCGCATGCAACAGCTCTGACTTGAAACGCAGGAAGGCAATGATCTCCGGCCTGATCCCGGATTTGACGGCCCATCGGCACCAATCATCGAGGTCTGCCTCGAGTTCAAGATGCACGAACCGGTTGCGCAGCGGCCGCGGCATCGCGAAGTGGACGCCGCGCTCGGAAGCGGGATTGCCGGCAGCAATCACAACCCATCCATCGGGCAGTTCGTACTCCCCAAGCTTGCGATCGAGCACAAGTTGATAACAGCCAGCCTGCGTCATCTGCGGCGCGGAGGTCAGTTCATCGAGAAACAGGATGCCCTTTCCAGTAGTCGGAAGAAACTTCGGGGGCACCCATTCGGTCTGGTCCGACGCGATGCGAGGTAACCCTCGGAGATCGACCGGGTCAAGCTGCACAGCCCGTACGTCGAGGAAGCTGTAGCTAAGGTCGGCAGCCACTTGCCCAACGATCTGAGATTTGCCGACGCCGCATGGTCCCCATATATGCAGGGGCACACGCTCGCCAATGAGCGCATGAAGCGCCTCATAGAGCTTGGATGGTTTCATGGAATTTCCTTGTAGGTGCAGGGTAAGAAACACCGTCCTCGCGAGGAGGGTGGATTAGCTCGGGCTTCCGGCTAAACTGGTTTGGGATGGATCAAGCGGCTGTGACGAATACCCCGGCTTCACCGCAGGAATACGAAAGGCTTCTGAAGGCTCTCAAAGAGCGAATCCGCTCGGCCCAGCTCGATGCGTTGCGCGTCGTCAATCAGGGGCTGATCGCTCTCTACATGGACATCGGGCGCATGATCGTGGAGAAGCAGCAGGGAGACACCTGGGGCAAATCGGTTGTGGGCAATCTTGCCCGGGATCTCCGCGAGGAGTTTCCCGGAGCGAATGGATTCTCTGCCGCAAACCTCTGGCGAATGAAAACGTTCTATGAGGCGTATCAGGGTAGTGAAAAACTCGCACAGCTCGTGCGAGAAATAGGCTGGTCGCACAACATCACAATCCTCGAGAAATGCAAGGTCGAAGAGGAACGGGAATTCTACATTCGCAGTTGCAGAAAATACGGATGGACTCGCGACGTACTCGTCCATCAGATTGAGAACCATGTCTTTCATCGGACCCTGAACAGTCAGACGAACTTCGAGTCTGTGCTTCCCGAAAGCGTCAAGATCCAGGCAAAACTCGCCGTCAAGGATGAGTACACCTTTGCATTCCTTGATCTGGAGAATGAGCACAGCGAGAAGGAACTGGAGCGTGCTCTCACAGGCCGCGTAGAGTCCTTCCTGCGAGAGATGGGGGACATGTTCACCTTCGTCGGCAGCCAATATAGAGTTCAGGTCGGCGAGCGTGAATTCTTTATCGACCTGCTGCTTTATCACCGCCGGCTGCGCGCTCTGGTCGCCCTGGAACTGAAGATTGGGGAGTTCGAGCCTGAATTCATCGGGAAGATGCAGTTCTATCTCTCTGTGCTGGACGAAACCGTCCGGCTGCCGGATGAGCAACCCTCGATCGGCATCATCCTTTGTAAATCCAAAAATCGACTGGTCGTGGAGTACGCCTTGAAACAGTCCTCCGCTCCGATCGGCGTTTCGGCTTACTCCGTCACTCCGGACGTACCTAGAGATCTTCAAGGACAGCTCCCAAGCCCAGGCCAGGTGGCGTCACTGTTATCTGGCTTCGACGAAGATGCGTAGGAGTTCACAAGGTCCTGTGAATGAATCACTTACAAAACTCGCACGCGCTGTGCGAGTTTTTGCCCGAGTGAGATTCCGGGATCGGATCCTCTTCACCCGCAGGGGACCCGATGATCCGACGCCGCGATAGCGGAACCAGCCAATGCAGCGCAGTGCATAGCCATTGGGTCGGGGGAGCCTTGGCAGACGTCAAGAATCTCCCTAAGCCCCCGGAGCATGGTCGGCCCGGAGACCAGCAGAGGTCCAATTGCCGTCCACTCGGCCGAACGTCGTTCATAATCCTCATCCGGTTTGCCGCCCTGCACCGCGTCCTCTGCCCAGTCATCGAGTAGCTGATCCGCGAGGCCGAGTAACCTGTCGGCATCGGCCGTGGTCCAGTCTGATGCTTTGAAAGGGAGATCGGTCGACTTCATCTCATTCGACAGGCGGACGTAATATCCCCCGCTGGGGGCCTTCGGGTCCGTGGCGAATGGACCGATGAGCTTTCTCAGGAGGGCGTGTGCCGCGGCTTAATCTTCCACATCGGAGATGGCTTCCTCGGAGCGCATTCCATTGGACTCCGCGTTGATGCCGTAGATCGTCCAGAAGAGACGAATATCAAGATCGGCATCGGGGTCGATCTCAAGCATCCGCCGCTGGGCTTCAGTTGCCAGTTCGATTGTTGTGAATGATTCGAGCTGTCGACTCTCATCATTGCCTTCCCATTCGAGCACTGGGAGAATTCGATATGCCTCAAACATAGGTTTTCCTTTCAGGGCGCGGTTAGACTCGGCCCACGTTCATCCGAAGAGCATGCGTTGGGGCGCGTCCCACTTTTCTTCGAACCACTCCGGCCGTTGCGCGCTTTGGGGTCCACCACAGCGGGTAGGGCAACCAGAAACTCTTCGCGAGTCGGAAAAGTGGCCTCGCAACGAAGCCGATAGAGGTAGGCGATTCCATGCTCCTCGACATGCTGATCCGAAACCCGGGCGAACTGATTCAGAGTGTCGGCGGCGGCGCGCTGTCCGAGTAACGGTGTGAGCGCTCGCGATGAGCCCTGGCGTTACTATGACCTTGGACATGGGTTCTGTACGAACGCTTATTTCGTCCAATGTCCGCATCGGATGGCATGCGCGAAGTGCAGCTTCTACGTGCCTAAGGGGCATAGCGGCCTTTCGTTTGCGCAATCAGAAGAGACCGTCTTCCGGTCGTCCCATTCCCCAATTCGCGTGAAGCCGCCTTTTTACCCGGCCTTGATGAGCGCATCGACGATGTTGCACCAGGCGACGCCAAGCGGCCCCGATGAAGGCGCAAAGAAAGGCCAGGAAGAGTGGAAGGGGGGGGGTGTAAAAGTGCGCACACTTCACTTGATGTTTTGGGTCATCAATCGAGAGAGGGCAGACCGCGCTCCGCAAGCTGAACCCGGGGGGACTTGCCGGGATGAGGCTTCATCATGACAGCCATCATTTGCGGCGTTGAGTGCGCGCGCTCTGAAAGCTTTTGAGTACTGCCTCGGCGGGCGCGAGAATCGGAACCTCTTTCGATGTCCCATAGAGCATTCTCGTGGTGAGGCCTCCATCGACGACGCTAAGTAACGCCGCGGCCGCCGCCCTTGTGTCGATTGCGAAGGGCTCTAGCAGATTGATTAAATAGGCAAGAAACTTGTTTTCGTGTTCGACCGCCACGCGATGGAAGGGGTGGTCAAAATCCGGGTACTCAGATGCGATCCGAAGGAACGGGCATCCGATGATGTCGGCTCGATTTACGACCCGTTCGATTCTGGCTAAGGCTTCATGGATATCTTCCGGGGGCGCAGGGGTATCGAGATATTCAAAGAAGGATCGGTCGCGATATTCAAGGTAGGCGATCACGAGGTCATCTTTACTCGGGAAATGCCGATAGAAGGTCGCCTTTGCGACCTCGGAGACGGACATGATCTTCTCGGTACCGGTTGCACGTACACCCTCTGTGTAGAAGAGGCGGTCGGCAGCCTCCAGGATTCTCTCCCGCGGATCGGATTGTTTTTGTGCTTTCATCGGATTTATCTTGACAGAAGACAGACCAGTCTGTCTCTACTCTTTCTATGCTTCAAGACAGACCTGTCTGTCTTGAATGAGGTTTACGAAGGGAATACACCAAATGAATCAGCAAATCACCCTCTTCACTCCGCTCGGCGTGGAAACCGCACCTGAGAAGTCTCGTCCAATCCTGGAAAATATCCAAAAGTCGTTCAAGTTCATTCCAAACCTCTTTGGAGTGTTCGCAAACTCTCCTGTTTTGCTCGAGGGCTATGTAGGGCTGGAAAAAACCTTTGATAAGGGCAGCCTGAGTGCCGTGGAGCGCCAGATCATCCTGCTCTCCGCCAGCGTTGAGAACAGTTGCGGCTACTGCATGGCAGCTCACAGCACGCTGCTGAAGGCTTTCATGCATGTACCGGCCGAGGTTGTTTCGGCAGTAAGGGCCAACCAACCTGTGTCCGATCTGAAGTTAGAGGCGCTTGTCGCCCTCACTAAGGTGATCGTCCGTGAACGCGGACATGTGCGCGCGGAGGTCATGGATAACTTTCTCGCCGCCGGGTACAGAAAGGACCAGGTACTTGAGGTTCTGATCGGAGTCGCTCTCAAGACGATGAGCAATTACCTGGATCACATTTCCCCTACGGAACTCGATCCGGCATTTCAGTCTGAGGCCTAGAACCTCGCACAGAAGGAACTATCAACCAAACCACTGTTCAAGAAAGGATGTGTCGAAATGGCTAAGTTCGCGTTGCTTGTTGAGTTGAAGGCTAAACCGGGGAAGGAAGCGGAAGTCGAGGCGTTTCTGGAGAAGGAGGCCACGCTGGTAAGAAAAGAGCCTGGAACGCTGTCGTGGCACGCGGCGAAAGTCGAGGGGGAGACTGGAGTCTATAGAGTCTTCGACACCTTCAATGATGAAGCTGCACGCGAAGCCCATGTAAACGGCGAGGCTGGGCAGGAGCTTGTGGAGAAGGCGGAGGAGCTATTTTCGGTGGCTCCTAAGGTTCATCGGCTGCAGGTGGTCGCCCAGAAATAGGGCCTTCGGCGGGCTCTTCATTACGAAACAGATGATGATCTTGGGCGGCTTGGCTCAATGCGCAAGCCAGCCGCCCATCCCTAACGCAACACTCATGGCGAGGAATCACAATGGATATCAAATCACTAAAGCCTACTATCGTGCTCGTACACGGGGCCGTCGAAGACTCGTCGCTCTGGACTCATGGAGTGATCCAGCGGCTCCAGCGGGAAGGCTACCCGTTCAAGGTCTTCTCCAATCCCTTGCGGGGCTTGTTCGTCGACGCTGCCTACCTGCGTAGCTTGCTGGACACGATCGAGGGGCCCGTAATCCTCGTCTCTCATGCCTACGGCGGGGCCGTCATCACCCAGGCCGGGGATGACCCCAAGGTCAAGGGCCTGGTCTACGCGGGCTCCCCTATGCCCGGGGTCGGGGAATCTACAAACGATTGCCTCGAACGGTTTCCCGGCGGCGACTTCGCCTCGTCCGTCGATCTGATCCCATACACCTTGCCCGACGGTACCACCGGCACGAATCTCCTCGTCAAAGCCGAGAAGTACAGCTACCTCCTCGCCGCCGACGTGCCCGAGAGCGTGCTCGCGCTGATGATCGCCACCCAGCGCCCCATCGCCTTGCAAGCCCTCAACGATAAACTGACATCGGCTGCATGGGCGAGCAAGCCGAGCTGGCAAATCAGGCCCCTGCTCGATCCCGTCATTCCCCAGGCAGAATTCGAGTTCGAAGCCGATCGTGCCCACTCTACCGTCATTGAGCTGAAGTCTTCGCACGCCATCCCCGTCACTTTCCCGGACGTGGTAGTCGATGTGATCGAAGAGGCTGCCCGCGCAGTTGCGAAGTAACGACGGTCTGTTGAGTAGAGGTTCCTACGCCGCCTTGGCTGCAGCGTAGGAACCGAGCGGGCGTGTCGAAACCTAACAGAGATTCTCCAGCACCGGCTCATCACAAACAACCCACTGCGTCGCTAGACCAACAGGAGTACAGTAATGCCGAATCTGTTCGAATCTGTTCAGCTTGGATCTTTGGTCCTGGCAAATCGCGTCTTCATGGCGCCCCTTACGCGCACACGCGCCGACGCAGATGGCGTGCCGAGCGAATTCGCGGCTACCTACTACTCCCAACGCGCTTCGGCTGGCCTCATCGTGACCGAGGCGACGCAGATCTCGCCCATGGGCAAGGGGTACCTCAATACTCCAGGGATTCATTCCCATGAGCAGGTGCGAGCGTGGAAGCAAATAGTGGAATCCGTTCATAAGAGTGGAGGCCGAATCTTTCTGCAGTTGTGGCATGTCGGCCGAATCTCTCATTCGTCCTTGCTGCCAAACAACGTGCAACCCGTTGCTCCGTCGGCAATCCGCGCCAATGCCCACACGCATATCGCCACGGGTGCAGCACAGGTTTCAGAGCCGGTTGCATTGACGGCTAGCGGGATCAAAGAAACCCTCGCCGATTATCAACGGGCAGCGGCCAACGCAAAGGAAGCCGGATTCGACGGGGTCGAGATTCACGCGGCGAATGGATACTTGATCGATCAATTTCTCCGAACAGGAACGAATCAGCGAACCGATAAATACGGAGGTGTTGCCGCGAATAGAGTCCGCTTTCTCACGGAAGCAGTTGAACAGGTTCTGGAAGCCTGGGACAGCAAGCAGATCGGCGTGCGCATCTCTCCGACGGTTGATTTTAACGATATGTCGGATGACAACCCACGCGATACCTTCTCCGTCGCAGTTGCAAGACTCAACGGCTATGGGCTCGGGTATCTTCATGTCGTTGAACAGGCGCAGGACAGCAAGGGAAGCAGCGAGGAGGATCTCGCGTTGTCTGCTTACCTGAGAACGCTTTGGAAAGGTCTCTACGTTGTGAATGGTGGATATGACGGGCCCAAGGGCGAGAAAGCGATACGGAGTGGGCATGCGGACGCAGTCGCATACGGCCGTGCGTTTCTAGCCAATCCGGATCTGCCAAGGCGGCTGCAACTCAGCGCCGCTCTGAATGAACCGGACCCAACGACTTTCTACGGAGGAGACGCTGCCGGCTACACGAGCTATCCCGCGCTCTCCTGAACCGTGTAGCATCACGATATGCGGACGCGATTGTTTGAATCTGCGCGTGATATAGCGTTTTGATATCCCTAATGAAGACGCACGGGCTTGTTTGGCTTGAGACAATGAGCCCAAACCTGATCAAAAGAGCTAGCACTAATGATCGAGAACTATCTTGCTTGAACACGACGTGCCAGTCGATACTCACCGTCTATGTTACGGATCTCAACTGGCGTCTTCAGGCCAATGCACTCGTTGAGCCTAGAAGATAGACCGATGGCTTCCGCAATGGGCGTTTATGCGGAGTAATCGAGGCTGGCGTTAGTTGGCTGCGCGTTGATTGTGCTTCGTGCCCCATCCATCCACGATAAAACCGTGGATGGATGGGGCACGACGATTTCCGGACTATTTTATGACCGGGCCACCTGACCTCACCACTCGAGCGGGCCACCGGCCAGATTGACCTTACTTGCGGGGGCCGCGCTTGAGCGCACGGGGCCGTTGTGCTTTGGGCCGTTCATGCGGATAAGGATCAGCCTCAAAATGCTTCCCGGCGTTGGTTGCCAGTTTGTATGCAGGCATTACCTTTGCCCCTATCGTCTGGCCACACTTATGGCAGACCAGCTTCAGCAGATCTAGGTTACCTATGTCGTCAGCAGCTTTTGCATCAATTTCCTGCTGCTCGGTCAATCGAGCATAGCAGGGGTCTCTCAATCCGTCTGTGGGCATAAAGACCTCGCTTTTCTCAAGGATAAATCTGCTTTCGGGCTGCTCCTTTTGTATCCGACCGAGGACCAGGGGCTGCTTACCAGCAGAAGCGTATCACGGAGGAGAATAGAAGAATAATCTGCACCAACCGGGCTCGGAGAATGCCGTTCCTTTGCAAACATTCCCTTAGTCGGCTAATGAGATGGTTCGCCGCTGTAACCCCCTTCCGCTTGGGCGGAGGATGTAAGCAGCGGTTTCAGAGGAGGATCATCGACATGCAGATTCGTTCGGTAGGCATTGACCTGGGCAAGACGACGTTTCACCTCGTGGCGCTCGGTGCCGCCGGCAAGGTGCTGGTGAAGAAGAAGTTCACGCAGAAGCAACTACTGATATTCACGGCGAACATGCAGACTTCGCTGATCGGTCTGGAGGCCTGCTCAGGAGCGCATTTTCTCGGTAGAGCGTTACGGCAGCAAGGCCATGATGTGAGGCTGATCGCAGCGCAGTTCGTGAAGCCGCTTGTGACGTCCAACAAGAACGACTTCGTTGATGCGGAAGCCATTGCCGAGGCCGTCGAGTGCAAGAACATGCGCTTCGTCCCGATCAAGACCGATGATCAGGACCTCCATCACGATCCGGCTGCAAGGCTCAGGCTATCGAGAGTTGGGAGCGCTGGCAGTCTTATCTCCTGCATCGTCTTCTACCGCGGCGTTCTGCGGTGCTATATCGAGTGCAGAACACCAGAACAGGTGCCGCGATCCCATATGAGCAAATTTCTCGCTGGCCGCCTCTTCGGCGGAGGAAGGAGTAATTTGGATGCCTTTCTTCAGCTGTTGTTCGGCCCAGAGCTTTCCAGCATCCATGGCGATCCGGATTCGACTTCGTCTCATGTCTATCTCCTCGGTGACCGGCTTTCAGGTTCTTCGGTCGGCTAGACGGATGAAGCGCGTCCTAATGCCAACGCGGCACCGCGATGATGTGCCGCGTGTCCTTCCGGGCCGGGCGGCCACATTGCGATTTCGAACCCTCTGTGAATGCCGCACTAGCGGTTAGGAATCAGCATCTACACGACGTCGAACAGGCTCGGCAAAGAAGGGAAGATGTCCTGTTCAGTCGCTAGTTGCTGATCGAGGATCGAATCCTGAATGAAGTCGATCATGTTAAGCATGCCTTCGGCGGCCTCTTCTTGTTCGGACGACACTGGGGAACCCTCGTGGAGGCCGATAAGAGCTCGCTTCTGCCTGCGCAACAGGGCCAGGTCGATCTTGAGCGCCAGGGTTAGATGGATGGAGTTCGTGCCGTTATCCTTCTGCGTTGTCAGTAGGACTCTGGCATCCGGATTGAGGGCAGGGGAAATTCTGTTCGCCTTTGTCATAGGTGCTCCTTCACGATGCGAAGAGGGAGCAAGCTAGTAGCCTGCTTCTTCCATCGCCTCACAAAACTGATTCGGGTGATCGGGTCGTCTATCGAGCACCGGCCACGCACTTGGCCATCCGCTATGAGGCAAGTCGGATGCTAGGAGCCGCCCTGTTTAGCCAAGCTAAGGCCGAGTTCCATAAGATAGTTGCATGCGGATCATCGAGCCAACGGGACAGAGTCTTGATCAAATCATTGAGCTGGGCATTGCATTTCTGCTCTCAGCATTTGTTGGACTGGAACGCGAGCTCCGTCACAAAAGCGCCGGGCTTCGCACCTATACGATCGTCGGTACCACAGCCGCCCTTTTCCTGTTGGTCTCAAAGTACGGATTCACAGACGTCCTGATCGATGGTCGTGTTGTTCTGGATCCGTCTCGTGTGGCGGCGCAGATCGTGACTGGCATTGGCTTCATCGGCGCAGGGCTGATCTTTGTCCGAGGCGACCGGGTTTCAGGCCTCACCACCGCTGCCACCGTCTGGCTCGTCACCGGGATCGGAATGGCTTGCGGCGCGGGGCTTCCTCTGCTGGCGCTCGCCGTCACGGTCGCCTATTTTATTGTGGCGCTAATTTTTCCGCGCCTTGTGCGACTTCTTTCCGGCGGTCGTGTTCCTGCAGAACAGAATGAGCATCCACAACACGACTAGATGAAGCCAGAGTCGTTATGCCATTACCGCATTGCCGAGAAGCACTCATTCGAGCTTTGCCGCCACGAAGTCCCAATAGCCGCGCTGGGAGTCGCCGTTCGCGACCTCGTATTGCCAGTCCGAGCGCGGGACTTTGGGATGTTCACCCCATTCCCCGAACTCGCTGATAAGCCTCTGCACGTCACACAATCTCTCCAGGCGGAGATGGATGGGAGTTGCCGCTGACATTTCGAGTCGGTCGACCACCCCGCGAAGAGTGCCGATCGCGTTCTCCAAGACATGCTGGGCCTTTTCTCGCTGCTCGACTGAAGAGGCCTGGGGATCGAAGGTCTCCGTTAGCTCCGAGACGATGAACTGCGCAAGGCTGTCTCCCGAACCTTCTTTACGCTGGCCTGTAGATTTGTCGAAGTAGCAGGCGAGAAATCCGTCCGGATAAGCTTCGTTGGCCATCCCCAAGAGTTCAAGGACAGAGAGATTCGTTGCATTTGCCATTCGCGACTCCTCTAAGGATTTTTGGGGGGGGAACGTCTTTTCCCGAACTAAGCTATTCGGTTCTGGGTCGGCACGAAGTCCTCGAGTCCGCGGCCAAGCACGGAAAGAAGTTCGTCTTTCTTCGGGTGACCGAATTCTGGCCTCCAGTAACGCTTTGATCTCTCGCGAGACACGATCGTCTGTGAGTACGGAGACGACGCGAGGCGGATACGCCGGAGCCTCCAGCATCATCGCTTCCTTCATGCAGGGATGATGGTTCCATTGATTGAGCAAACCGGCCTCGGTGTACACTCCGTCGCTGTCGAGGAAGAATCCATCGATATGGCAGACCCAGTGGTCGGCAGTCTGTTCGTCTTTGAGCGATGCTCGATAAAGGCAGGCGGGCTCAGCATCAGGAGCGAGCCAGAGACAGAGGGCGACGGCGAAGATAAAACATCCGCCATCCTGCCATCCGCATTCATAGGGATCAATCATGCGACGAACTGGGTCGCTATAGGCAAACGTATGTAGGGCGGGTTTCATGACGCGTCCTTCGCCCGTAGTCCGGGCCTACGATGGATAGAGGAGATGTGACGGGTGGAGAAGGTCTGATGCGAAGTCTCCGCAAAACACACCGTACAACTCTTAGTGGCCGTTGAGAACATTCGATACGTTCGGCCGTATTCCTCGGAGCTCGAGATCCCGGCAGCGTGCGGCCACGCTTTGCGCATCGGACAGCATGCGCTCTTTCCAGCCGGCCTGCTTCCAGAGGGCATGATCAAAATGCTCGACGATGGAGCCCCTCCAATACACGAAGCCTTGCTGGTCGATCGTCAGGTGCTCGATCTGGAATAGATAGGATTTCGTGTAGCCTTCAGCTTTGGCGGCGTTGCCGTACAGCTCCTGGAACAAAGCGATACCTTCGGAGTCGAGCCTGTTGTTGACCGCAAGTTCAACGAGCTTCAGGTCCTGTGGTGAAAGTTCGTCACCGTCATTCGTTACACGGAGAATCTCGATAGCCATCTCGATGAGTTGGTCCCTCGTAAGTACGGGAAGGTGGGCCATGGAAGTACCTCGCGGTGTGGGTGGGTGGAATGGGTAAGGCGTTTCATTCGACTGGAAGCGAAAAGTGTCATGCCAGCACCGGATGTCGGCGCGGAAATCTTCGCCACTCCGAGAAAGCGTCATTAGGCACATCGCCTTCGAATGGAGGAGTCCTGAAAGACGCTCACGATTGCGGCTGTGCGAACCGCCGATCGGATTGTCTGGTCGAGGTAGGCTTCCCAGGCTCGATTGAGCCCCAGTTCCATCAGTGGGTATTCCATCCAGGAGATCTCAGCGTTGTCGCGGAACGGTCCCTGAAGAAAGCTGTCGGGATCGCGACGAAACTTCGCGGACTCACCGGCCAGCATACCTACGGATACTGCGATCGAGTAAAGCTGTTCAGCGGTGCACCACCCTGATGGGAAAGCGATCGAATCGGTGTAATCGAAACGGTCTCCCGTCAGGGCAAGGACCGGCGAGTCGACCTCAGCGTAGATGCCTTCCGCGTCGGTCGACCGTAACGCTGTCCCGGTCATCGTCATCGGCCGCCCAATGCCCGTCACGGCACGCATCCGGTTCGAATCGAGACTGATGCTCGTCCGCGGACTGAAATGTCGGATGAGTCGAAGGATCTTGTTAGCGCGATGGTTTTCGATTCCCATGCCGAGAAGGTGAACGTGGCGGGGTTTTACTTCCCGAACAAACTCCGTCAGGGCGAAGATCGAAGTTGCAGCTTTGCGCATTGGCATTGCGGGCACCAGAGGGATACCTGCTGCGCGTTCGGCTGCCGTCAGAAACTCAATATGAGACATACTTCCGATTTGTAACGGCAAAAGGAGCGTCGCTGACGTAGCAGCGATCAAAGTAAGCTCAGTGCGATATCGCTCGAGCCTCAGCAATGTTTCCTGCTGGTTACCGACCTGGTCGGGTGCCACCAATATCGCTTTCTGGCGGAGCGAAGAGGCGAGCCGAAGATAGATGGCGAGCCTGCGTCGCCACTCCTGGTCGGTGATAGGTGAAGTCACACGGATGCCACTAGTGCCGGCGACGACTTCGCTGAATGCGCCGCTGTCGATCATCACAGGCTGCTGGATGGTAATGAGTTCGGCGATGGCAGATTCATTCAGATGGTTCACGGCCACACCGATGGCGATTCCCAGCTTTGCGAATCCTCGAATTTCCGAAAGGCGGTTCGCGCCGGACGCAAAGACCTGAACATCGTTCGGTAGCGGTGCGCGGAACTCCGATATATCAAAGAGCATGTGTCCTCCGGCGTCGAGAGGCGCGGAAATGGAAACGGCCATCCGGGGATGGCTTTTCATCGGTACTGGTTTGAACACAGGGAGGGATCGAACCACATCGCATCGTGGCGCATGTCCCGACACAGGCGTAGCACCCGAAACGAAAAGACTCAGTTTTCGCTGGTATAGGTCAATTCGTCAATTGCTGCTTCGCGAGCTCGCATCACCCGCTCGAAGTCTTCACGATCGCCGCCCATGTCCGGGTGATGCTGTTTGACCAATTCGCGATAATGCGACTCGATCATCTTTCGTGTCACCGTTTCGAACATATCGAACCCGAGGACCTGTCTCCAGTCCTCCGATGGGCCGTCCGTCAAAGCCTTGAACCCTGTGAAGGCGCGTTCCATCATGTCGGAAGCGCCCCAGCGCTGGATACCACGCAAGGCATGGATGGTCTTAGCGATTGCTTCGATGTTCTCGTACACATACTGGAACCGGTCACAGGCAAACGCCATGGGCTTGCCTTCGAGCACAAAATAAACAGCTACCCCGGGGTCGTTAGGTTCCATGGCGCTGGTCATCGGGTAGCCATCCCGATACAGTGGGAGGTTCGTGGAGACAATGATCTTTGTCCCGCCCATCTTACCGATCTCGTAAAGGAGAGAACGGTGAGCAGAATCGTACGATTTTCTGAATTGAGAGCGCCGCCGGGTGGAACTTCGCTGCCACCCGGCGGGCCAGTTCAAGGGATACGCCTTCGCGATGGCTGGCCTCCAGTCGCAAGCACGTACGCCAAAGGGCGAACACGTTGCATCTACCTCATTATAGGAAGGTAGTGTGAGTATCGGTATCGGCGTCCCGCGTTGCAGGAGAGAAACAGCGGTCTTCATACGCGCATCGGCATCACAACGTAGCGCTGCTGATATTCGGGATTGAATGCCTCTGGAGTGATGACGGCCGCAGAAGCGGAATCCTTGAGAGATAGGCGCAGTTCTCCTTCCGCTCCGATGGTTTTAATGAACTCGATCAGAAAGGCTCCATTGAATCCGATCGTCACCGGAGTGGAGTTATAGCTCAAAGGCAGTGAATCTTGAGATTCTCCGTGGTTCGCCATCGACGCGCTGAGCGTCAGCAAGTTGTCGGCAAGGTGAAGCTTGACAGCATTCGAACGCTCATCGGCGAACTGGAGGACGCGTTGCACCGAAGCGAGCAGATCGGACGATGCGAGGACGACAGAATTGGTATTGTCACGCGGCAGAATCGCCTCATAGTTCGGAAACTGGTCCGTGAGCTTGCGTACGCTTAGTTTGCGAGGGCCGAGCTGAAAGTAAAGACAGGTCTCGTCTTCGCGGAACTCGATCGTCTCTTCCTTGGACCAGGAGAACAAAGCGAGCAGGTCGCTCATGCATTCCCTGGGAAGCAGCACCTTCCTCAATTCTTCCCCTGCGAGGGCTTCGTCATGCACTTCAACCATCGACAAGCGTCGGCCATCGGTGGCAACCATACCCATACGGTCGGAACGGAGCAAGAGCAATCCGGCGTTTAGAAGATACTTGTCCTGTGACGTGGCTACAGCGAAGAGACTTTGACGGATCACTGTGCGCAAGGCGCGTGCACTGAGGCGGATTAGCACCCCGGATGCAACCGGAATCGCCGGATAGGATTCGGGTTTCATCCCCGGAATCTTCGTCCGCGAATTTGCAGCCGTGATCTGAAGTCGATCGTTTCCTAAGAGCTTGAGATTGACTTGACCGTTCGGAAGCAGCTTGAGGTACGTAAGCAGTTTTTGCGCAGGAACTGCGGCTGCTCCCTGGGACTTTACGGCTGCCGGACACTCGGTCGTGATCGTACGTTGGAGATCGCTTCCGGTGACGGAGAGTGCACCATTGTTAGTCGTCCTTAGCAGGAGATGGGTGAGGATTGGGATGGTACTCTTGCCCTCCGTGACGCGGGTTGCGGCCTGCACTTCGGCCAGGAATTGACCCCGGTCGACGGCCAGCTCCATCAGCACGGGAGCCGGCGATTTGGTTTCGGTGGGAACAGGAATCGTTGCAGCAGCCATGGAATGCAGCCTTTCGAGTGTGAGATGGAATGACAGGAGAAACTGAAGAGGGGATAGATTTTCTGCAGAAGGCCTATGGCTTCCGTCGCAATAGAAAAAACCAGAGCTAGGCTCCGGATCTGCTGGAGGCGTCTTGAAACGTAGTGATCTCCTGCGAAGGCTTGTGAGCTTCACGCTCTGATGGCCTGATTCGCGTAGATGCTGGCAAGATCTCTAGGTGCTGACGATTTGGATCGGGTGTACGATTTATTCGAGTTTCGAAGATTGTTCGTTCTTCGATCCTCGTTCTTACTGCGGCAATATTGGCATCGCATTGGATCAGGCATAAGAAGGGGATACTCTCGACCTGGTTCCAAGGGACTCGATTCTAAATTTAGACAGCTCTCGCTGGGAGGCCAGGACGGGCTAACGGAGTAAAGGGACGCCAAAAGCCCGATGGCTTTCTGGCGTCCCATGCTCCGTGTACTCCTATGCCGCGTCCGGAAGCTCTTCGCTGTCTTCGTCCTCATTGATCTCGGAAAGGATCTCGTCCTCTTCCGAGGATTCACTCTGGACGCTAAGAGCCGGGGTGGGAGAAGCAGGCTCGGGAGATGGCGCTGGTCCCATGTCGAAGAGGCTGGGGCTCTTCGGCGCAGCAGGCTTCGGAAGCTCTACCGACTTCGCAGTTTCAGCCGCCTTTGTGACCGCTTGGCCTGAAGGCTCTTTCTTTCCCGAAGTCTTCGATTTCGCGCGCGCCTCAGCTTGAGCTGCTTTGGCTGCGGCTTCCATCTCCTCTTTCGCCTTTTCGAGGGTGTTCTTCAGCTGGAGGTGAGAGGCGACATAGCTAGTCAAGGTATCGGGCAACTCCCGATCCAACTCTTCGGCCGTCCCGGTGACACTAAGCGGTGTGGTCAGAGCCTCGTTTTCGCCGTCTTTGAGCTTTTTGGGAACGATGTTTACGCGGATCTGGTCATCTTCCAGATGGGTCACGGTCATCAGGACGGCGCGCTGCCGCAGGTAGGGGGCAAGTTCTTTGAACATGGATTTCCTCGCAGGTGAAAGATCATGTCTTGGGTACTGGGTCGTCCCAGTTCTTGATGTAACGCTCTCCGAGCGCGAGCGCTTTGGCGTAACCTTCGGCGTCATTCTCTCTTTGCCAGAGGAGACGGTAGACCTGGGTTACAGCGGATTGCATCAACTTCTTCATCTCCGCATCCGTGATGTGGGAATACTCGGGTTCGCCAGAGCATAAGGGGCAGGTTTTCCCAGCATGCAGGTCTTCGATAGGTCCGTTGCGGAAGGCGAGTACGGTAAGGACTTTTGCTTCAAGGGCTAGAACGGGATCAAGGGGTGCCATGGAGGAGAGCTCCTATCTTCTCCACGATAGCCTTCTCGATCGCAATCGAGACTAAGTTGCGGTCAATTGGCGAGCCGCTGCACCGGCCCGACGCCTTGCCCTTTTCCAGAGCGCGGGATCGATCGGAAGTGCGCTCATTTGTCCGGTCCGGGCATTGAAGAAACCGCCATGGTACGTGAGAGAACCATAACGAAAGAGTTGGGCGAGCATGGCCAGAGCGCTCGAGGCAAGGGTCTGATTAATGAATGGTTCCTGCCGATCGAGGGCCTCGATCGCGGAGCAACTTGGCAGCGGACTCTCGCCGGCGTCCGTATCGATGATCTCGGGAAAGAGTTCGCTCACCGTACGCAGGCGCTCTGCCTTTCTTCGATTGCGCTGGTTCTGTGGCTGGCCAAGAACATACTGTCCGCTGGCAGAGTTGTTGCCAAGATCCAACCAGTAGCAACATAGGCCCAAAGCTCGCTGGAAGGCGCTATCGATAGCCCTCCGGCCTGCCCGTGTATCGACACACCCAATGACCAGATCGGGTACCCGATCATAGCTTCGATCGAGCGAGCGCTCGTGGAAGAAATGAGGAAGAGCGGACCAACTCGTGCCCCAGAACAGGTTGATGCGATTGATGAGGACCGTGGCCTTATTTAGCCCAACGTCCGAGAGCGAGAACGGCTGACGAACGCAGTTGGTCTCCGATACGACGTCGGCGTCCATCAGCGTGACGTCCAATCCATAGGCATGGCCCCACGCTCGCATCGCCTGATCGAGGTACGGCAGTCCCATCACGACGGCACTGCCGCTTCCTCCCGCACCGACAACCAGAACGCGAACCGGTCGCCGGCCAAGAAGATCGGAAGGAATCAAGTGTTCTATGCGCATAGCGCCTCTCCTCTCTATAGCCTTGCCGGACTACCGACCGCTGCCACGCACAAACTGAGCCAATGTCTCCGGCATGGAGATCAGTTGGCTGCATGGGAAAGGTTTACGCTTGCCTGCCAGTTCGCCCCACATCGCTTCGAAGCCGCCTTTGTGCCGGGTCAATCGGGTTACATTTCCATGCGTGAATGCGCTCTCGTAGAAGCCCCGCTCCCAAGCAGAAATTGCGGATGCTGCGGCCGAATCAGGACAACGCATCGATCCCAGGCAGACCTCTCCGCTATTGGAGATATTCCAGAATGGCGCGAATGCCAGCTTGGTCTTTGCGTGGGGGCGTTTGTTTTCCGTCAACGCACGAATCTTAAGGCGGCCGTGCGAAACTCTCCAGACCAATGGCGGCTGCGCAAAGGTCTTCCCATTGAGGTCCGATGCCTTGCCTTCCGCATTCGTGTAAAACATCTGTTCGTATCTCGCCGGACTCCACCAGACAAGCGTCCGTTCTCCTTTGGCCAGGACATTCTCCGGAAGCACCTCTGCATCGGAATTTCCTCCGAGGGAGCGTACAAGAGATTCAACGAACGACAGCGTCAGGGGTTGGGCAGGCCCGAGCGTGGGAGGTGCTTGTTCATGAAGGTTTATCTCGTGGTGTGTGATGAAGCTGCTCTGGTTGCCCTTGTAGACAAGTAGCGCTTCACGCAGCTCGAAGCGATGGTTCTCCCCGATCGACAGATGTACCTGCATGACGTTTCTCCCACTCTTGCAGCTCTTCCACAAGTTGAAAGAGCTCATAGTTGAAAGCAAGAAAGCGCTCGACCCGTTGGATCGCGACGAGGACCTCTTCCGGCTTGCTCGGAGTGAAGTGCACCATGAGTGCGGGCTCGGCGCTGCCTTCGAGCATGTATTGGCCTTCCTCATCGAAGCACGCGGTAACAGCATCGTGCTCTTTGAAGGCAATGAGGAGGGATGGCAGAGGTGGACCATCGTAATAATCGCCATCGAGGTACTCCCGCTTGGAGCGGAGTCTCGACAATCGTTCTATGCGATAGAGCCTTTCGAGCCATGTCTTGTAACGTTCGCTGCGGTGATGCCGCAATATACCCCTGGCGCTCCGGTATGCTTCGCGATAGCCGCTCTCGAGCGTCTTGCGGATGCACTCGGGAATGGCCTTCTCGACTTCGGGAAACTCATACTGATCTCCGCGGTCTTCCTCATGCTCCGCCGATTCCCTTAGCCGCTCTTCATACTCCAGTGCGTCGGAGTGGTTGTAGACCCGCATGACGCGGTAAAGCGCATACGTCAGGATCCAGTAGAAGGCCGCTCCCAAACCGTCTGCTTCTTCTTCAAGCGCGTCGATGGCAGGTCCGATCTTGAGATACCCGCACCCGCTGCACTCGATCGTAACGGCAAGTTTGCCGTTGCCGAGAGGGACATCATAGCCGTCTTGATCGGCAACGTCGCTGACCGAAAGATGGTACTCAGCATTGCGCTTCAGAACGTTCCAGCGGTCTTCTCCGATCCCACGCATGATCGCATGTTCGGCGAAGACCAGACAGTTTTCTTTGCAGGTCTCCCACGTCTCCGGCGTTCCCAGACCCTGCTTTGAGAGAGCCGCGCACAGGTCGTAGAGTAGCTCGGCGCGTGCTTCATGGGTATAGGCGGTGGACACATCGGCCAGGGATGGCAATGCCTGCGCGAAGGATGGAGCCAGCGTGGCTACGCCAGAGGTGGCAATAGTTCTGACGGCGGTGCAAGCCTCTGGCTCCCGTGCATGGTGTGCTGGTGGATGGCGTCGGATACGATCCGTGCGACTGCGATCGATTCTTTGCATTTCAGGTGCCTCACGAGAAGCTGGGTCGCCTCCGGCGGAGGCGCTGATGCTTTGGCGGCGAACAGCGCGAGCAGTTCATCGTTTGTCATCCCTGACGAGGACATAAGTCAGCCCTTTTCCCCGATCGCGCGGCTGAACTTGTAGCGCAGCACATTGCCTGTATCCTCCGGACCTTCTACTGAGGCCGTGGCGATCTCGGGAAAGCGTGGGGTGAGCAGGTCGCGGACCTGATCGACCGTCATCTCTGGCCCAGGATCGGGGATACGAACGCCGTTGTAGTAAAACTCGCGTAAAAGCACAGTTGTCTTGAGTTTGGTGGTGGTCGTGGTGGCCATCGCTGGTCTTCTCCTTTACAACGGTTGGAATGTTTGCGATTCAAAAATTCCCCACTCTCTCAGGTGATGAATGGATGGATGAGAGGTTCCGTAACTCTACGGACAAGGGGAGTCGCGGCGTCGAGGCGCCCGAGGAGACTTTAGGTGGGTAACAGTTTTTACGCCGGAGGGTATCGCTCAATCGACGAGAACGACACCGAGTCTGAGGGCGAGATCGAGCACAGGCAGTATGACTTCACCTTCTTCGATCAGGGATGCTGCTTCAGGCTCTGCATCGAGGTCCGTAGGCTTGATCCGTGATCCGAAAAGCAGGACGGCGTGACCACGGTCATCCTGTCGTGACGTCCATCGAAGTCCTTGCGCCTTTGGGACCTGCTTGTAAAGCGCCTCAGCCCACCTCCTGGTGCGGGGATAATGGGCCTTCGTCGTATCGATCAACTGGTTGCGCTTGATCGCCAGCTTGTGAAGCGCAATTGTGCCCAGATCGATGAGCTGCAGGTTGCGCTTGAATGTGATGACCGAGCGCACCTGTCCGTCGAGAACACTGAGGGAGATGCGCTTGAATCCGGGTTTATAGGGAACATCATGAAAGACGGTCTCCATCAGAGCGCAGTCGAGAGTGCTCCCCGCGTAGAGGGTCGGGATGACCGCTCCGGATGGGTCGTAGATCGGGCTGAACCTTGCGTTGCCGCGGCGAGTTGGGTTGAAAGCATCTCCGCGAAAGCGCTCGTGATGCACGCGGTAGAAGGTCTTGTCTTTTCCCCACTCAATCAGAGTCGCGTCCAGGGCCCGGCCCGGCTCCAAAGAAGCCGCGGGCTTAGCCATGTTGTTGCCCCTCCACCTCATCCTTCGCCGCGGCAACGATGAGATCAGGCTCGGCCGCCAACAGGTCCTGGGGACGCCGATCGTCGAGGAAGCTATTGAGTGCAGCGAACCAGAACGCGATGCTCCATCCGCTCCGCTTCGCGCCGAACACCTTGAGCACTTCGGCTACCGCTGCATACGGCTTGTAGCTCTTCTCCGGGTTCAGGCCGAAAAGTGGAAAGTAGTCGGCACCGTTGTGCTCGACCACGAAAATCGCCCCATCTCGCTTCCACTTGCTCGGCTGGGCACTCGGATTGTTGTCGCTGTAACCGGCGAGCTTCGCGACATCGGCCGCACGAACGTAGTCTCCGCTAGTGAGGATCTGCGAGCGTGCCTCCGCCTGCATCCGGACCTGCACAAGGGCGGATCGGGAGGGTGCCATCTCGGGAAGCAAGCCTTCGACGACCTTCGAGAGTTTGTCCTGCCGGCGTGACCGGATAAGTTGGGGCAGAAATTCGCCGATACGGCGATAAACCTCTTCCGCTGCCTCTTGTTCTTGCTCACTGTCAAAGGTTACGGCCAGGGTGCGGCGCGCCGGACTTTGGCTGAGAGCAGCGCTGACCTCGCGGCCGGTTCCTACCATCACTCTGGGGAGGACGGCGTCGTAGCTCGCAATCCTCACATCCCGTTTCATCGAAGTGCGTTGGGTCTTTACCGCCATCGTCTTCGCCTCTCATTCGCATTCTGAGGATATCACGGTTTGGGTAAGTATGGTGATGCCTACCTGACTTCTAACCAAACTAACCAACTTTGGTCACGACGCCTTCAGTCGTTTCCAGTAGAACTCCGCTTCGCGCTTGGACATGCTCTTACACAGGAGCTTATAGGTGGCCCTCTCTGGTAACAGATAAACCAGGAATTCCCTCCCTTCCCGAAGCGACTGGGCTGCGCGATGGTTGCCGTCGATCAAGAGCCTTCCACAGTTGTTTGGCAGGGTCACCATGATGCCCGGCCCGAGATCGGGCGGTAGATGATCGAGATGAGCTTCCCAAATTTGAGTGGACTCAAGCCAGGTGGCCAGCGCCGGGGGGTCAACCCGGTGCAGCATCTCGATACGAGTGAGCCCTTGGGCGATGCGGATGTTGAATCGGAGTGCGAGGAATTGATACCACTCGGGTTTGTCCTGCGGATTCTCTCCGACGATCGGGCATCTGGGGCAACTGTTGTGGTGCTCTGAAGGTGGGTAGGACATAGGTCACCCTTCCGGAAAGAGAAAGGCCCGCGCGATACGGGCCTGGATAGGAATTTCAGGTTCATGTGGAGCGCTCTACGTTCGTTGCGATGTGGCGATGCGAACCTAAGCTCAGAAAGGAAGCCGCTTCAGACGACGCTCTTTCCTGGTCTTCTTGGGAGAAGCTTCAGTCACCTCGCCGGCGATCCAACGGATGTACTGCTCCTGTTCATCGGTCTCGATGGCGCGGCCGCAGTAGTGGGCGCGAACCCATCCGATCGCATCGGAGCTGGTCCAGCCACACGCCACCATCAACGAAGCGATCGCAGTGCCGGTCCGTCCGTGACCACCAACACAGAAGACGAGCATGCTCGCATTCGTGACGGTGAGCTGTTCGACGAGCTTCACCCAGAAGGCACGAGGCAGCTCCACGATCCCCATGTCGGGCCAATCGAGCACAATCTCGCGTGACATTGGGCCATCACCCTCCCATTGTGCGAGCGCCGGCACAGGGATGATGTGCCGCCTGAAGAGGGAGTCGCCGGAGAGATTGAGCAGGAGATCAAAGCGGTTCATGCTGCTGATGCAGTCCGGACCCGCCCCCGCGAAGACGCTCCACCCGCCCTCCGTACTCTTGAGGACACACTGAGGCTGATGGGCGCAGAGTGGCGCCAGCCACGAGTAGTGACTGACTTGGTTAGAAGGGGATGTCTTCTGCAGTCGAGAATCTTCGAAGAGCGCTTGTTCGAACTCGAACTCCACGTCGTAGAGATCTGGACTTTCGTCTTGCCAACGGCACATCGCAGCTCCTTCTCTCGGACCAGTCGTCCTCGCGTTCTTCCTCGTCTATTACTTCGAAGTTGGGCTCTCCGACCGGTATGCGAATTGGAGCCGCATGGTGAAGGAAGCGCTGTGAAAGGTTGAGCCGACGTTGATCGACGAAGCGGTGGACACGATAGAGGAGAGGGCCGCACAGAATGAGCGTCGAGATGGGATTCCGCGCCGTCTGTGTCAGCATTTCGTTGGGCACAAACTTGTTGAACGCCCATCCGTTGTTGTGGGCGCAGTGGACCAATTGATTCAGCGTCTGCAAGGCGAGCTCTGCCTCTCCCGTCACAAGGTGGTTGTGCAGGAGCGCTGCCCATCGCGCGAAGTAAAACCACTTCGCGCCTCCATAACCCCTTTTCCAGATGAGTCCGTGAAAGTCGCGTAAGGCCGCCTCGTACGAACTTCGCGTGGCGGGAGCGCGCATAGCGTTCCAGCAGGCATCGTAGACATCGTCCCGACACTCGATCTCGTCCCGATCCCTTCCGCTGTCCGGAACATGCCTCATCTCCCCCAGAGCCGCAGCAATGGTGAGGCGGTAGGCGAATCCCAGCGCGAGGCCGAGCAGATCGTCGTGTTTTCCGGTCCAGACAGAGAGATGGTGGCAGCCGGCGAGCATCACATGCGCTGCTTCCTCATAGGTCACCTTGAGAGAAAGCGCCAAGTGAAATCCTGCCCGAAGCGCCTCGATGTCGGAACCGCGGGGAGCTTCACCTTTAGGCTCGAGCCATTCGCCCACCTGCGGTTCACGGCTGATGAGTAGCGGTACGCAGTTGAGTACCGCATGAATGGCATAGTGGGACGCGAGAGAACCGTTAGGGTGGTAGACGACTGTACCCGTCTCGGCGTCCTGCATCTCCTCTTCCCACGCCAGGAGGTCGCCGTATGCCACAATCACGCGCTCGACCTTCATGCGACCCGGGATGAAATCAGCTGTCTGCGGCAGTTCTGGACCATCCCGAAGCTGGACCAGTCGATAGCCGGAATCATCCTTGGGCCAGAGCACCTCCACGTACGGAGTGTCCTGGACACCCGCCTCTCCCATGGTGAAGTCCGATACCAGATTGCCCAAAGCCGGGATGGACCATGCCGAGGTCCCGCACGTGGCACCATCATGCCCCATACCGACCGTAAGCGATCCTCGCGTCCAAATACCGCTATACGCAGCTTTGACGAGTGGCATGGTGACGATCTCCGCCTCCGGGTCAGCGTCAAGGGTGCGTCGGATCAAATCCTGTCCATCCTCGACGTTGGAAATCGTGCGGGAATCGACAAATCCATGACGTGGCCGCATCGGACAGGGGCGGGAGAAGTATCCAATCAGTTGTTCCGGGAGGACCCGATCCGCTGGATACACCTGAAAGGGCGGGACGAGATGAGCCGCCTGAAACTGTGCAAGGGCAGCGATACCCCGGGCTTTCTGGGTTCGAGGAGCGGATATCAGCGGTGGAGGAACAGAGGAGTTGGTTTCAAGAGAATGGACTTCCATTGCGTCTCCCTGGTGGGAATCGGTTTGGGCAAACGAAAGCGCCGCCTCAATGGGCGGCGCGGGCGGGACGGAAAGGGCTCTTTGCTACGGAATCTTTGCCATCAGTTCACGAACTTTAGTGAGCGGTTCGCTCGCAACGACGGAGAGATCCGGTGTGCAGCCGGTAGCATCCGCACTCTCCAATAGACTTTGAAGGGCGGCTTTCAAAACGTCATCTGCGTAGTCGTTGGGATTCCACGACGGACCCGGATCGAAGAAAAGGACATCCGTCGTTTCTAGTCTGTTGGTCTCGATGTAGACGGTACCTCGGTCTTCCGCGTCGTCCGGCGAGTCCCAGCTGATCTCCCCATTGAGAACGTAGCCCTGCGGAATGAAAAAGTGCTCCAACAACAAGACAAGCCAGGGACGGAGGCCATGACGGCTTTCTCCCTCCTCTGGGCCGAGAGTGAAGCGGTCTTCCGAAACGACGAGCTGACCGCCGTACCCCGGCAGGTCTGGCTCTGAACTTGCTTGGATGGCTGCGAAAATCGGACGAGTCTCGTCGGTCTCTCGCATGTTCACGACGTCTTCCACCATCAGGGCATGTGCCGCTGAGAGCGGTGGCTGCACGTCGACTTCGCCACTGTAGAACACGGGGTATCCCATGTCGCCTCCTGGATACGATGAGATTTAGAACAGAGTCCCTTGGGCCGGTTCGATGGCGACCGGTGGCGATTGCCGGATCGAAGCACCTGTGCGCGCACTCTGCTCGGAAGAGAGGCTCTCCGAGCGAGGTTGTCGATACTTCGCCTCAAGCTTTTCGAGTGTTGCCATCTCGAAGGCACGGATCGCCTCTGCAACAACGACTTGCTGCTTCCCGCGGTAATTGCGGGCGCGCACCTCACGTTGTAAGGCTCGCTCGACATCGCAGAAGGTATATGCCGGATCTCCATAGCAGGGCCAGCGCAAGAGATGATCGAGGAAGCGCAGGCGGTCCAGCTCTGTGGTGAACCATTCGCTATAGAAGCCCCCTTGGTTATAGTGGGCGTTATGCGGTGCACCGCATAACGCGCATTATGTGGAGGGCGTGATTATGCGGAGCGTCGACGCAAGAACCGCGTAAGAGCACAGTTCCGACGCCATCTCACTCCGCATAATCCCATGCTGCAAAGTGTGCGCTATGGTGATCCCAGGAGAGATGCAATCAAAGCGTCAGGGGCTTTGAAGCGCCCACGACGCAGGCTCGGTGGAAGAACCGCCTCCATAGCCTCGAGCTTCTCAGACGGATCAACACGAAGATAGACTTCCGTTGTGCGCATATCGCTGTGGCCCAGCCAAAGTGCGACCTTTCGAACGTCGCGAGTGGCTTGAAGCATGATCACAGCGCAACTGTGCCTAAGTTGATGAGGGGAGACAGAACGCCCCTTTAGGTCGGGAAGCTTCTCAGCTGCGACCTTGACGTGCCTCTCGAGGACGTATTCGAAGCCAGCTCGTGTCATGGGATCTCCCGCAGCATTCACGAATAGCTCCGAAGTGCGGACCGGACCACGAACAGCCAACCAGGCTCGCAGATCCTTGGCAGTATCCTTCCATAGCGGGAGGCAACGCTCCCTCCTGCCCTTTCCGCACACACGGATGCTTGGCGGATGCCGCAGGGACAAGCCATCGAGAGGCAACTCCACCAACTCAGACACCCGAAGACCGCAAGCGAAGCAAAGATGCAGCATCGCTCTATCTCGGATGCCTAAGCGAGTTGCCAGATTTGGAGCGTCAAGGATCGCCCACATCTGTTTCATGGTGAGGTGTTGAACCAGGGCTTGATCATGTCGCTTCGTTGGAATCGCACGGATCTGATGCGCCTGCTCAAGGGAAGACGGTGCGCGCAATTCGACGTACCGCATGAAGGCTTTGATTGCGGCAAGGCGGGAGTTACGTGTAACGGAGGAGTTTGAGCGAGCTTTTTCGATATGTCCGAGGAAGTCGAGCACCAAATCTGCGGTGATGTGCTCTATACACAGTTGAGATGGCCTTTTCCGGAGACGGCTTGACGCATATTCGAACAGGAGCCGAAACGCATGAGCATACGTTTCGCAGGTGTTGGGACTGTAGCCGCGCTCGACCGGCATGTGCTCTCGGAGAAAGGCAGTGATGAGGGGTGCGATGGGTGTCATGCAACCTCCTTGCCGACCAGAGCCTCGGCAGACGCGGCAATGTCTGTCATCAGTTCTGGGGTCGCCTCGAGATACCAATAGGTGTGCGTGATGTCTACATGCCCAAGGTACGTCGCCAGCGCAACGAAATGAGCAGCAACATCTTCACGTCGCGTCGGACACCTCTCCAAAGATCGAGTAGCAAACGTGTGCCGAAGATCATGAATTCGGCAAGGGCGGGTCCCCGTTTGGGTGATTCCAGCGTGGAACGCCAGACGGCGAAAGGTGTAATTCGCCATACTCCGGCTAATGGCCCGCATCCCCGCGGACAGGAACAAATGATCATCGGCAGTGGGAAGTATCGAGCGGGACTCGAGATAGGCATTCAATGCCGCCACAACTGTCGAATGCAAAGGGATCAGCCGACTCTTGCCGCCCTTGCCTCTACGAATGAGAAGAACGCCGCCTGGCTGAACATCGCTCAACCGTAAATTGAGCGCCTCCGATATCCGCAGTCCAGTAGAAGCGATCAGGCCAAAGAGTGTCGCATACGTCGCTCGGCGTAGAGCATATGTTTTGGGAAGCTTCGTCGCGGCAGCGACGAGTCTGCTCAGCTCATCTGCGGAGTAGATGTAAGGCATCAATCTGCCCTGTGGAGGTGGGAATAGGCGTGACGGAGGGACTTCATGACCTGCGTCTTCCGCGTGAAGGAAACGAGCAAGCAGCACGACCGCATTGAGGCGAACGTACCTGGTGCCCGGAGTAGACGCCGCAGTTGCCCATGCCACGGCAGTTGAGACCTTGACGTAGGTATCACCCTGGCACTTGGCAAATTGGGCATATGCCTTGAGCAACCGATCTGTCTGAAGGAGGCCATAACCAAGCTTTCGACGGAGTGCGATATAGCGTTCGACGGAGGTCATTAGCATGACACCACCCCCGGCCACGACTGGGCGACCGTGGATAGCATCCCGATATCCACCTTGGCATACCGAGTAGTCGTCTGTGGTGAACGATGGCGAAGGACAGATCCGATACTGGCAAGGGATGCACCTTGTCGCAGCATCGTTGTCGCGGCAGAATGCCGGAGAACATGAGCCCCGCACGCAGGTGAGCTGACCCCGGCGCGATCAATGGCCCTACGCACGATGCCGCCCACTGCCTGATAGCTTAGCTTCCGATACGGCGGTGGGACCGTAACGAACAACTCCTTCGCTCTACATGCCGGACGACTCTTCTGGAGATATCGCAGGATTGCCTTTCCCACCTGCTGGGGCAGCGGGAGCAACTCGTGACGGCGCCCTTTGCCACACACTTTGATCTTTCCGTTCTCCCAGTCAATATCGGTCAGGCGCAACCGAACGACATCACCCCCACGAAGCCCTAGACGGGACAAAAGCAGGATCACGGCCTTATCTCGCAGTCCGGTTTTGTCGGTGGAACAGGAAGCAACGAGGCGATCTACATCTTCAGATACGAGAAACTTTGGTATCGATGACAATTTCCGTGAAGCATGAGCAGGCAGCGCGTACTCCAGTCCCACCTTGCAACGTCCTGTAACTCCAAGAAATCGAAGGTAGCTGCGCACTGCTGTAGCTCCCAGCTTCGCGTACGAGGAACCGTGGCGTGCTCCTCGCGTTAGAACAAACTCGCGCAGCGTTCTTGGGCTGTAAGCACTTGGATTGTTTCCGACCGTAGTGACGAACTCTTCGAGCACTCTTTGATAAATATCCAAAGTTACCCGCGTGACACCTCTATGCTCGAGCATCCATGAATAGAACTCTCGGAGCATCGGCACGGAGGAGACGTGAGAATCGCGGGACGTAGTTTCCGGAAGTAGGCCGCGTTCTTCGAGGAACCGAAGGAAGTGCCGTACAACGCTGAGAGATTCCAGTCTGGGCCCTCGTTGGTAAGGGGTATAGGGCACCTCGGCTAGATACTTCAAACACTCCTGCAGCCCCTCGGCAAAGTCTCCAGTAGTTCTTCCAGTCTTGGTGAGCCAATCGGTCCACGCTGCGAAGGATTGAAGCATCCTAAAGACCGTTCGCTTCTTATACCCTCGGGCATGTAACCAATCCGAGAAGTCGTCGACGTGATTAGCGGCAGGCCCCGCATAGAGCCTTTTCCGAGTGATTTTTGCACTTACGTGGTGTTCGAGCATGTTGCCTCCTTTGGATCAAGGAGACAATTCCGAGCGGACGAAATCCAGAGTAAATATCTGCTTGTTCGCTAAGCCGTTTGCAGGGAGGTCGATTGTGCCGCACTCAAAGCTCGCGTCCAAGCCTGAGATGCCATTTGAATCGGGTCCCAGGGACTTGATAGTGGAGGGGTATAGCTCAGATCGAGCTCGTTTAATTCCTCAACGTCCATGCGATGAAAGAGAGCGGTGGCAAACACGTCGACACGCTTCGAGACCTCGGATTGCTTGTGTCCCAGGAGCTGTGCTCCGAGGAGTTTTCCGGTTTGCTGATCGCCTGTCACACGCAAACGCAACTCGCGAGCGCCGGGATAGTATGCCTTGTGATCCCACACCGTTGTCTCGATCGTGAACGGATCGAATCCAGCTTTTAGTGCTTCATCTTCGAGTAGCCCCGTCCGTGCCGCGACAATGTCGAAAAGCTTTACGACCTGAGTTCCGAGGGAACCAGCAAACTCGCGGGTGTGACCGAGCGCGTTCTCCGCGGCCGTCCGTCCCTGCTTGTGCGCTGTCGTGCCAAGCGGCAGGTAAGTGTTCCGATTGAGGAGCCTGTGCCATGTTTCCACGCAATCGCCAGCCGCGTATACATCGGGGAGATTGGTCTCCATGTGCCGGCTGACCTGCAATGCACCCTTTGCTCCGGTTGTGATGCCAGCGGCAATACCCAGCTCGCTGTTAGGCCGAACGCCGACTGCAACGAGGACCAGGTCGACGGTGGCTGCGAAGCCCGATGTGCCCAAAACGGTTAGTTGCTCACCTGAATTCGAAATTGAGTTGATCTCCACGCGATTGAAGACCTCCACACCATGCTTCTGCATCTCCGCTTCGACGTGCTCTCCGAGAGATGGATCGACTGTCGCGAGAATCCTTTCCGTACGACTTGCGATCCTGACGTGGATACCGCGGTGAGTAAGCGCATCGGCCATTTCCAGACCTATATACCCGGCCCCGACGATGACGGCTGATTTCGGTTGCCGCTCATCGAGGAATCGATGGACGGCAAAGCTGTCCTCCATCGTGTGCAGCGGAAATACCCCTGGCAAGTCGAACCCTTCGATGGACGGTCGAACCGGACGGGCGCCTGTCCCAATCAGCAACTTATCGTAGGCAATCTCGACCTCATTGCCGTCCTTGCGCCGCACCTGAACGGTTTTCAACTTTGGGTCGATACGTTCTGCGGTGTGACTGGGCAGAAGCGAGATGCCCGGGAACTCCGTTCGGTGAGCCAGCGAATGCCAGTCGGGGGTCTCTCCGCTCAGATAAAAGGGCAGACCGCAGATGCTGTAGTTGGGAAACTCGTCGGCAAGCACGAGGCAAATATCGCAACTCGGATCGAGTTCGTGAGCGCGGAGTCCAGCGGCAATGCCGGCGTCGCTGCCACCTATGATCAGAAACTTCATCTTGCTTCTCCCTTGTCCGGATGTCTATGGAGCGGTCTCAACGGGATGGACCTCGAACCCTGGCTCCGCCGCTTTGAAGTATCGCTTACGCATCCAGAACGCCACGTTAACGAGGCCGATCAAAGCGGGGACCTCGACCAACGGCCCAATCACCCCAACAAAAGCTTCGCCTGAGTTCAGGCCGAAGACTGCGACAGCCACAGCGATCGCCAACTCAAAGTTGTTTCCGGCTGCGGTGAAGGAGAGGGTCGCCGTCTGCGCATAGTCCGCACCAAGTTTCTTGCCCATCCAGAAGCTGACAAGGAACATGATGATGAAATAGACAACCAACGGAACTGCAATCTTCAGGACGTCGAACGGAAGGCGGACGATCAGATCCCCCTTAAGGGAAAACATGACCAGGATCGTGAACAGTAGCGCGAACAAGGTAAAGGGACTGATCTTAGGAATGAATTGCGTCCGGTACCACTCTTCGCCCTTCACTCGTACAAGTACAAATCGCGTTAGCGCACCCGCGAGGAATGGAATTCCCAGATAGATAAAGACGCTGTGAGCAATTTGCCCGATACTGATGTTCACAACCGATCCCTGATAGCCGAACCAAGTGGGCAGGATTGTGATGAAAACCCAAGCATAAAGACTGTAGAAAACGACTTGGAAGACGCTGTTGAGTGCGACGAGGCCGGCAACGTAGTCTGTGTCTCCACCTGCCAACTCATTCCAGACCAATACCATTGCAATGCAACGGGCGATCCCGATCAGGATCAGACCGCGCATGTATGCGGGCTCACCGTGTAGGAACGTCAAAGCCAAGCCGAACATGAGCAGCGGGCCAATGATCCAGTTCTGAACCAGCGAAAGGCCGAGGACGCGGCGGTTGCGGAAGACCTCGCCAAGTTTCTCGTACCGAACCTTAGCCAGAGGTGGGTACATCATGATGATCAGTCCGATGGCAATGGGAATGTTTGTGGTGCCGGATTGAAAACTGTTCACAAAGGCCGCCGACCCAGGAACGAAGTGTCCGACTGCGACACCTATCGCCATGGCGAGGAAGATCCAGAGCGTTAGGTAACGGTCGAGGAAAGACAATTTCTTGCGCGGCATTGGCGCGCAGACCTGGCCTTGTGTATAGGGGGTGCTGGACATAGGATTACCTCGACGCGGAAACGGTACTTGGATCAACAGGAATTGGAAGAGGTGCGCCCTGAAGCGCGACGAACTTAGCGGGAGTGCAGCATGCCTTGGATAGCCGTGCACGGTCAGCCTGCATCGCACGGTCTTCCTTCAGCCAACCGAGAGTCTGTTGGAGAATCTGGGTGGCTCCGATGTGGGGCGGCATGACGATCCGGTAGTGCATCCACTTCCCGTCTCGTCGGGTTGCAACGATGCCGGCGCTGCGCAGATATGCAAGGTGACGAGATATCTTCGGTTGAGGTTGATCCAGAATTTCGACGAAGTAGCACACACATATTTCCTGGTCGCCCATCAGGTTGAGCAACCGGAGGCGAGTATTGTCGCCAAGTGCCTGAAAGAACCGCTCGATGTTGAATGCCTGTTTCGCTGCCATGTCCGAATTATATTCGCATTGACGGATGTGTAGGAAAGAAATATAGTCGCTTTGACAGATATGTCTGGAGGACATCATGGCAGAGCAGCTACTTGAATCGGTGAAGTCGAAGTACGGAGCGGTGGCAGAGAGTTCGCTGTCCAGCGATGACGCAGGTGTAACCGCTGTTGCCCAGGCTTTTGGCTACAGCGCTGAGGAACTGACTTCCATCCCGGCGGAAGCCAACATGGGGCTCTCATGCGGGAACCCAACAGCAATTGCATCGATTCGCCTGGGTGAAGTCGTGGTTGATCTCGGCTCGGGTGGCGGCCTGGATGTATTTCTCGCCTCTCCCCTGGTCGGACCTGAGGGCAAGGCGATCGGCATCGATATGACTCCGGCCATGATCGAGCGAGCCCGCACGAACGCGATTGCAGGTGGTTACAAGAATGTGGAGTTCCATCTATCGACCATCGATAGGATTCCGCTGCCTGATGCCTCAGTTGATTGCGTCATCAGCAACTGCGTGATCAATCTCGCTCCTGACAAACCCGCCGTCTTCCGGGAAATTGCGCGAGTGCTGAAACCGGGTGGCCGGCTGGCTGTGAGCGATATTGCTCTTAAGAGCGAACTTCCGCCCGAGGTAGCGGCCAGCATGGCGGCCTACGTCGGCTGCATCGGCGGCGCGATTCTCATCAATGACTACCGGGACGGGCTGTTTGCTGCTGGGTTCGAGCACGTCAAGATCGTGGACAGCGGCGCAGATCTGAATGCCTATGCCAAAGTCGAGAACCAAGCTGGCTGCTGCTCGCCCTCTATGGACTCCGAGGCCACCACATCCTGCTGCTCGACGGATACACCAGCGAGCCTGCATCAAGACCTAACTGACCTGCTCTCCAAGTATGACGTCAATGCTGCAGCGGCGAGCGTTAAGGTCTACGCCGTCAAACCCTCCGAGACCGCTCAGGCTCCTTGTTGCGGGCCGAACTGCTGCGCTCCGGCAAAGTGAAGCGCTGGATGAGCGAGGAGAGTCGAACGATGGCCGCACAGCACTACAACGTAATGTTTCTCTGTACCGGTAACTCGGCACGATCGATCATGGCCGAGGCGATCATGAACCGTAAGGGACGCGGCAACTTCACCGCATACAGCGCCGGGAGCCATCCTGCGGGTATTGTCCGCCCTGAAGCGCTCAAACAGATCGAGGCTGCAGGACTCAGCACCGAAGGCTTTTACAGCAAGTCGTGGGATGAGTTCACCAAACCGGATGCGCCCCAGCTTCAATTCGTCTTTACCGTCTGCGACAACGCTGCCAAGGAGATCTGCCCGGTTTGGCCAGGACAGCCTTTGACGGCCCACTGGGGAGTGCCCGATCCTGCCGCCGCCGTCGGCACGCCAGCAGAAATAGAGCGGGCGTTTCGTGACACCTTCTCCATTCTGGATCGGAGAATCAGCCTGTTCCTGTCTTTACCTCTCTCGACTCTCGGCCAACTCGCCATACAGAAGGAAATCGACAAGATCGGGCATCAATAGATCGCGCCAATCAAAGAAGTTGGAGAATAAATGCGTACTTTTATCTTTGCCTGTGTTCACAATGCCGGACGTTCGCAGATGTCGGCGGCATTCTTTAACCAGCTAGCCGATCCAGGTCTTGCACAAGCCATCTCCGCCGGAACCCACCCTGCCGAGCATGTGCATCCAGTAGTTGTCCAGGTGATGCGCGAGGTGGGAATCGACCTCAGCAATGCGAAACCGCAAAAACTCACAGCAGAGCTGGCGCAAAATGCCGAGATGCTGGTCACGATGGGGTGCGGCGATGAATGCCCTTACGTTCCCGGTCTCAGGCGCGACGACTGGCCGCTGCCGGACCCCAAAGGACAAGGGATTGAGTCAGTACGAGAGACCCGCGATGAGATCAGGCGACGTGTTCTGCAATTGCTGGCACAGGAGAGGTTGAGCACCCATACCGTCCCAGCATAACGATTCGCCTGATTCCCACTGAATCGCGCTAAGCGGGGCTCCGAGACACTCGACTGTGGCAAGATAGAGACAGATGCGATTCTGGTCCAAGACGTTTCGTTTTACGGCAATGTTTCTCGTGCTTTTTGCGAGCGTGGAGATTCTTGCCTGCGATCTTCTCCCAGACTCCGACTGCTCCATTTCGCATCCGTATCACAAGGGCCAACCACAGGAGTCAGGCGACAATTGCCTGTGCTGCTGCGCGCACATGGTCGCCGTGAAACCTCTTGTCTTTGAACCTCAAGAGACGGTGGTTCCGGCATACCCGGATGAGGCAGTTCCACAACCTCTCTTTGCTCCCTCCCATATCGACCATCCTCCCCAGCTTTCTTAAATCCGTAGTCCAGTCGGTCTCAAAAGCTAATTCAGGAGATGTGTATGCGAGGAAGAAGTGTCTTCTTCCTGCCCGCACTGCTGTTCCCGGCATTGTTGTTGGGAGCACAGCAGGTTCCGTCCACGCTTTCTACCGTGGACGATCTGGTGCGCGCAGGAATTGCGAACAATAAAGACCTGGCTGCCGTCCGGGAACGGATAGCAGAAGCGAAGGGCCTCACGCGACAGGCTGGAGTACGGCCTGCTCCGGTTCTTGGTCTGGACGGAGCGACAGGAAAACCGCTGGGCACCATCGGAGAAGAGCAATACGGGGCGGAATATTCCCAATCCATCGAGACCTTCGGGAAAAGAGGAAGGCGCATCCGCGTCGCCGAGTTTTCTGTCGGCATAGCGGAAGCTGATTTTCAGCAGCGCTCCACGCAACTCGCGTATGAAATTACGGCAGCCTACGCAGAGGTATCCGCGGAGCGGCACAAGCTGAAGGTACTGAGCGATCTGATTGGTCTGAATCAAGACACGCTTCGACTCACCGAGGCTCGTGTCAAGGAAGGCGATGTCGCCCCACTCGAAGCCAGTCTGCTCAAAGTCGAGATCAGCCGCGCTGAAGTCTCCCGCAGAAGTGCACAAGGCCGTCTTACCTCGGCGGAGCTTGAATTGCGCCGCCTGGCTGGGCTTGACCAAACCGCACCGATTCCAGACTCCGAGATTCCCGCAGCGGCTCCGACGGACCTCGACACTCTGAAACGGCAGGCTCTGGAGAACCGCTCGGATTTGAAGACAGCGCGGCTTGAGGAAGAACAGGAGGCGGCGGGCATCGAGCTGGCAAAAGCGGAAGCAAAACCGGACGTGACGCTCTCGGCTGGCTACACCCGGCAGGATAACCAGTTCGACGGCCTGTTTGGATATAACAGCAGCGGTGCACTCAGCCCCCTAAGAGACCGGGACGACATTCTCAAATTCGGAGTCTCCATACCGCTCCGTACCAGTCGGAGCGGGGCTGGCAACGTGCAGGCTGCAACGGCCCGCACCTCCGGCGCGAGACTGCGGAGAGAGTATCTGGAGAGGAATATTCCACTCGAAGTAGAAGCAGCTTACCAGCGGTGGCGCACGGCTGCGGATTCCTTACAGCTTCTCCAGAGCGGGGTGCTCGATCCCTCAACGAACAATCTCTCCGTGATCCGCGAGGCTTACAAGCTCGGACAATTACGGCTGCTCGATGTGCTTAACGAGCAGCGCCGTCTGGTGGACACCCAGTTGGCTTATATCGACGCGCAGGCAGATGCCGCCCGCACATGGGCAGAAGTTCAACGCGCCACAGGAGGAATCCATCCATGAAACGCATTCTTGTTTTGTCTCTCTGCGGCACGCTGCTGTTCACCGGCTGCAATCGAAAGAATGTTCAGAAAGAGGAAGGCGAGTCGCAGGCGGAGTCCGCCAACAAAAGCAATCTCGTCGAGATGAGCGTATCGGCGCAACAGCACATCGGCATGGTCGTCGCTCCGGCTGCTGTTACGCAGTTGAACGAGTACCTTCGGGCTACTGGAACCGTCCAGCCGATTGATAGCAAGATCGGAATCATTGGCCCCTTGGCGCGTGGCCGCATCGTAGAAGTCCGGGCTAAGATCGGAGACCGGGTAGAAGCCGGACAGACACTTGCGGTCTTCGACAACATCGAGGCTGGAGAACTCCTTACGCAAGAACAATCGGCACGCGCGGATCTCGAACGCCTCAAGGCGCAACTGATTCCGGCGACCCGGCAGGCAGAGCGTAGCCGCCGTCTTGCGGACATTGGCGCTGGGGCGGAAAAAGATTCCGAGTCAAGCAAGGCCGAAAAGGAAGGGATCGAAGCGGACATTCGTTCGCAACAAGCCCTGATCGACGGCATACGCCAGCGGCTTCACCGTTTTGGAATTGCCGATGATAATCCTCGCGCCACATTTCTGACTCCGTTGAAAGCGCCCTTCTCAGGAGTCGTGACCAAGACGCAGGCATCTCCTGGAGATGTCGTCGATGCGGGCCGGAATGTCTTCACCGTTGCCGATCTCTCTCGCGTGTGGGTCCAGGCAGAGGTATATGAAAAAGACCTCGGACGGCTCCGCATTGGGCAGAGTGCTTTCATCACAGTGGATACCTATCCCAACCAGTCTTTCGAGGGCAAAGTGGCCTACATCAGCGATGTGCTCGATCCGCAGACGCGAACGGCCCGTGTTCGCTGCGAAGTAGCCAATAGCGATCTGCGCCTGAAGACGGATATGTTCGCCAACATCGAACTTCCCACCAAGTTCAGCAAGCAGGCTATCGCCGTGCCCGCAAGTGCTCTTCAGGAGGTGGAGGGCAAGAATGTGGTCTTCATTCGCCGCTCCCAAACGCAATTTGAAAAACGCGAGGTAGAGAAAGGCGTCACCGTCAACAACCAGACAGAGATTATCAGTGGGCTAAAGCCGGGAGAGCCGGTTGTGACGCAGGGCGCTTTCCATCTGAAATCGATCCTCGCCGGTGGCGAGTTGGGGGAGGACTAACGATGCAGCGCCTTGTCGAACTTGCCTTACGCTATCGTGTTCTGGTTCTGCTGGCGACCGTGTTTGTCGCAGCCATCGGATTCCTCTCTCTGCGCAACCTGCCCATCGACGCGGAACCGGACATCACACCGAATCAGGTCCTGGTACTGACTCGCGCTCCAAGTCTCTCTCCGTTGGAAGTCGAACAGCTCATCTCGTTTCCCGTCGAAACCGCCATGCGTGGCTTGCCCGGAATCACGCGCATCCAGTCCACCTCCAAATACGGACTCTCCTATGTCGCCGTCTACTTCAAAGACGGCATGGACCCGTATTTCTGTCGAACCCTGGTCAATGAACGTCTGCCGCAAGCCAAAGAATCGATCCCCGCAGAAGTAGGCGTGCCCGAGATGGGTCCGATCTCCACTGGCCTCGGAGAAATCTATCAGTTCAAGGTCACTGGCGCGGGACACAGCCCGATGGAGCTGCGAAGCATCCTCGATTGGGACATTGCTCCGAAACTGCGCGGTGTGCCCGGCGTTGTCGAAGTGAACACGCAGGGAGGTGAATTGAAGACGTATGAGGTGGAAGTGGACAGCGACAAGCTGACCGGATACCACATACCGCTGCGCCGCGTCATTGAAGCTCTCTCGAAGAACAATGCGAACGCCGGTGGCGCGTATCTGGAGCGTTCCGAACAGCAGTCTCTTATTCGTGGAGAAGGACTGATCGGCAGCCTGTCCGACATCGAAAACATCGTAGTCGGAAACTCGTCCACTGGCACTCCGATCCTGATTCGGAATATCGCCAACGTCCACTTCGCGCCGATGGTGCGGCGAGGGTTCGCCACACAGGACGGCAAGGGAGAGATCGTCGTTGGCGTCGCCATGATGCTGATCGGAGAAAACTCCCGCGCCGTCGCCATTCGGGTCAAGGACAGTCTGGCCGACCTTCAGAAGACTCTCCCCGAAGGCGTGCGCGTTGAACAGCTCTACGACCGCACGGATCTGGTGAACCGGACGATTCGTACGGTCACTCGGAACCTGATCGAAGGCGGCATTCTGGTGATTGCCGTTCTCCTTCTGCTGTTGGGGAGCTTCAGGGCTGGTGTCGTTGTTTCGCTCGCAATCCCCTTGTCGATGTTATTTGCCTTTATCGGCATGGTGCAGGCGAAGGTCTCGGGCAACCTGATGAGCCTTGGCGCAATCGACTTCGGCCTGATTGTCGATGGCTCGGTGGTCATCATCGAGAATATCCTTCGCCGCCTGCATCAGAAACAACCGGAGGAACAAGCCAGCGATGTGATTCTGTCGGCGGCCCGTGAAGTCGCCAAACCGATCTTCTTTGGAGTGCTGATTATTGTTCTGGTTTACATCCCGATCCTGACGTTGGGCGGAGTCGAGGGCAAGATGTTCAAGCCGATGGCGGCAACGGTTCTGTTCGCCCTGCTCGCTTCGCTTGTCATCGCATTGATCCTGATGCCGGTCCTGAGTTGGTATGTGCTGCGCAACAAAGTGGCCGAGAAACACACATGGCTCATGCGGAAGATGGATCAGTGGTATCGTCCGCTTCTGCAACGAGCCTTGCATTATCCAGTCTGGACCGCAGGGATTGCCGTCGGCATCTTTGCGGTCTCTCTGATCGCCATTCCGTTCCTTGGTGCCGAGTTCATTCCTTCGCTCGATGAAGGCTCCATTCTGGTGATGATGTACCGGGTGCCCGGCATCTCCACCTCCGAGTCCCTGCACGGCAACCAGATCATCGAGACCGTGTTGCGCGAGTTCCCGGAAGTAGCCACGGTCTTCAGTCGCACTGGCAGCCCTGAAGTTGCAACCGATCCGATGGCTATCGACCAAAGCGATGTGTACGTGACGTTGAAGCCCGTGGATCAATGGCCGACAAAGCGCAGCAAAGAGGAACTGATCGATGCGATGCAGAAGCGCCTGCAGGAAGAAGCCCCCGGCGCAGTCTATAGCTTTTCGCAGCCGATTCAGATGCGTATGCAGGAGCTGATGGAAGGCGGCTCGCGTAGCGACATTGCCATCAAGCTCTACGGAGACGATCTGGACACGCTGCGGCGAAAAGCCGACCAGATTGCGGCGGTGGTCAGCAAAGTACCTGGAGCAGCCGATGTCAATACGGAACGGGTAGCCGGGCTGCCTTACCTGCGAATCCGCATCAAGCGCGAAGCTCTCGCTCGTCATGGTCTCGATGAATCGGATGTGCTCGATACCATCGAAGCCATCGGCGGTAAGCCGGTAGGCGAGATCGTGGAAGGAAACCGCCGCTTCACTATGCAGGTGCGCTTCCCGCAGGAACAGCGCGCCAGTTCCGAAGCTATCAGCAATCTGCGTGTCGGCGATGGAGAGGGACATTTCATTCCGCTGGCACAACTCGCCGATATTCAGGACGAGGAAGGCCCTGCACAGATCAGCCGCGATAACGGGCAACGCCGAATCAGTGTCGGAGTGAATGTCCGTGGACGTGATCTGGCGGGTTTTGTGGCGGACGCGCAGAGAGCAGTCGCCGCGAAGGTGACTATTCCAAGTGAATATCAGTTGGAGTGGGGCGGTCAGTTCGAGCAGCTTGAGAGCGCAAGCCAAAGGCTGATGATCGTCGTGCCTGCGGCGCTCACGCTCATCTTCGTCCTGCTCTATCTTAACTTCCAGTCCGCGTTTCCCGCAGTACTGATCTTTCTGAATATTCCCTTGGCCGCGACGGGAGGCATCGTCGCCCTCCTTCTGCGCGGAATGCCGTTCAGCATCTCAGCCGGAGTCGGTTTCATCGCGCTCTTTGGAATCGCTGTTTTGAATGGCATCGTTTTATTGACATACATCCGCGAACTGCACCAGAAGGATCTGCCTATTGAGGTTGCCGTGGAACAAGGTGCGCATACACGCTTACGGCCAGTCCTCATGACTGCACTCGTAGCCAGCCTGGGCTTCATTCCTATGGCTGTGTCTCACGGAGCTGGCGCAGAGGTACAGCGGCCTCTGGCAACTGTTGTTATCGGCGGATTGGTCACTTCCACGCTACTGACACTGCTCGTTCTTCCAGCCCTCTATCTATGGGTTGAAAGACGCAAAGAGTCCAAGTTGATCGGGGACCAGTAGGAGGAATTCTATGAAGGCCAAATCAGAATTATTTCGGAAAGCGACTTCGTATCTCTTCGTGATGTTCATTCTCGGTGAGACGTTCGTTGCGGCGTCGCCCGCTGTGAACGTTCCAGATAAGACAATTGCAACGAAGCGAGCAAGAAATATGTCCATCGTGCTAACGAATGACACTGGCAAATTGACACGGGGCGAAAATCACTTTTGCGTTCTGTTCCAAGGTGGTAATCCAACTAGCGTTAGTAACATCCAAGGGGTTAGCGTGGATTTCAGGTTGCTCGTCGGCAGGCTCCAAGAGGAACCCACAACCGCCCATCTGCGTCAAAATGGCGTGAACCGGTACTGTGGCGACATAACCTTGGGTTCAAAGTATTATCAGCCTTCAAGCTACTACGCTTTTGTGCATTATGTGGAAGCGACCGGGAAGAAGAAAAGCGCTCGACTGCATGTAACAGTGAAGTAGCAGGAATTGACACTGTTTATGGTTGATGCGCTTTTTCGCTAGCTTCCCTCGCTTCGCCGATGATCTCGAACGCTTCCTTGATGACATACAGCCCGATGGCCCCGCCGACAATGAGGTCAATGAAACGGAACCCAGTAAGCAAAATCGTCATACCGGAGAGAATGACCGCGAGGTTGGCTATCACGTCCACTCGGGTGAAGATCCAGGTGGCGCGCAGATGCACTCCTTGATCGCGGTATTTGCCCAAAAGATATAGGACAGTTGCGTTTACCAGAAGTGAGATACTCGCAACACCCATCATGACGTGGCTCTCTGGAGCGCTGCCGAATGCACCTCTGCGGATAGAATCCAACAGGACACCGATACCAAGGATCAGCAGCACTCCGCCACTCACCATTGCAGCCTTCGCCTTAAAGGCCGTACCGCGGTTGAAAGCACTCAATGCGATGGCGTAGGCAACCGCGTCGGCAAACATATCAAGAGAATCGGCGATCAACCCGCTCGACTGACCAATCAGCCCGGCAACCAGGCCAACGACGAACATGGTGGCATTCAACCCCAGAGCGATCGAGAGAACTTGTCGCTGTGCTGGAGAGTCGGTCTTCGCCTCGCAACCGCAGTCGCTCATCTGCACGCACCCTTTCCCGAGGTTTCTTTCACAATACGAGTCCCCATTATCATCGAAGGAAGCCGGGCCATGCGCGACAAAGGCTGCGGATAGACAACATGACCGCGCGCGGTGCAGTGGGTCCTTCTGCTCTTTGAAGTACGCTGTATCTTGCGCTACTTCAAAATACGAACGGTCTGATGAATGGATTCTCTGCTCGCACTGCTTGGCATGGCCATCGTGCTCTTTGCTTCGACCAATATCGATGATGTCTTTGTGCTGATCGGGTTCTTCGCCGACCCGAAGTTCCGTGCGCGAGATGTTGTGCTCGGTCAGTACCTTGGAATTGCTGCTTTGTTTGGCGTGAGCGTGGCAGCATCCCTGCTTTCTCTCGTGTTTCCACGCGCTTATATCGGATTGTTAGGAGTGGTCCCGATTCTGATTGGCGTGAACAAACTCTTCGATCTGTACCGCGAACGCAATGCGACAGAAGAGAGTTTAGAGCACCATGTCAATGCCGGACGTAACGGACGTGCGACAACTGTGGCGCTCGTGACACTGGCGAATGGCGGCGACAACATCGGGATCTATATACCTTCGTTAGCTATCCGGTCACACAAAGAAATTGCCGTGATCGGATTGATATTCATGGTGATGACCGCACTGTGGTGCTTCGTCGCGCATTGGATGGTCAATCACCCAACATTGGGTTCGCCCATTCGCCGGTATGGGCATCGCGTGGCTCCCGTCGTGTTGATCGCACTCGGCGTCCTGATCCTCTATCAAGCAGGGAGTCTCGGGCTGCTGCTCCGCCACGGAGGGCTCTAAAGAATATCTATCGCACGCATCGACAACTGTTGCCCCTATATGTTCCGAAGGACCTTTCCGCAATAAATGTGAGTGACGTGATGCCGAGAGCGATCAGGAAGGTAAGGCTTGCATACATTGGCACAAATTGGAATGCGGCGAGCAGAACATAGAGAGCTACGACAAGAAAAAGAGGGCCGGTCACGTAGCAATGGAGTCGTCCGCACCGGGCAGCATTGGCAAGACATGCTATTCCCATCACTGTGAATGCCGGGAAGCAGAGCCAGATTCGCCCCTGCTGCCAAGCCAATCCGGTCAATACAAGGACCGCAGGTAAATACCAAAGCCTGATTGAGCTTCGACTAACGACGAGATCCTTTGTTGTGCAATTATCCGCGTTCACCCTACATTCCTCCTTTCCTTACTTGCGCGGTATCTCCGGTGTGGAGGGAAAGCCAACATCGGTCGTGGCTTTGACAAGGGCCTGCACGTTGGTTTTGGCATCGTCGTAAGTGACCACGGCCAATTTCTTTTCAAACCTGACATCCACTTTCGAGACTCCCGCGACCCTGTTCAGCGCCTTTTTGACGGTAATGGGGCACGTCGAACAGGTCATACCTGGAACATCGAGCGTAGCCGTGCGTGTGGCGGCCCAGGCTGGGACGGCGAGCAAAAGAGCGGATAGAACAGTGACGGTACACTTGAAAGTCTTCAAGGTTATTACCTCCTCGATAGCGAACACTCAGTAGAAGAATTTGGCGACATACGGAAATGCGACTGCAACCAGCACAAGCAGAACGGTGATTCCGAACAACAGCTTATAGAGACGACGCGTTCTCGGCAGGGCGCAAACTTCATCCGGTTTGCACGCACTAGCAGATCGGAAGATACGGCGCGCTGCAAAGACGAGCGCAATGATAGCTCCCAATAAGAAATAAGGGCGGTAAGGCTCCAGACGAGTCAGATTCCCAATCCACGCACCGCTGAAACCCAGCAGTACAAGAACTAAAGGTCCGAGGCAACAAGTCGAGGCAAGGATTGCCGCAGCACCTCCGGCGGCAAGAACGCCATAGTCGGTCTTTTGACCTTTGTTCATCCTGGCTCGCTCATAGACGTGACACCAGGAGCCGACGCCTCGTATAAGGCCCGTTTGATGATATTTGCGGAGGGAATCCCGGATCGCCGCCCCTCCGCATCGGAGTAGGTCCGGCAGCCAAACCCGAATGTCTGTAGCCCACGAACATCCGGTTCAATATCTAAATCATCAATGCGAATGCTTGGTGAGCCAAGAAAACCCACCTTTTGGGCCATCGCTGCATCTGTGACTTCTATCTCATCAACCGGCACATTGATTTGTTCGGAACGTAATATCTGCTGAACCTGCTTTACAACTGGCTCGTGGTTCGGGCATCCCTTGAAATATAAGATCTCGATTTTCATGTCAACTCTTTCTCGCACCCGACTCAAGTTCTTCGAGAACTGGACATTCCGCAGGGCAGCTTTTCATCAGTGCCGCGCTGCACTGCTTCTGGGCCTTTGTCAGCCGCGATTCAATCCGTTTCAACTCCGCGATCTTCTCCTTCACCTGGCCGATCTTTGCCGCGATCAGGTCATGTACGTGGGAGCAGCCATCTCCCTTGCTGTTCTCAATGACCAAGAGCTCTCGTATCTCCTGAAGAGAAAAGCCGAGATTCTGGGCGCGGCCCACGAACTGAAACCGCTCCACATCCCGGTCGTCATAGACCCGGTATCCTCCTGAGCTACGCGGAGGTGCATGAACCAGCCCCTGCTTCTCATAGAAGCGGATGGTGTCTATGCTCAGTCCCGTGCTCTGTGCGACCTGACCGATCTGCATCTCGCCTTCCTTGCTGAATCCAGCATAAAGTCTGGAGTGTACTCCAGAGTCAAGTCGTGGGAGGAGACTCGATGTTTCCTCCCACGAGGCCGCTGAAGGCTGGATTGATCTCCCCGGACTAATGTGTAGCGACTTGGTTCTTTGCGTGTAGCTGTCCTTTCCGTAGTGCGCGTTCCTTCATCATGACGAAGAAGACGGGTACAAGGATCAGGACGTGGATGGTGGAAGTAATCATGCCGCCGACGATAGGCGCGGCAATCGGCTTCATGACGTCGGAGCCGATGCCGGATTCCCAAAAGATCGGGACCAGGCTGGCGAGAACGGCGCAGACGGTCATGAGCTTTGGCCGCAAACGATGAACGGCGCCTTCAATGGCTGCCTCTTCCACATCGGCATTCGTCAATGCCTTGCCGGATTGCAGCTTGTGTTCGAGAGCTTCATGAAGATACACCACCATGACCACGCCGGTCTCCACTGCGATCCCAAAGAGCGCGATGTAGCCGACCGCCACCGCGACACTGAAGTTGTAGTGAAGCAGCCATTGCAGGAGCAACCCTCCACTCATCGCATAGATGGTTGGGAAGATGAGGACAAGCGCTTCAGCTACCGAGTGAAAGACAAGGTATAGCAACAGGAAGATCACGAAGAAGACGACTGGAAGTATCAGTTGCAGACGTTGTTTGGCGCGTAGTTCCAGTTCATATTCTCCCGACCATTGGAAGGTGTAATTTGCAGGCAAGGCGAGTTTGTCATGAATCAGTCTGTCTGCCTGTGCGACGAAGCCGCCGTAGTCGGAGTTTTTGAGATCGATGTAGATGTACCCCGTCAGCGCACCGTCTTCGTCCCGAATCATGGCAGGCCCATGCGTGAATGAGATCTTCGCTACTTGCCCCAGAGGAATCTGTGCCCCGGATGGAGTACCGACGAGGACTCCACGCATCTGCTCGACATTGTCACGGAAGTCTCTCTGGTAGCGGACATTGATCGGATAGCGTTCGCGGCCTTCGACATTTTCCGCAATATTTTGCCCGCCGATGCCAGATGAAACCGCTGTCTGAATGTCCGCAATGGTGAGACCGTAACGGGCAGCCTCCTCCCGATTCACATCGACATTGACATAAAAACCCTGCGCGACCTTCTCAGCAAAGACGGATCGCACCTGCGGAAGCCCAGAGAGAACAGTCTGGAGCTGCGAAGCCAGGTGCTGAATGCCGTCGACATTCGGCCCCTGCACCTTCATGCCCAGCGGAGTTTTGATGCCGGTCAGCTCCATGTCCAGGCGATTTTCGACCGGGCTCGTCCAGGTATTCGAGAGTCCCGGAAACTGGAGTTTCTCATCCATCTGCTGAATGAGCTTTTCGTAGGTCATCCCGGCGGGCCATTGCTCCCGTGGTTTGAGCATGAGTGTCGTGTCATACATATCGAGTGGCGCATTGTCAGTTGCACTGTCTGATCTGCCAACCGCGCCGAATACGCTGGCCACTTCCGGGAAGCTGCGAAGGACGCGATCCTGCTGTTGCAGGAGTACCTTCGCCTGCTCAATGGAGATGCCGGGGAGAGCAGTCGGCATATAAAGCGCGGAACCTTCAAAGAGGGCAGGCATGAACTGGCTGCCCAAACGTGTTGCAAGCGGAAACGTGACCAGCAGAAAGATCAGGTTGACCCCAATGGTGAGCCAACGATGGCGAAGACAGAACTTCAGGATGGGCAGGTAAATTGCCTGTGTGACACGCGAGATGGGATTCGCATTCTCCGGTTTGAGCCGCCCTCGAATCAGCAAGACCATCAGGACTGGCACGAGGGTAATGGCAAGAATGGAAGAAGATCCGATCGCCAGGGTCTTGGTCCATGCCAGCGGACGGAACATGCGCCCCTCCTGCGCTTCGAGCAGGAAGACCGGCATAAAGGAAACGACGATGATAATCAACGAAAAGAAGAGTGCCGGACCAACCTGCTTGGCCGAGTTGATAAGAATCGTCTGCCGCTCTGATTCGGATACCGGGCTTGGATCGTTTTCCTGCCGTTCTGAAAGATGGCGATAGCCATTTTCAACCATCACAATCGAGGCGTCGACGAGCACACCTATCGCTAATGCAATGCCACCCAGCGACATGATGTTCGAGCTCACTCCTAGCCAGTACATAGGAATGAAAGACATCAGCACCGCGATAGGCAAGGCGATGATTGCAATGAGTGCAGAACGGAAATGAAACAGGAAGATGATAATGACGAGGCTGACGATAATGGCTTCTTCGGTCAAATCACGCTGGAGCGTTTTGATCGAAGCCTCGATCAAGTCGGAGCGATCGTATCCCGTCATGATCTGGACACCGGGCGGAAGAGACGGGGCGATCTCACGCAATTTCTGCTTCACTCCGTTGATGACGTTCAGCGCGTTCATGCCCTGACGCATGACGATAATCCCGCCAACGGTTTCTCCATCTCCATGCCACTCGGCAACTCCTTCGCGGATGTCTGGGCCGAAGCTCACCGTTCCCAGGTCGCGTATCAGGACAGGTGTCCCATTTTTGCTGCCGACGGCAACCGTAGCGAGGTCGTCCAGCGAGCGCAGGTAGCCGAGGCCGCGGATCATGTAGTCCGCGCCGCTCAGGTTAAGAACGCGACCGCCGACCTCATTCGTGCTCATCTTCACCTTGTCGATGACGGCAGAGAGAGGGATGCCGTAGGCAAGGAGTTTGTTGGGATCAAGTTGTACCTGATATTGCTTGACGAAACCACCGATACTGGCTACCTCGGCAACTCCGGGCACAGTCTCCAGCGCATAGCGCAGATGCCAATCCTGTAAGCTGCGCAGGTCGGCAAGACTGCGTTTGCCGCTCTTATCGACGATGGCATACTCATAGACCCAGCCCGCGCCCGTCGCATCGGGACCAATCGAAGGATGCACGTTCTCGGGTAAACGCCCACTGATCTGTTGCAGGTACTCGATAACCCGCGAGCGCGCCCAGTAGAGGTCCGTGCCGTCCTCAAAAACGACGTAGACGTAGGAGTCGCCAAGCATGGTCTGCGCGCGAACGGCTTTGACATGCGGAGCCGCCAGCAGACTGGTGACGATGGGATAGGTCACCTGGTCCTCGATGACATCGGGGGGCTCACCTGCCCAACCCGTGTGAACGATGACCTGCACATCCGAGATGTCGGGCAGTGCGTCCAGCGGTACATGCTGTAGCGACCAGATTCCGGTAAGGGTAAGTAGCAGTACAGCAGTAAAAACGAGAAAGCGATTGCGTGCGCAGATTTCGATGATTTTGGAAAGCATTACATGCCTCCTGTCGCGTTCACGCGCAATTGCTTGGTTGCGATCAATTGACCGTTTTTCTGTGCGGAGATGGTGACCTGATATGTGCCGCCCGAGCCAAGTGAACCGCTTCCCTCATACATGCCGTTGCCTTTGTCGATGAGTTTGGCATTTGTGTTCATTGCGGCCATTCCCATCGCGGGCATCGCTGCCATATAAAACGTGACCGAAACGTCAGCTCCGGTGGTGGGCTTTCCATCTGCGCCTGTAAGTTTCACCCGAAAGACGTTGCTGCCTTTTTGCGGCGGGTTGGGATCGGTAGTGAAGTCGATGTTTGCCTGTGCAGCAGGTGCATTCGCTGTTGAAGAACTTCCCCCGGAACCCGGTGGGGGTGGCACGAAGGAACCTGCCGCAGCTTGCAACTGACTCTCCGAGTCGATGAGGAAGTTGGCTGAGGTCACGATGGAGTCGTGTGCTTTCAGTCCCTTGAGCACTACAAAGTCATCGCCGACGCGGGGACCGATGGTGATCTCTTTTGGCTCAAGACTGCCGTTGCCATGATTGAGGAAAACCAGTTGCCGTGTGCCGGATTGAAAGACTGCCGAAGCAGGCACGATCAGTTGTCTTCCCAGGCTGGTCTTCAGATCAACATTCACGAACATGCCCGGTTTCAGTTTGAGTCCCGGATTGGCCATCGCCAGCCGAACGCGAACCGTGCGCGTCGCCATATCTACCTGGGGCAGGATCTCTTCGATCTGGCCGGAGAAGGTGCGGCCTGGATACGAATCGACAGTAAGCTGCGCCAAATCGCCAGGCTTTATCCGGCCTATGTCGTCCTGGAAGACTTGGGCGTAGACCCACACGCGCGACAGGTCGGCAACGGTGTAGAGCTTGGTCGAGGGTTCGGCATACATATTGGGTAGAGCATTTCGCTCGGTAATGTATCCCTCAACTGGTGAGTTGATGGTGAGGTCAGTGACCGGTTTGCCGGTCTCCTTGAGCTTTGCGATTTCACTCTCGGGTATATCCCACTGCTGTAATCGCTGTTCTGCCGCGGTGGAAAGTGTAGCCGCACCGTCCGCAACACCATCGACAGTGCTGGCGCTCATGGTCTTCTGGTTCTGCCGTGCCAGCAGATACTCCTGCTGAGTTGCTACGAGGTCCGGACTGTAGATGGTGAAGAGTGGTTCACCTTTTCTGACATATTGATAGGTGGCATTGGCGAAGACTTTGCGGATATAGCCGGGAAAGCGTACCTGCACGTAAGAGAGGAGACGCTCATTGATGTCTACCGTGCCGGTCGCACGAATATCATCACTCAGTTGTTTGTATTCGACCGTGCCGGTCTGCACGCCGATGCTCTGCATCCGCTCGGGTGTGAGTTGCACCGGAACCAGCGGAGTATCCATCTTCATCTCTGGCATGTCGGGCATGGATGGCTTTGCCTCGTCCGCAGCGACAGCCGGACCAGAGGCTACAGGCTGCATCTCCCCGGACATCGGCGACTTCTGTGACATTGGCAGCTTGATTGAATGAGAGCGGAAGGCCCATATCCCTGCGATAGCTGCAAGAACAATGATCCAGACAAGTGAGGTTCTCAAAATGTATTTGTTCATCGCAGTGTCGCTCCTGTCAGAGTTTCGAGATGGGCCAAGGCGGCTTCGTGATCCACGAGGGTCTGCGCGTATTCGAGTTTCAGGTTGAGGGTGTCGGTGAAGTAAGAAAGAACATGAATGAACTCCTCGCGGTTGGAGGCGTAGGCGCTCAATGTCGCTCGAAAGGCTGCGTCGGATTGCGGGATCAGACCTTCCTTGTATTCCTTCAATAGCTCGTCATCGCTGGTTGCTTTGACATAGCCTTGCTGCACCTCTGCGAGTTGCTGTTGCAGATGCGCGTCGAGTGTCCGTTGCGATTCGGAGCGTCTCTCTGTGGCCTCTGCAATCTCTGCATCGACACGCTTCCTGCGAGGAAGACGCACATCGAAGGAGAACATGTAATAGTCCCGGTACTTGCGGTCGGTGTTCTCGTAGAGATAACCGACCTCGAAGTCCGGCTTGCCCTCACGCTTGGCGGACGCCACCTGCGCATCCTGTCTCCGAATGGAGCTTGCATCGACCTGGATCTGGGGGTTGCTCTGCCGGACCATCGCAAGAAGCTCCTCGGAGGTCCGTTGGATCGGAGTAGCGGTCAGGTCTTCCGTAACAATGTCCGGCGAACTCTGATCCCGATTAAGCAGCCCTTTGAGATGGGCCTGTATCTCTCCCATCTGCTGATGGTGCATCGTGATCTCTTTCACGATCTTCGTCCGGTTCACCTGCGCCTGCAGGACATCCTGCTGCATTCCCTGGCCCACTTGATAGTGGGCCGTTGCATCCTGAATAAGCTGGTCAAGCACCGTTTCGTTTTGTCGCAGGATTCCGAGTGTCTGTTGCAGATAAGCCAACTGAAGATAGTCAGCCTTTACCACATCGGCGATGCCGGACTTCGTAACTTCAACCTCGGCTTGCTTGGTGTCAGCATCACGATCGGCTACGGTCCCTCGCGCCCGCAGTTTCCCTGGATAGGGCAATTCCTGCGACGCTCCGACACCGATGTAGGAAAAGTCGCTGTTGGTGTACCCAGCAAACGGCTTCGGGCTGCCCACACTGAACTGCTGGTAGGTGAACTTCGGGTCCGGCAACGTAGTCACCTGCGGTGCCATTTGCCGGGCCGCTCGCACGCCATAATTGGCGGCGGAGATTTGTGGGTTGTTTGCCCCGGCCTCAGCTAAAAGCTGGGACAAGGGTGTGGGAGTGCTCACCTCCGGCGTCTGCCCAAAAGCAGAAAACGCGGCGGTCAGCACAAGCGTGGCGGTCAACAAAGGGACCACGTTCATACGGAAGCTCCAATCTCAAATGCAGTTCATGGCAGTCGCCAAAACGCGCAGACAAGTGAGCGCGCTCGGCAAAAGTAGAGTGCGAGAGAGGAGCGGACTAGATTCTTAAGATGGAGATGGTCGAGGGCGGAGATTGTGGTGGAGAGTAGTCTGGACGTTCGAGCCATCCGGTGACAATAGAGTCCGGATGTACCAACTCAAAAGCAGCCAACCAGATAAAGGAAACTACAATCGGGTGGAATACAACTGCCTTCGTGTCGAGCGCGTTATCGTGTACGCTCGCCGGAGTCTTCTGGCAGCAGCCATGCGATGCCGGCATTTCCATCTGCCCGCATTGGCTCTTCATCGCCCGGCAGCACGCACGCTCCTCGGTGTTCATCTGAGCATCGGGAACCATGCAGGCCATCGCTGGAGCCAGGCAGCTTGCCAGCAGCAAGACCAATGCACCGAATTGGCGGAAAATACGCACGATCAAGATAAGACTACGTCCTTACGGCTTTCGAGAGCAAATTTAGGCTGGGATTATGCGGAGCGATCTGGTGCCGGAGCGCCATTCCCAGCGGTCTTCGTGGTGACACTCCGCATAATCGCGCCCTCCACATAATGGGCTATATGGCCAAACGTGTTCATTAGCCGGTTGTAGAGCTTCTTGGTGAACAGCGTCTCCTTCCATTCGCTTTCGATGAAGTGCAGGAGCGTGTTCCCGAACTGCGCCTTTTCCTCGGCTGTCGACCATTGTGTTGGGGTGAACTCGGACGCAAGAAAAGGTCCTTTGGGCATAACTCTCCACGCAAAGAAAAAGAGCCAGCCGAAGCTGACTCTCTTTCCTGCCTTTGTAAGGCCATAAGCTGGCCCGTTGGAGCTGTTCTCCCGATGGAACTGTAGCACGTGGCTGACTCGGGTGAACACCTGGGATTAGCCGAAGAGTCGCATCTGATCCCCGATGACATACCCTGTCGGCCACAGAGGCTCTTTCTTCTTCTTCGGCTGCGAATGCACCAGCACAGGCCCAGGAGCGGGCGCAGCGGATGTTTTGTGGATACCAGCGAACAAATCGTCGGTGTCTGTATCCATCTCGAACGCAGGAAGCGAAGGAGCAGCGGGTGCGGCAGTTAACTGTGCAGCCCGTTCTCGACGCAATTCACCCCAGACGGCATCGGCAGATTCGCCCACGCCGCCTTTCTCGACCAACTCACGCGCCATCGCGGCAAGCATGTCGTCATCGGCATCCATCGAGTGGAGTCCTTCTCCGGAGAACTTACCTTCCATCATGAGCGCCACAAGCATCTTCCTGCCCATCAGTCGAAGGCAGGTGCGCTGTGTTGTCTCGTCATAGATAAGGAACTTCACCCGGACATCGAGCCGCTGGCCGATGCGCCATGACCTGCGCGACGCCTGCCGCAACGTGTGAAGCGAGTAACCCGTCTCATAGAAGTAGATCGTCGGGAACCACAGCAGGTCGAGTCCAGTCTCGACCAGCTTCGGATGGGCGATGATGACTTCCGCTCCCTCCTTTACCTGCTTCTCATACCATTGCTCTCGCTTGAGAGTGGGTACGCTGGAGCGCAGAACGGCAACGCGAAAGCCTGCCTGTTGCAGCACGCTCTGAAGCCGTTCTGGGACATCGTGTTCCCCAGTGAAGGTTGCAAAGACCTGGCACCGTCTGCCCTGTCGCAGTTCTTCCCGAATGTCTTCGATTAGCTTACGTTCCTTCGCGTACAAATCGTCCTTCGGAAGATCGGGCGCGGTCGTAACGAGAAACGGCACGAGTCGATTGACTTTGGGATCGAACCGCTTGCCCCAGATCTCTCCGATACCAAAAGGATGATCCGGATACAGCATCAGGCGGTGCAGCATGAGACTCATCAGGCTGCGGTTCCCGCGGTTCGCCTGGAGTGCCTTCTGGATGTCTTCCTGAATCTTGGTATAAGCCTTGCGGAGTTCTGGATCGAGGGCAACCTCGCAGACGCTCTCCTCATAGGGCGGTAGAAAGTCGGCAATGTCTTCAAGCGAAACAAAGACAGTCGAGCTCATTAGGAACTTCCCGAAGAGCAGAGGCGAAGCGCCTGGCTTCTTCGAGAGACGCACCGTGCTTTTGGCGGAACGAGTGCAGGCCTTGTCGGCGTCCGGGATCTTCTCGATCGCCTCAAGCACTCCATAGGTTGACTGGAAGTCAGTCTGCCCCTGATTGCCTGCCTCGTAACCGGCTTCTACCATCTTCCAGGGCTCCATCCGATAAAGGATGTGGAAAAGGTCGGACGCATACCCTCCCATTAGGGTGCCGGTGTTTCCGATGAGCTTGCGGGCACAACGCCGCAGGACAGAGAGATTATTCCCTTGTGCGGTGTCGTTCGCGAGTTGGTGCAATTCGTCGGCGAAGGAGTAGTCGAAGAAACGTTTCATGTAGCGGCCAATGTACTCAAGCGGCGCTACTCGCTGAATCTTCGATCGGTCCGCCTCCCACAAGGGAGAGTAGTTGGTTGTTCCGCCCGGGCGCATGATCTGCTCCGAGTACTTCACCTCGTCGAAGTCTGCTTTAAGGAGATGGCCACCTTCCGGGTTGGGAACGACCGCGCCTGTATCTGGATTCGTGACGCAGGTACGCGAACTCCCAGACTTCGGAACTGTATACGCATGCTTCCAAAAGTAGCTGAGTTTGCCGGTCTCCTTGCTGACGATGAAGTATGCCGGACCAGAGCACAGCTTGCGCCAGCCTTTGCGTTTCATCTTCCGCAGCTCTGAGACGCTCGTCTTGAGACCTCTGGCGACGGCGTGTCCATTGCGCATGCCGACTTCCACGACACCGTGTGGTTTGGAGGGATCACCGCCGTTGCGCAGATCATAGATGACGAAGGCGCGCGCTCGCGGGACGGTGATGAGCACCTCGCGGGCCCACTTCAGTACGAGATGGGGTGGACACATGACCAGCGTCGAATAAGGCTTGCCGTCCGCATGGGCGTGGGCAATCCCGATGGACATCAGAGTCTTCCCGGTCCCACATTCGCCAACGAGTCGGACCGAGTCTTCCATTTGCAGGTACTTCGCGGCTCCCGTGATTGTCATCGCCTGGGCCGGTAATGGCTTTCGCAGAAGACCCTTCAGCGCGGGTGCGATAGGATCCTTCGGACCTTGCAGCGGCGGATACATCTCAACGATGCGTGTCCCGAGTTCTGCACTATAGGTGCGAAGGTAATCATGGTAGGTATCCACTTCGGCCTCCAGGCGGCTCTGAAAATGTTGAAGGCCGGCTTTCGCCGGCCCGTCTGATGAGCAGTTACTTTGCGCTTCTGTACCTCTCAAGAGAGGATGGAGTTATCGGGGAACACTCCTGTTGAGACTTCGCGTCTGTACCAGTCGCTGGTGTAATGCGGAGAGCTGTTCGACGGTGTCTGCACCCGAGACAGGTTCATCGCTGCCTAACCAGGGAAATCGATCCTCAAGCAGTACGAGCACCATCTCAGCAAAGGTCTTGGGTTCGTTGAGTGGCTGTTGCATAACACCTCCTAAGAACTCATGCCCTGCGCCAAGACGTCTTTCACTTCAAAGGACGGCCAGAGGATAGGTCCGTTCTTTTCGGGAAAGGGCAATACTTGGGTGGAGCATGCTTGACCGATACGTTCCAGGAGTTCCTGGCGTGTAGCGTGAACGACCGCAGGGGTACAGCCGATTCCTGCCAATGAAACGAGCTTGTTCTCCTGGCGCAAGGTTTTAAGGATATTGGTGCCCCAGCGAGGATCGGCAGGAAGCCCCTGCAGACTCACCAGCGTCGCCCATGCCAGATCCTCAGCGTCCTCATTGAGCAGAAAAGTCCGGCCGGCGCCACCATTGGCATGAAGCCATGAGGAGACCGCGACGATATGACGCAGGGATTTCTTTTGCTTCGGCAGGTTGAGGTTTCCCTTGTAGCAGGTGGCGTCTGAGCCGAAACCGATTCGCTGCTTCTTTCCATCCGGAAAGATCAGGTCGAACCGGTGATTCTCCTGAATGGCAGCCGTGACCGCTGCAACCTCCGCATCGTTCCCGAAGTAGCTGAGAAGATGCGCTTGTTCGTCTTCGCCGACGTACTGCGACACGTGGACGAAAATGTGCGTCTGCGTTTTGACAGAGCTTCGCTGGTACTCAAGCCGCCCGAGCCTCAGATGTGCGTTCTGCATCCTTGTTCTCCTTCTTTTTCTCATCGGTGAGCACCAGCGTCCGTCCGTCCTCATAGACGAGTGCCAGTTCGTTCGAGAACCGCTCTCGCTTGTGCACTTCGGTGAAACCGTCGATCTTCTCTTCGAAGGTGGTGACGTACTTCACGGTCCTCCATCGAGCGATGTGGCGTTCTTGTTCAGTACCGAAGACACCGTTAAGCAGACCTGCCGTACAAAGCAAGCCAACGTGTCCCCCATGCAGAGGAGTGATCGGCCGCCCCACAGAGGACTCTTCCTTCGGAAGAAGAAAAGAGCGCGTCTTGTTCCATGCGGCCGATGACAAGACGAGGCCTTCTACTTCGTCCAGAGGAAGCCCTCGATAGAACAGCTCTGCGGAGGCAGATGGGGGCACGTTATAGGGCGGCTCTTCGCCCGTAAGAAGAGGCAGGGATTTTTGCCAGATCGTCGATATGAGGAACTCTCGGTTCTTCTCATAATCCGCGCCGCTGACACGAGTGCGCACGGCGATCAAGGCGACCTGATCAAAGCGCTCTGATTCCGGGTCAGTCAGTCGAAATACCTGAAACCGGCTGAATGCGTCGGACAGAAGATCGGTGCAATCCTCGAGTTGAGCGTGAGGGACGACCATGAGCAAGATGCCACCCGGAACAAGCCAGCGAAACGTTCGCTGCAGAAAGAGCAGTTCCATGCGCTTGTTACCAAAAGCAGCAACCTCGGAGTCATAAGGTGGATTGAGGTAAAGAAATGAGAAACTCCCTGATTTAGCCTGCACATCGAAGAGATTGCCGTGAACGGTGGTGATGCCCGCCTCAGTCGCACGCTGAGCTCTGTCCGCGTCCAGTTCGATTGCGAATCGCTCGACGATAGCTCCTTCCGTAAGCTGATGGAGCGCTGCGCCGGTGCCGGCACAGGGATCCAACACAGAAGCTCCCTCAGTAGGAAACTTCAGCAAACCTCTGAGACGCTCTCCCTCCGATGGTGGAAGCGGATAGTATCCGAGTTTGATACGAGCAACATTGCGCATAGTCTCTCCATGCCTGCATAGGGATGTTGTGGTGCGGGTCCATTTTGGGCACACCGCGGATTGACCCAACGGAACGTCTTTTGGGGCATGTAAAGGCGAAGGCCGCGCATAATGGCGGCCTTCTTATCCGTGTGAATCTTTCCGATAAAGGGGTTACGATGAGGAAGGCTCGAACGCGCTCGTCGAACCACAAGGGTACTGCGGCCCAGAGACAGATCAGTCGAAGTCGTCGAGCCCTATTAAGTAATGTTCCGGGCCGCCAGCTTCGAGAGCACGTATCAGGGCCTTCTGTTCAGCCGAGCGAATCCAGTTGTTCAGGTCCCGCCCGCTCCAACCTCTGCCATCGGACAAGTCGGCCAGCAGGACCGCCCCATCTTCGAGCGGAAACCCGAGCTTCTTGCCGCCTAGGAAAATCGAGATCAACCGTGTACGGCTGTTCCTGTCCGGCAATGGAATGACCAGAGTCTCCTCAAACCTGCTCCGTACAGCCGGATCGATCGCGTCAGGCCGATTGGTTGCTGCCAAAAGGAAGACATGACTGTCATGAATCTGGATCCCATCTATCTCCTGGAGGAGTTGCCCCACGATTTCATCAGTCAAGGGATCGCCTCCGCCGACGCTCGATCGGTTAGGGGCGATGATATCGAGTTCGTCGAGAAACAGGATGGCAGGCGAATTCGATCGCGCTCGATCGAAGAGTTGTTTGACCCGATTGCCGCTATGTCCAAGGAAGTTGGCTTTGACGTCCGCAGTCGTCGCCGCCACGAACGTCAGTCCGCTCTCGTTTGCAAGGGTTCTTGCAATCTCCGTCTTGCCCGTCCCGGAAGGACCGTCGAGGAGGAGTGCGCGAGGAATCGACAAACCTTGTGCTGCCCATTTGTCAGACTCTCGCAGGAGGTTGCAAACGAGCTTCAGTCGGTTCATCGTGTTCGGATCGATAACTAATGTGACCCATCGGGACTGGGGCGAAACCTGAGTATTACGTCCCGTTCTCCGCTTACCGATCGCAGCCCGCAGGTGTTCTTCCCCGGCTATTTCCGGATGAGCGGCACGTCGCGCAGCACGGGCAAGTTCCTGAAGGTCTCGACCGCTCATTCCTTGCGTCAGAGGTCCGAGTTCGGGAGACAATGGGAATTCGATACCCGCATCCTTTAGTTCCTGTTGGAGGATGAGAATGCGGTTCTCCTCTGAAGGCAGACTGATCTGCATTTCCCACCCGAATCGAGAGAGAATGGCGTCGTCCAGGAGATCCCTGCGGTTGGTCGCCCCAATTACCCAGACTCGAGAGCTTTTATCCAGGCCGTCCCATTCGGAAAGAAAAGCCTGGACGATCTCGGTAGAAATTATGTCTGTCTCAGCGGCGCCCCGGCGTCCGAGTATTCCCTCACACTCATCGAGGTAAAGAATAGATGGCTCATTTCGTCGAGCCTCCTCCCATATTTCGCGCACTTTGCGTCCACTTCCTCCAAGGTGATCCAGCTTGAGTGTCGCTGGCGTCAGATGCTGAAAGTTGCAACCTGCGGTCTCCGCGATGGTCTTTCCAAGTAGAGACTTTCCAACTCCAGACGGTCCAGTGAGAAGCAACCCGTTTGGCGCTGCCGGGTCACCTCTCTCGAAAAGTTCCACTGCGCGGAGTATTTCAATTTTTTGCGCTTCAGGCAGATGAAGGTGATCCCAAACTTTCACTGAGTTTGTTATTCGAGAGAGGGCATTTTCCTCTCTCGCCAAGTTCCGCTTCCGTGTGAGTAGGCTCAGAAACGGCGCAAACTGAGTTTCGATCAACTTCAGGTTAGGACCGAATTCCTTGGCGACACTTGCAAATACTCCGGGCACGACCGGATCAGTGGACCATCTACTGCCGTCTGGAGTATCGACATAAAACGTATCCAGCGGTACACATTGTCCGCTGGGGGTCAGAGCAAACAGGCAAACACTCTTCCATGAGATTCCAAGATAGGGCTTTCCAAGCTCATAGAAGTGGGTATGGTCAGAAGCCTTCAATGTACTAGTTTCATACGCTGTAGAGCGTGGACCGAGCTTCACGAACTGGAGGGGGTCATGAGAGAACGGAATCAGAATCTCGACAATCGCATCGGCCATAAATAGTCGCTTGGCGTCTCGTGCAAGATGCTTATTTCCATTCCATTGTGCCCGAAGCGGCCCTTCAAAGCGGTCACTAGCTATCCGTAGGAGGCGATCCAGAAACGAGAATCCTCCGGCGCAGAACTTCTTCCAATTGAGTTCCGCATCCGGGGTGGAGGCGGTTGACTCAAAGCGAGCAATCTTAGCCTCTACCTGCACCTGCCGGAGTGCCCAATACTGTTGTGAAGCAGTCGTCAAAGTAGTCGACTCCCGAACAATACCTATATTGTAGGGCGATTGGGCATCTTTTATCAGCAATGAGGCAGGCATATGAGGCTCCCTTCGGATTATGCGGCGCTTAGCCGCTCCAAGGCGAAAATCGGCACGATCTGCGCTGCGACGGGGCACCAGGATCAGGACTGGGCGGAACTCCGCCAATCATGGCTGCGAGTGCCAGAATCGCTTCGCTCCCGCACACTCCACAACGGTCTCTCCGGGAGTTCGAGACGGTTTCACAGTTTTCGCAGTAGACTGCATGTTCGAGGGGTACGCTCACGAAGTTTGGTTCGGTGCGAAGCATCTGCACGTTGCGCATGGTTCCTCCAAACGAAGAGGGCGGCTGGTCGCCGCCCTTGGTTGGGATTTGATTGAAACGACTTGGCTATGCTGCATTTTGGGGCAACAAGGATTCGAGTGTGTCGACGACAAAGCGCAATGCGTCGAGGCTGGGAAGGTCGTGTACGGCATTCAACTTCAAATGCTGGAGTACCGCGTCCAGTTGCTCTGCACCGCGGCCCGATGCGAGATGGCGCACGCGGTCATAGCCGCGTGCAGCCGCTTCCATCCACTTGAGCGCGTCTTTCTGGCGGTTCGCATTTGGGATCAGCCGAGCATCATGGGAGAAGCCGGCTCGGGAGAGGATCTCCGTATAGACGGCACTTCCCAACAGCTTGCGGAAGGCTTCGATCTTCCCGGTTAGTTTCGGGTCGATCGGCCCTCTTGGCTCTGCGCCATGCTCGATGATGACGTCCGGTGGCAATGCCCATAACGGCAGAGCCGGAAAGCGCTTTGGCATTCCGCGACGATCAAGGTCCACCCAGCGCTCGGAGATGCGATAAAGATAGCGGCCGAGACCGAAGCAGCTTGATGCCCGTTTGAAAGCCTGCGCTTCCGCAGACGTGACAGCCATAGAGCTGTCGGCCCATTCCTCCCCGTTTCCGGTATGGACGCCGAGTCGATGTATGGTCAGGATGCAGTTGACGAGGACCTTGCCCGTGACGACTTCACGGCCGTCAATCCTCCTGACCACATTCGGGACGGCGGCCAGGTTGTACGTCCGGGACCATCCGGCAGGGGTGAAGAGCTGATTCAAGCGGTCGGTGTAAGCGCGTGGATCGACGTATGGCAGAACTTTGCCACGGCGACCTCGCTGTCCTTTCCGAACGACACGCCACTTCACTTCAGAAGGCGAGAACGGTGTTTCGAGAAGGGCAAACAGCTTCCGTTGCTCTTCGGCAGAAAACTTCCTTGGAGTCGGCATGTGATCTCCTTTTCAACTTCAGCAACGCAGTGATCAGAACGGAATTTCATCAGCGGTGATCTGCCCATCCGGGATGTGGGCATAGGAAGAGCCAAAATCTTCCGGATCCGCTCGATAGTCTTCAACGGTCGAACGCCGCTCACCGTGGGAGAGCAGGACGAGATTGAGGACCATGACCTTCGTCCAGTACCGCTTCACGCCAGCGTTAGTGTCGTCCCATGAATCCGTACGCAGCTTGCCTTCGATGAAGAGCGGAGTGCCAACGCGAACATACTCGGCGATGATTTGGGCGGTTCGCCCAAAGGCGACGAGGCTGTGCCATTCTGTGTGATCCTGCCATCCGCCTTGACCGTCAGGCCGGCGTTCATTGGTTGCGAGAGAGAGCTCGGCAACGGTGCCACTCCGAGTATTGCGAACCTCGGGCTGCTTTCCTACATTGCCAAGCAAGACGACTTTATTGACGGACCTCGCCATGAGGACCTCCTGAGGAATGAAATTGTTGTTTGTTTGCTGGTTTTCCTACTGCTCGCCCGAGCTTGCCGCCACTTGGGCGAACTTCGTGGTATCAAAACGACTGGTTCTCTTGTTCCAACAACCCAGCGAGTTCTCCAACGCTTATCTCTGCATTGTTGGGCGTGAGCTTCCGTACCGAATAGCCGGCGGCGCGTGCCTTCTGCCGGAACTCGTGGAACTCCAATGGCGTCAGTCGTAAGCTCCCGGTTTCGGCAAAAATGCGGTTGTATTCGCGTTCTGCCTCAGGGGTATCGGGAAGGATGCTCGTGAAACCGTCGCTCCCGGTCATGTAGCTGAAATCGGCTTTCATCCTGGATGTCCTCGAAACCTGCCACCGGATCGTCTCCATGGTGACAAGCTATTCAATTTGGGATGGGATCGAGTTTCGGCTCGACAGAGACCTTCACTGCATCCCGCCCGCGCAGTTTCCGGGTCTTGATGCGGCCATCTGCCGCGGCCATGCGCCAATAATTGTTTGTCTTCTCCGTCGCTACCTTTGTCCCGTCGCCGTAGGCGTGATAGATAGCGTTCAAAAACCAATATCGTGCCGTCGAATCAAGTGCTGACAAGCTATCGAGAAGACTCTCTGTGGTGCAGAGTCGGAAGGATTCATCGCCGCCACCGTGACGCACCAGAAGATATACGCTGGAATACCACTGCACGACACGGTAGTGGTGGCAGTGGCTGTCGAGTCCTCCGCAACGGCCTGCCTCATCGTGGAGAAGACTTTGCCCCTCCAGAAGTTCAGGAGCATCGGGTCTACGAACCATCGGCGCATCATTCGGCTGCCACTTGTAGCCGAACTCACCGTTCACTGTAGGTTGATCACAGCAGCACATAGAATCGTCCCTTCTTCGTCAAATGACGTGCAAAGTGAACCCCACCGCAAAAGGTGGGGTAGGTGATCGTTCGGAATGTCCTTCCGTCCAGAAGTTTTACTTTGTGTGGTCAACGAACCGGTTGCCTACAACATTTGCCTGGTCTGACTCGACCTCGGCAAACATCGTCTCGGGCACGTCGATGCCGAGGCCTTCCAGCACACTGCGGTAGTAGCTAACTTCCTGCAGGTGTGTTCCAGCGTCCTCGTCGTCAAGGTTTGTGTAAAGTGGTGAATCCTCCTCGCCGCCACGAAACACTGTGCAGAAGACGTAATCGAGGGGACGATCATAGCCAAGCGTGACTGTGACTAGCTGTCCAACGCGGTCCGTCGTGCGAAACACATGCTGAGACATCGTTGCTCCTCTGTAGTTCTGTATCAGACCGATGCGAGCAGGTTCCGTTGCGTGCTTCGCGCAACGGCAACATGCACATGCTTGCAGGCCAGGCAGCTTAAGGCATTCGTAGCACTCTTCACTGCATCTTGGAAGCTCTTTGGAATCTCGCGAAGTTCGCCGCCTTCCGAGTAGAAAGACGGCGTAATCGTACCCCGGAGCGCACGATTCTCCGGCGCCCAAAGGTCAAGCGAAAGAGTGCCGTCGCGTCCACGGAATAGAAGGACAGACGTGATTCGGGGCTTGGGCAATCCTTCTTGCGGAGTAAGTGTGTGCCGCGTAACGGCAAGTTCGTAGGTCCTGCCTATACGAAACATCTCAAGCCGTATGAACTCGGGCGCCACGACCACAGCATGTCGGCCATTACCCGAGATTGAATCGATCGGCTGCAACCACGGCATAGGAGAGCCGTCGATGTCCAGGTAAGCGCAGTATCGCCCCATGTCCGAGACAGCTCCGCCTGATTCCACACCGCGTAAAACATATCGCTTCGCTAGATGCTGGTGCTCTACCGAGATGGAGGTCTGACAGAAGATACCTCGCTTCTCGAGCCCTCGAAGTGCGGAGCGGCCAAGCGGAATGCCGTACTGGACATATGGGGAAGGAGCTAAGGTGTTCTTGTCAGCCCTGTTGGTTTTGTTTGCTTGCATCGTCTCGCTCCTCCCTATGCCATCTGCTTTTTGCGGATCGGTTGACCCAGCGCGAGTCGGATATCATCCGCACTGCAGCCAGCCCAGCACTTGTAGTAGCGCGGGTTGGCGATCTGAATGGCGAGATTATCTCCCGACTTGTCTTTGCCAGCCTGCCTGCACGATGGGCATGGTGCCCACCAGTTACGTCGATCCTTTGTGCGTGGCCGCACATAGTCGAGAATCCGGAACTCCTGTTGTCCGTCTCGAGCTGGACGAGGGACGTACGGCTCATGTACAGGAGGCTTGTAGTTCTCCGGCAGAGTCATACCCTTAATAAAGGTGTGGAGTTCGGCCTCAGTGAGTTTCTTAAGGCCGTTCAGATAAGCCAGCTGTGGCTCTGGCTCAGTCGACGCTTCGTAAAACCAATAACGCCGGTTGGTCTTGCGATGAACACCGAGCGGCGCCCGAAGTGCGTTGCCATACTCACCGTCTTCCACGGTGTCCTGTTTTGGAAAAACCTCGATGCCTTGCTTTAGACCGCCGCCGACTATCGGAACCCCCAGGCGGAGGGCAAGGTTGTAGATATAGATACGGCATTCCGCAGCGAGCAAAGGCGTCTCCGCAAAGATCCATAGATGACCGCCTCGGCGCGATTGCTCGATGGCAGCCTCTACACCGTCCTGCTTGAGTTCCCACTGAAGTTTGAAGAGGGCCTCGACAGCGCCATCGAAGTCGCCGTCGATCGCCACCCACTTGCACCTCTGTGTCTCTGGATTGATGGCGTAGAGGTTGATGGTGACATCGCCGTTCAGATGCATTCGCACGACATCGTTATCGAGGGGTTTGGGTTGTTTGGTCGTCCAGTCCTTCGCCAGGAAGTATGGGACCTTTCCATTCGGTAATGGCTTGTGAGCCTGCATGCCGAAGGCACGGCGATTGACGAAGAGCCGGATGAAGTCGCTCGCGGTATCGCGGGTTACACGGAAGTTGGCGTACACGAGGTATCTCCTTTCTCCAATCTGGGGAGGTTTTATCCCGGCTTCACAACTCGGTCAAATTTCCAAGGAAACGGCGAGCCCAGTGCATGAGGAACGCACTTGCTCGCCGATTCCGGCTTGAGGTGGATGGTTCAGGCGGCTTTCTGCTTCGGCACGGCGACGACTTTCAGCGTGGGCGACGGTGGCTTCGGCAGCAGAACGGCACGGCGGACTGGTGTATCCGAGCCACTGCAGATGATGCTGCCGTGAAAAGCGAGACAGCGATTGATGGAGCGGATTCGACCTGCGGACAGACGCATAGCGGCTTCTCCTTGAGAAAGAAGTGGGTTGATTGTTGAGTTGTCAGGTTGGGCCGGAACTGGGAAGGTTAGGCTCGGCCGGCAGGAACTCGGTCCAGAAGGAGACCGGGCTGGTCGACGTAGTGGAAAAGCTTGTACTCGCAGAAGGCTAGATCGAACTTCTCTTTGCTGAACTCACACTCGCAGGCTTCGAACGAAAGCATGTACCAGACCTGACGAATGCGATCCAGCACATAGATGGCGCCGGAGGTAAGGTCGCCAGGTACCATCTGCAGGAGCATCACGCCTTTTTGGGTTTGGATCCACCGAGTGGCGATGGCTTCACCAAGTTCGAGGAAGGCATTGACGTCCTGATCGATAGAGTCCTTGGCCTGGTCGTGCCAATCCATGAGGGGGTAAGCGAACATCTTTCCGAGACTGCGGGTCATGAGTTCTCTCCTTTCTAGAGGAACGGGTTGTGGGTGTTGGGTTTGGTTGGCCGCCGATAGCGCAAGGTCTTGTACCAGACATGCGCCAACGAGAGAGCAATGCCGAGCAACGCCAGAATCAGCAACCAGTGCAAGATGGGCATGCTGATGCTGTTGCGGAGGCCTTCGAGGGCGGACTTCACGAAGACGAGGGTGTCCATCCCCGTGAGGAAGACGGCGATGACGATCCGGGTGAGAAAGTAGGTGGGCAGAGTGGAGGTGTGACGGTGCGTCACCTCCGCAACAGGTGACGGAAGAGAGGACATGAGTTTCTCCTTGGTTGAGGGATGAGGGGAACAGGGGGCTGCGTGGATAGTGATTACATCGCGGCTCACGCCGCGGTCGATAAGCTGGCCGCGACTGAACCGTTCCGGGAGAAGTGTTTGCCGTGGATGTACTGATCCGTCAGGAGCGGGAGCCCGTCATAACGGTCAGGCGCTTGCTCCATAAGTTCGTACATGTCTTCATCACTCTCCAGGCGAGGGAGGTGACGGACATTCGGCATAGAGGGTCGTGTCCGTAAGCAAGTTGCGAGCCACACACTGTCAGTTGTGCCAGCCGACCTCTCTAGCAAGACAACTTCTGAACACGACAACGCTCTTGCTCCCAGAAGCACTGACCGCTTCACAACGCTCCCGTTGTGATTACCGAACTGGTAACGGATGAGCCGACCGCGATCTTCGTGCGTGTCCGCGATGACAAAGCAGTCGGTCGAATACGAGTAGTTGAGGCCGAGGTCGAACACCTCAACCTTGAATAGATACAGCATCAGCATTGGGTGGCCTCCAGAAAATGCGTTGGTGCAACCGGCGTAGAGGCACGCCGGTTGGCTGTTGGGGAGAGTGGTGAACAGAGCGACGGGAGAAAAATGTGGGAATGAAATCGGGACTCAATTCCCGAAAGCCAGGGGGACTGCCAGACGGCAGCGTTAAGGTGGGGCATGGCGGTGGAAACAACGAAGGAGAGTTGGGGGGATTGCTGCTTAGAAAGGAAGACACCCCTGGGCACTACGGGTGTCGACCACAGACTGCGCCGCATCGGTGATCTGCACCAGACTGCCGGTGGAGCGCATCGTGAAGCCGATCTTCTTCTCCAATTCCAAGACAGCCTGGAATGCTTCAGGATCGCGCTGGCGGATAGCTAACAGATCGGCGTCCGTCGAAAAGATGCAGAGACGGCATGACAAACGGCGCAAATAACCGCCAGTAGTTCCGTCGTTATGGAAATCAGGCACGTACACCGGGTGGAGCGGAATAGTGTTCTCACGGTGCCACGCCAGCACGTCAGATAGAGTTTGTCCGAAGATCGGAAACCAGTTGTAGACCGTGCGAGTCCGCGTCGTCAACGACGAATTCAATGACAACGGCTGCAACTTCGAACGCGGCCGAGATTCTTCTGAACGAATTCCCATGCAGTTAAAGATCAGCCGATACGGAAGCGTTCGAATGTACTTCTCGATAGGCCCACGTTTCAAATCCGAGGTGCATTGCCGGTATTGCGCCGACGGAAACATGCCACGCTGCTCCACCATCTCGAGATAAGTACGGTGGGGGTTACGGACAACGGTGAGTGGAACATCGAAATCTGCACACCGGGAGCGTGCGAAGTCCATAGCCGATATCGGATGTTGATGTTCGAATCCAGTGTCGGCCATCACCGCAAGGGTGACGACATTGGGAAAGTTCTCACGAGCAAAACCGAGCATGCGAGTAGAGTCTTTTCCGCCGGAATGATTGATCATAAACGCGACGGAACCATAGAAGCGCGCAACAAGGCGCTTCACTTCATCGAGTGAGTGGCACATCTACTACCTCCGTTGTCAGATGAGTTCTGTGGGGCGCAGTGACCGAACAGGCTTCAATTCGCAAATCCGTTCACTTTTCACTACTCAGCCGAAAATCAACCCAAAACAGAGGGATAGTCAGATCGCAAACGCTTGAAAGAATGAGGGGTTACGAGGACCAAATCTGCTCAATCGCACAGAAAAGGCTGGCTATCGGCACTCAGTTGGGTTTCAATCGGCTGGCTATCGGTTGGCAACTGGTAGTCAAAGGGCTGGCAAAAGCATCCCGGATTCAGCATGTGTGACCAGCGCAGCGTGTTGAAGGAACTCACCAAATGATGTGACTGCGGGAGCTGGACTGATCATCATCACGGGAGTGATGAGAAGATCGTGACGAAAATCTTCGCTCAGTGCTACGCCGATGGTCTTCTTCACGCCGCGCAATTCGATTGCAAGAACATGCGAGACGTCGTGGTTTGAGGTGAGATAAAGAATCGCATTTGCCATCTTGTCTGCGTTCAGCACCTCTCGAATCTCCCTGTATCGTGCCGAACTTTTGATCGTTCGCTCGTACTCCAGGGCGAGCCTCCGTGTCCCTTCTTCGGTCCGAAGGGTGGCGAGCGCATCGTAATCCTTCGAGGCGCCGCCATAGAAGACAAGGTTTCTGGATGTCACTTCGAGCTCGCTTTGCCAGGACTGGAGCAGTCCTCCCTCGCGCAATGCCAGCCGGGTCTCGACCAGTTCGAGCGCATGAAAGACCTGCGTTTCGTTCAGAATGTGGCGGCCAGTCGACGGAAGCGAAATCAATGTATGCCCGCGCATCTCGAGATAACCGAGGCCGAGCGTCGTGATTCGATAGATCGGCTGGCGAAAGAACTGGCTCGATGTCATGCGCGAGACAAGCTCGGCCTGTTCCAGACGGGTCACTCTCCATTGCACGCTGCGGCGGTGCACGCCGCTTCGTTCCCCGGCCAAGAGACGGTGGAGTTGGTTGAGTGTGATGGCTCGTGAGTTCCGAATGTGGAGCAGGACAGGAAGATCGTGCTCGTCGGAAATGGCAATGCAACCCTTGCGGTATCTCATGGCTGGCCTCCAGAAATGGAATCTGAAAGAACCAATCGTGAGCAATCCTGGGAAAGCTTCCAAGGGCCGATGTCGCTTGCGATCCAGTCGTCTGCGCCCATGAGCGCCATCACTTCGTAGCGATCATGGCGCAGGCTGACAGAGATCAACTGCGTACCATTGCTCATCCAACCTGGACGGCTAAATCGAATCGTACCGCAGATCTGTTCCGTGAAGGTCACGAGATATCGTTCGGGTTCTTCGTCTCGGCCGAGCCGGCGGGTGGCCAGCAAATGCATTCGGTCGTGCATCCGGTTCGGTCCTTTGCACTCGAAACTGCTGCCAAGGACGCGATTGGGAAACTCAGGGTTGAAGCCGCTGGATCGATTGAAGCGAACCTGTCCCGGATAGACCCAGCAGAGGCGTAACCGGTTCCCATACTTCAGACCGGCCGAATTGAACCATGCAGCATTGCGCCGAAAACAAAAGCGGTCGGCCGCGTCCAGCGGACGCGCCGACCACCAGTTCGTACCGAGGCCAACTATGCGGACCCGCATGGCTCCAATCCTTCCACCAGCTCCTGCACCAGTACCCGCGTCATCACGTTGCGTTCGGGACCATGTGTGCGATAGAGGAACCAGATCTGAAAGTAGAAACGCTTGGGAAGTGCCATCTCTCGCTGGTAGTACAGCTCAAGACACCGCCCCAATTCGGAGATCAGGACCGCAAAATCAATCTCTCGATCATCATTGGTCTGCATCTTCTGGATCGCATATTCGCGCCAATCCGGAGCGCCATCTCGTCCTGTGATGTTCTCCCGGTAGTGGGTCCACAGAGCGAAGTAGGGGTTCTTTGTCCGCAGGTGTTCCTGCAGTTCCTCGATCACTCCTCGCGGGGTGAACTGGTACATGGGCTCGCTTCCGGTCGATACTCCGGCGGCAGCCGTCATCAAGAACTGGATCGCGTCTCCCATGATGCTGTCGTTGAGAGTCTCCATCTCCTTGGTTCTGTCCGGCTCATGCAGAGCGGAGATACGCTCAATCTCGGAAGAAAAATGCTGCGGGAACGGCTTTGACCGGATCTCATAAAACTGCTGAAACAAGCCCGTGCGCCCCATGGCGAGAGCAAAAGGAACGTCTGCTGGCGGAACTGTAGTGCGCACAAACGCCAGCCATTCATCCTGATTCCGGAAGTCATTGGGTGTTTTCACACAATCCTCCTACGCACCTTTCAGCGTCTGATTGCGACGCCGTTCCTGCTCTAAATCGAGGGAAACCTGATTCAGGCGGTCTCTAAGGTTGCGTTCTGAATTGCGGAGCGCCTGATTTTGGCCTTCCAGGAATATGGCTTTTTCTGCCAGCTCACCGGGAGGCAAAGTGCCGGTCTCTCCTGTGGAGGACGGCGACTTGGGCGCTGCCGTCTTTGATTGTACCCGACTCTTTTGTCCGGGCTGTGTCCGTATCGTCCCATCAGAAATCGGAACGTCCCGATTCTCTTCCTCGATGACGGGAGACACTGCAGTGAGAGACGAGTTCTTCGCCTCCACCAGGGCGTTGTAGAGTCCCGTGCGGCGAACGATCTCTTTGCGGTCGACAACGCGGCCATTCCATAGCTGGGAAATAAGATTCGCGGCGATGATCTCCCGCTTATCCTGCGTGCGAAGGACGAGCACAAGTGCTGCGGACGCTCCGGCAAGAAGTGTGAGACTGACAACATTCGACCAGAAATAGAGATTCTGGATGGTAGCGCCGACAACCTCGCTTCGTGCGTTAGCGGCAGAGTCGCCATAGTCCTTATTGCCTGGGTTGATCTTTCCCAGGGCATAGTCGATGACACCCTGGGAGCGCTTCGCAGCCGGATGGGATGGTGCGGCCGGTTGTGGGGACTGTGCTGCGCAGACGGACGAAACACATAGAGTGAGGCCGAAAAGCGCCGTATGATATACGGATCTCATGCTTCCTCCCCGGTCCAGAAACTCGCCAATGTACCGGCGGTCCTGCGGCGGCCGCGACGCGGCTCGTCACCGCTGAATCGCAAATTGGCTCCAACTTTGGGATCGATGACATCCTGCATTCGTGGATAGAGCAGGGACTTCATCTCCTCCGGCCGGTAGGTCAATGCTTGGCGAGCATGGAGGTGAGAGTGCAGTGTGCCCTCCCGTGAATCGACCATAAGAATTTCCAATTGGCCGACCGGCATGTTCTTGATGTGTTCTTCGCGCGATCTGGTCTCACGGAAGTCACTCTCGTTGCCGGTGCCGGTCTCTGTGTACTTCTGGCTGAAGACCCCGGTCCTGCGGACGGCCAGGCTGCGGCGCTTACGGAGGACACGAGACGATGCTTTTAGGAACCACTGGGCGGTTGACTCGTCCGTACCATTCATGAGCATCTTGGTTCCCGGGGCTGAGCATACTTCCTCGGCAAACGCACGGCTCACATTCTCGAGTTGCGGCACCGCCTGAAAGGAAAATAGAAAGGAGACACGAGCGCCCCTGGCGGTCTGCAGTACTTGCGGAAAGTCGGGATCCGCGTAGCGTGCAATCTCGTCGCAGATCACACTGAGGATAGGCTCTTCCTCCAGGTTCAATGTCAACATCTGCTGGTAGCGCTTGCCGACCATGAGCCGGATATTCTGAAGGAGAATCTTACCGAGAGCTTCGCTGGCCCGTTTATTCTTGTTCGAGTTCAGCGAGATGACGAGGATGAGGCTCTTATCGACAACATCCTCAATCGTGAGCATGTTCTGGTAAGAGCCCGTGACGATAGAAAGGTCGTCCTCGAGGAACGCAAGCAACTCATTGAGCAGGCCCTGAATTTTGGCGACTCTCTCGCGGTCAGCGAGGGATTTGCGGATCACCTTGACGGACATCTCGAAGTTCATTCGCATCGTCAGGGATATAGATGTGCTGCTTTCGATCCTCTTCTGCGCAATGCCAATCTGCTCGTTAAGCACCTTTTCGTCCAGGGCCATGACGAGGACATCGCGCATGTTAAAGACCTTGCCGGTGTAATAGAGAATGCGGACCAGATCCGATAAGTACGCTTCCTGATGTCCGGCAAAGAAGTCTTCGCGCATCCCGAACGAGCTGAAAATGAAGTTAACGTGCTCCTGGTAAAGCGAATCGGGACTGTAGAGCGGGTTGTACGACCATGACTCCTGCGGGTTGGAAGGATCGATCAGCCGCAGATCTTCCATGCGGCCGGCGGCCTCAATGTGCGGTAACAGCTCCTGGACAAATGCCTGGTCGCCCTTGCCATCAAAGATAATGATGGGCATGCGTTTGCCGTGGAAGGTACGGTTCACATCCTGCGCAATGATGCTCTGCAAAAATGTCGTTTTTCCAGCACCCGTTCCGCCGGCGATCACCCCATGCTTGAGCCGGACGGAATCCGGCCAGAACCACGGTTCGCCGTGAACGTTATACCCAAGCAAAGTGGTGCCTTCGTCGTGGGCACGGCCAAGATTTAGCTCCTCAACGACGCCCGGTATATGTAAAGCCGGATGGGGCCATGCTTCCTCTCGACGCACCCGTCTGCCTACGAGGTCGGAGAGAATGAACCCTGCACCAAATAGCACAATGGCGAGATCGAGAAATAGTTCGAGACACTGTGAGTTGCGAAGGTGCAAGCGGGACACGCCGACATACCAAAATGCTGCAACAAGAGCGCAGACTCCGAGAACGACGATCCCGGCAACATCCTCAGCACCCCGCGGCGACTGTCTACGGTCGTCATACATGGTGTTCACCCTCTCGCGCCGATGCTGAAGTACAGGAAGATCGCGATCAGCAGGAACAACATTGCGCCACTGATAACAAGGAGTGTGCCAGGACGCAGTCGGCCTTTCTCAGTAAACGGCCTTATCGGGTCCGATGCGTTTCTGCGCAGCACATCTCGGAGGTTGATCTCGCCGTCCGCGGAGTAGATCTGCCGCAACATCTGCCGTGCTTCGTCGGGCGTGATGAGACGATCGCCGGCCATCTCAGATCACCACGGCCTCAACGAGAGGTCCCAACGGTGTCGATCCAAAACTCAGCTGATAGATTTCCGGAGCAGAACCAGCCGCTGTTCGAACGAGAACATAGCCCGTCGTCGAAGCGCCCGGAGCGATGTCGGCCTGTTGTGATTCACCTGAAACGTCGCTCACGATCCCATCGGGCCGTGCTTTGAAAGTGCTCAGCGTTTGACTTGAGAGTTGCCGATTACGAAGAGCCACCAGTGACACCTGAGTCTGAGTTGGCTGAAGGTGGGTGACGGATGGGGTGGTCACCCGAAACGGTGAACTCGAATGATTGACGATCACGTATTGGATATACGTTCCGCCGCTGGTATGCAAAACCCGGACCACGGAGGCTGATACTGCGGCGAGTGGCGTCTTTGCCGGTTGCTCGGGAAGAATTTCTTTGGCTCCTAGTATCGCCTCTGTTGTGGCCGCCGTTGCGATCTGCTGCCGCTCGTTGGAGGTTGGTGCGTCAGCTGCTACGTGAGTGGCAGGGGGAAGATTCCGCACCAAAACATTCATCTTGGCCAGGTCCCCCGGCGCATCAAGCTCATAAGAGATCTGGCGTGACGCTGTCCATAGGATCAGATTGGTAGATGCCCCTTCCTTGAGAGGCTGGAGAAGCACCTTGTCGTTTTCGCGTTCGATCTGGAAGGAATCCGGATCGGCGGCAGCAACCCCCTGAATGGGTTCTCCAACATCAATCACAGTGAGGTGATTCAATGCTGTGTGGATATGTGGGATGTCGGGGAAATTGATGTTTTGCGCCTTCGCCGAGATTGCGAGCAGCGCTATCGAAGCAAGCCATAAGCGGTTCATATTCTCCTCCGTGCGCCTGTTCGAGGCGACAGAATCTCCAGCGAGAGGAGGCGCAGTGAAAGCCGCACCTCCTCCGGCCGGGCTAAGAGGGATCTGCCCCAAAAGGAGAGATCCTCGTGTCTTCGAAGACGAGCTGGCGGTTCCCCTTGTACTGAAAGAGAAAGATCGCCTTCTTTGTGTCTTCGCTCCCCGGATTGGGGATAATTTCGATGAGATATGCGCGCTGTTCTTCATCGAACTCGACGTATCCATCGATCGTCTTTGGCCGCCGCACCGGAACGCTGGTTCCTCCGGTTTGTTCTGCGAAGGCATCGACTACTTCCTGCGGGAAGCTGTGAAAGAGGGCCGCTCCGGTACCTTTGCCACTGGTGACGACATGTGCCATACCCTGTGCCCAGGCTGCCCGGTTGTCCTCTTTGCCCTGCGCCCAGAAGTGCATGAACAGGTTGAGCGAGCGAAACTGCTGCTTCGCCTCCTTTTCAGACTCCCAGACCGCTGCCTGCGCCTTATTGCGAGCAAGCACGGCTGACTTCCGCAGTTCTTTGTCTTCTCCCTGACGGACCGCTTCCCAGAACGCCTGCGCATTGCTCAGCTCCAAACGGAGACTGGCCTCGCGTTCAGCGATGCGGGTTGCGATGTCGCCAAAGATGTTGTTGACCAGTTGGCATTCCTTGAACATCTCCTTACTGACCGTCTGGCCAGTAAATAGACCGCGGAAGTCCTCCATAGCCATCTTTTCTTGTTCCAGGTCGCCTAACTCCTTGCGCACCACGTTGTACATCCGGCCAACCTTGTCGGTGTTGGCGACTTCGAGGTGCATGGGCATATCCGACACCCTGCGCTCACGCTTGAAGCGAAGCCAGGGAGCGGGAGTGACCTGTTTGCGGATTTCGCTCACGACTCCTTCATCCACACTGACCTTGTGTTTGAGGGAGTCAAGAGCGTTTTGCAGTTGAATGACAAGCTCGTAAGCCTTGTCAATCCTGCCGGCCGCCACGCACGAAGTCTTCAGATCGGTGATGGTACCGATCTTGTTCCCACGTGCCTTCATGGCAACCAGATGTACGTTCCACCACAGAGAACGGGCCTTGGTCTTGGTCTTCTCTGGATTGGTGAAATGCTCTCCATACGCGATCCGGCCCGCCACAAACCGCGGAAACTGATCGGACGGAATGGTGCAGATTGTGTCGTAGTCGAAGTCGCCGCCGTTCTTTGCCGCCATCTCCGAGTGCAGGATGTAGGTTCCATGCATACGAAGCTGGGTGCGAAGAATGTGGTGAATCAACCCTTCAGGTAATTCTGCTTTGCCAAGTGCTTCTGATAGACGCGCTACTAGTTCGTCATCACGGAGATGGCGGACAGGCAACAGATCCTCCTGCATCCGGATGGGATACCGGACACACAAACTCTGCTCTGAGGTAAGGGAGGTAATGGCGCTATCCTTCGGGATCCAATCAGACGCAGAGAGTATCTTCCCTCCGTGCTCTACGAGGACTCCGTCGTCGGCCAGAGCGAACGCAGGAAGACGAAGTGTCCCTCCTGTCATTGCGCGAAAGGCCCAGCGTGCCAGCTTACGGTTCAACTGGTTGGCAACGAACGGAATGCGAATCGCGCTGCCGCTCTTGTCAGCCAGAAGCACCGCTTCTGACGGATCACAACCTTCCTGGGAAGCGGTGACTGCGGCTTCATCGAAGCTTTCTGTATCGAAGCTATCGTCAAAGCCAATCTCCTCTTCCTCGTTCCGTCCTAACAGTTTCAGGAGAGCGGCATAATCACCGTTCTCCCATGCCTTGCGGACCTGACGAACTTCCTCGATGGTCGGAGGAATGATTTCGGTACGCAAGGCTTCTTCTGAAGCATTTTCGGCCAGCGTGTAGCTTGAGCCATAGAAGGTCTTTCGGGAGGACTGCTTGATTCCCAGAATGACCGGTCCCTGAATAAGCCTTCCGGTGGTCTTCGCCTGGGGGATGAACTTGCCTGATCCCTTCAGTTCGGGCTTGCAGGAGCTTTCCGGCAGAATGATATCGACCCCGAGCTTGTCAGCTGCGCGGTCGCTCATTGCCTTTACAGCACCTTTAGCCTGCTTCGGTTCACGTGCATCGAAGGCCAGTCGAAACTGGGCGAATCGATCCTGGGGAAGCTGGAGCTTCCGGTACAGGGATTCTCGGAGCCATCCACGGCAGTCGTTGGTGCCAAGGACATGATCCTTGACCACAAGAACAGTCACGTTTATTTCTTCGATTACAGTCTTGCAGTCAGAGATGAGGATGGAGAAATACACCATCGCTGCCTCCGGCCAGTGCTGAAAGCGCTCAGCAATGTCCTTCGCATGATCGGAATCTACGAAGTAGAAACGTCCGTCCTTCGCCGCCCCGCTAGCGCCTGCAAGTTTGTACTGCACCCCCTGATAGACCAGGTTGGCCATCCGGCTCTCGACCAGTGATTGCTCATAGGAGTCGAGCTCGGTCGGCACACTCACGCGTGCTACCTTGATGCCCGGATAGACCTGCGTGAGGAGTGTTCCCTCAAGCGTGTCTCTCCGGCCCAGTTCTGGATTCTTGCGTGTCACAATTCCAAACGAGTCAATCGACAACTCAAGAATGAGCTTCGAGTGGCCGGTAACGGATTGCATCGTATTCGCTGTCATCGTTTCTCCTCACTGTCTGGCGCTCCAGATAAGTGATTGAGATCTCGCTGTCCCGAGTCCCATCTCTTCGCTCCTGGTCACCTGTGTTAGGGGTGGTTATGAACCGAACCAGGTCTCAGTGATGGAAACCGGGTCAGCGCGGAATTCCTCATCGCCATGCGATAAGGGTTCAAGAGAGGCTGACAGAGCCTGAAATCAGGGTTATCTCCTCTTTGAAATTCGTTGCTGACCTCTGCCGCTACTTCGCCAACGGCCGTTTGATCAAAACCGGATTGCCTCCTTGTATCTCTGCCTCCGCGCGGTAGGCCGTTACGACGTAGATCACGCCGGTCTTTTGCTGGAATGCCTTGATGAGAGCCTGGCTCTCATTGGGTGCTTCTTCTCCAAGCTCCGGCTTCTGTGGAGACGAACCCTCTTTCGCGAGGAAGTAACGCGCGGATTCCTCCGGCAAACGACCTTTTCGTCCCTTTCTTCCACTCGTCGTGGCCGGCACTTGCTGTGGCATTTGATCGACTGCTTTCTGTTGAACTGTTTCCATGGATGCTTCTCCTTACTGGTTGCCAGTCTGGTCGGAGGCAGAAAGGATGGCGTTCCTGCGCTCCCCGTCGATGGGGTGCTCGCTGTATTCAGCGATCCAGAGGCCATCAGGATTGGCTTCGCTACGTCGGTCCGCGACGAGGCGAATTCTGTACTCGTTCACGAAGTGATCGGTGACTTCGTTGCCGTTCGTGATGTGGTGGACATCCTTCACGCCGTAAACAAGATAAGTCAGAGGCTCTCCCGCCACCGGGTCGACCTCACGAAGGTGAAAGACGGACTGGATCTGGTCGTCGTCGATCTTGCCACGTAGATTGTTGTCGGACATTGCCTTAAGGGTGAGACCGCGAAGGTTTCGAGTCATCCGGTTTAAAGCAGTGGCCCAATGGTCATCTACGTTGGAAGGACTGTAATTGAGGTAATCCGAAAGGAAGCGCTTCACGAAGATTTCGCTCAGATACGGATCGCCGGCAGAGCTCGTAGACACGGGCGACGACTGGCCGACAACAACTGGCTCGCCATCGGCCCCAATACGAATCACCGTCGGAGGCTTTAGGCGCACCGCTATGGCGAATACCAGCGCGAGTGCTGCGAGGGCAGCCATGATGAAAGCGAGCAGCCATGCTCGATTTGCATTTGCAAGACGCGCCCCATCCATTTCGTAGTATTTCGGGCGCGGTCCAATATCATTCGCTGTCGCTTCCTTGCTTGCCATACCCCGTCTCCTTTCGTACCTAAACATTCATTAGGGATTTGTTTCTCTGGTATTCCCGCTGGTGCGCTGGGGCATTATGCCTGTTACGCGGGCTGCCCCAATCGCACCCTTCGTTGCCAGTCGTGCAGCATGGAAAGCACCCCATGTGGCCAAGCCGTGCGGACGCATCAGAGCTGGCGTAGGACCCCGTCCAGCACTTGTTCGACCGGCATTCCGTGAACCCTTCCCCGCGGATACCGATGAAGCATCCCGATACGGGCCTTCCCGCGAAGGTGCACTAGCAGACTGGTCAGAACCGGTACTTTGCTCTGAGTTATGTGTGGGCTCCGACGCTGACTCCTGCCGCGGATTGAATGCGTCATTGAAGCTGCCGCGTATATTATCTGCGACCATATCGCCTTGAGTGTCCGAAGAGGAGCCGCTTTCCGATAGCTGCGTAGCAAAACGTTCTGAAGACGACTTCGCTGTCGTTGCTGTTGTTGGGGCGCCCCTTTGGGGAGCCGCGGGTTGATTGCCCTGACCGCCCGTCGAAGAGCGAGGAGAAGAAGCTGCGGACGAATTCGTTCCACCTTGGGCGGCCGGACCAGCACTTGAGGAGGCGCCGGATATCCCCGCAGCAACTCCTTCCGTTGCAGCTATACCGGCAGTCACAGCGGTAGCTGCCGCACCTATCAATGCGCCTGCCGTCGCTCCCACCTCGCCGCTGACGATCTTTTTGGCAATGAAAGGTATTACCGCGATCGCCAGAGAGTAGATGATGCTCGCTGCACCAATCAGGAACGAGCCCTCGAGATTACCGAGCCCCCCAAGGAAATTGTTCTGGTTCAGCATCTGCCCAACCTGGCCCATCTGAACCGCGCCGAGCAGAGCGCCGAAACCTCCATATAAGATCGGCCACGCATTCCAGATAAAGACGTTTTCTACATACGCCTTGGCGATGCGATTCGTTGCACCAAGCGGCATGAGCGCAATGACGATCGGACCAAAGATATAAAGGACCGAACCATAAAAAATATAGAAGAAACCGAAGATGGCGATAACGAACGGATAGAGAAGATAGGCCACCAGGATCAATACCCCGTCGATCAGGCCAGCGATAGAGCCTGTGACCAAGCCCCACATTTGCTGTACTCCATCCTGGCTGTATTGGGTACTGATATCTGTCTTCCAGTTGTCCAGGAGATTGCCAAACCCAGTTGCATTACCAATCCAGTTGCCCGCGTTGACGAAGCCCTGGTTGACCGTCGTAAAGATTGCGCTGTAATTCATCACGACAACTGCTGTGACCACGTACTTGATGAGACTGACACCCAATCCGCGAACATCGCCACCATGCAGAGAAGCTTGATAAACCTGCCACAGGAATCCGACAAGCAGTACCACGTAGGCCACGTTTTGCATGCCTGACGTGATGCTGGTCGAATTGATCCCTGAGATGGCTTGGGTCAGAAAGCTTTCGAACAAGCTCAACTGCGTTCCCTGAAAGAACGCGAGAGCTGACATGTTTGAATGAAGGCTAAAGATTGAGAGCATCATCATGGACTCACCTATTGGTCAGCGCTCCGCTTACGACGCCGTTGTTGTTTATGTTGTCGGAGGCCGCGAGCTTCGAGGTCTTGCTCTGGTTGGCTAGATCGATGCCACGGGTTCGCATCAGTTCCGCCAAGGCTGCCTGCGTATAGGCATTCGCCCGGACGACCCAGATATCGGCCTCTGCTTCAAGAATTGGAGCGCTCCCCGGTGCAGCTTGTGAGATTTGCTGACCCATCTGGGTCGCTGCAGTAAGTTCGCTCTCCGCCAACGCATCGATCTGAAGTGCGCGCTTCATAGCATCCTGAGCCTGCGCGTCCGTCATGTCGGTCATCGTCCGGACTTGAGGCGACGCCGTGTTCTGCGCCATCACCACGCCATACACCGATTGATACTGGGAAGATACACTTGGAACATTGCTCGCATTGCGGGACAGCAAGGTCGTTTCGAAACTCTGTGACTGCGGCAACGTGGCACTCGACACATTCACATGGAACATGTTGTTGATGTTCGTGAATTGACTTTCGAACTGCGTGATTGAGCTCTTGGCCTGGTTGATCGCGGTCAAGGGGTACATCACCTGCTGTTCGTAACTGGAAATACTTTGTTCGGATTGGTTAATGGTCTTTAGCGGAGCCGCCATATAAGTGCTCATGAGCGACTGCATTTTCTGCAAGGCCGCAATGATTGCAGCGGTGTCGATGCCGAACTGACCATTTGCATGAGTCGGCACGATGATCACCAGCGCGAGCGCCACCATGACAGTCTTCAAAAGAGTCGGCCGATACCAACGACGCACGGGATGAGTGGCCGTGATGTCAGGCATCGTCTTCGATGGCTCAGGTTGTTGTTTGCGCCGCGAGAAGAAGGGCTTGCGCAGCTTCATCGGGTTTTTCTTCGTGTCTGTCATGGCGATTCTCCTCAATGTCCGGTGAGCGCTCCGGTGACCATACTGTTAATCCCGCCGGATGACGTGGTCCTGCTCTTTACGAGTGCGTTGTCATGGGCGATACGGCCGGCCTCTTGCCGTAGCTCTGCAGCAAGCATTTTTTGCATGTATGCCTGGCACCGGAGATTCGCTACTTGGGCCTCTGCCGTTAGATATGGGTTGGAGCCGGGGGTAGTCGTGGCTACCTGATTCTCCATTTGGTTCGCCGCCTGAATCGTGACGTCTTGAGCTTGATCGGCGATCAGGGTTGTCTTGAGGTTCTGCTGGCCCAAGGCGTCGTCCATGTCCATCATGACGCGGTCCTGGGGCCGCACTGTATTCACTTGGGGAATCGCGCCATAGTTGGTAGTGAAACTCGTTTGCAGCGAGGGGATCTGGGACGACAGCCGGCTATGCAGTAAGGTCTCGAACTGTTGAGGACCTGGAAGAACAGCGCTGCTGGATCTGGTGGTGAAGATTTGATTCATGGAGTTGCGGTAGGTGTTAATCGAACTCGACACGAACCCCCGCGCCTGGTTGAGCGCCGCCAAGGGCCAGACTGTCGTCTGATAGAGCTGTTGTATTTGCTGTTTGATCTGGTTGATCGCTTTGAGCGAGGTGCCCATGTCACTCTGGATGGAACTGAAGATCGAATTGAAGATGCTGAATTGAGCGTGGGCTAATCGCGGCACGGCGAAGCACACTTCCAGAGCAAGGAGAGATAGCATCAGTCTCCTCTTCCAACGAGAACCGATGGACGGCCTCGGATTGACGGGTGACCCGGCGATGCGAGACGAGTCATCCGAAGGTTGATCGTCCGTTGATCTGGTGTCTTCTTGATTCATTGGGCGACCGCCTCCTGCATCTCTCCGGACAATTCCACTGCCAGAGGGCCAAACTCTGCAAGACCGCGAGGATACGTTGCCGCCAACGCCTCGTATGCCTCGATCAATGGAAGCTGCCGGTGCTGCCCCAGCCAGTACTTCCGAAAATTCCGCTCGCGCGCATACGTGGTCGTGATCCAGTAGTCGACTGCGCTCGGAACGACTCGAATCGCATGGGTTGATTCCGCCTTTTCGCCAACAGCGATGAGGAACTCGGCGGAGTGGCCTTTCTTTGGGTGCGCAAAGGTCTTGATCTGATTGAGGGCAGTCTCGTTCAAGTGGACGTGTTCACGGAGAGCAGTCATGTCGCCGGGCTGCTTGCCGATGATCTTGGTCGTCGCGTTTTTGACGATGCCGGCGCCATGCTCATTCGGCCTATCCGGAGTGCCCACGAAGTCCTCGGGGGTCTGACTGATGCCCCATACGCTGGCATTGCGCTTTCGAGCGGTCCGAAAGAGCTGAACGACGACGCTCGCCAGGATCGGCGACTCCAGCAACGCCCAGCACTCATCGAGCAGTACGATACTCGGCTGTCCCGTGGAGCCCGAGGCTCGATAGGTCGCGGTATGAGCAATGAGCAGGCTCATGGCCCGTTCGAGGCGAGGGTCATCCTTCAGCTTTTCGACATTGAAGTAAAGCCATGGATTGTTCAACTGAACCGTAGTCGGCCTGTCGAAGAGCCGCGCGTACGGTCCTTCGTCCACCCAGGCACGTAGTTTCGTCGAAGCCATCTGCGCCATCGCGTTGATCTTCTGGTTACGATCGCGGTCTTGCCAGTGCGCGAGTTCCGCCGCGAGATCTCCGAAGATCGGCACCGGGTTCGAGGTCTTAGCGCTGCAGCGCTTATAGGTAGAGGCAATCGCTTCGAGCAGAACACTATCGAGCAGGTCGATGTCCAGGTCCGGAGGTGTGTTCTCCCCAAGCATGTGGCGAGTCAGGTTCTTCAGAAACGAAATCTGATCGTTCGAGGGCCTGGTCTCTCCTCTTGGCAGGTCCCATGGATTAATCGTCTGGTCACTGTCGAGCGACATTTCAATCATCTCGCCGCCCATCAACTCAACCAATGGTTGGTATGAATCGCCGCGTTCGAGTATGGAGATAAGGGGATTGGCGCGAGCTGCCATCAGCAGCATTTGCTGCGCGGCGAGTGTCTTTCCTCCACCACTTTTTGCCATTAGCAATCCGTTAGCGTCGGAGAGATCGGGATCAAACATCGAGAAGGGAATGAGCTGCCGATAGGGTGTCTCAAACAAGATCAGTGGACTGCGGCGGGTCCCGGTCCACGGCATCTCTACCGGTACGAGATCGGCGACATTCGACGTGAGCATGTCCTGATCGCGTTTGTCAGGCTCGGCCATACCGGGCAATGTCCCGAGAAAGATTCGCCGCTTCGCGATGGTCTCCATTACGGCCTTCGCACCATTCATGTGTGTGAAGGCATTTAGTACCTCCTGCGTTCGGTTGGCGAGCTCCCGCTCAGAGCGTTCCAGATCGCTAAGTGTGATCGCCTGTTGGGAGGTCCGCACCACAACGGAGAGGCTCAGCTTCGCTGTCTTGAGAGAAGAAGAGATGATGTCCCGCTGAATCTGTAATAGTTGTGCTTGAGCCACTTCCGCTTCAGGATTGGATTTGAAATTGCCATTCGCATCCTTCTGCGCAGCGGTCATCTTCTGCAGGCGCTTTTTGTATCCCTTGAGGACCTTCACCTGGTCGGGAATGACGACCTGTGCGCTGATGACGACGGGAAAGCCAAGAGTGGAGAAGTTCTGCAACATGCCGGGAAACGTCGCGTCCGGTAACTCTTTGAGACTCACGACGGAATGAAGGTATCCATCGATGTTGAGGTAGCTTTCTGTCTCATTGAGGATGCTTGACTGCGTTGCCTGTTCTCGCGCGCTGCGATACTCAAACATCTCTTCGCCTGGCACATAAGGGCGGTGGTCGCGCCGAGACGGATGCTGGGAATGCTTAAGTTCCTCGAACAACTCCTGTGTTGATAGCCTTCTGCTACCAAGATTCGCCGCCTCCATCGATCCCTCGATACCTCGCAAGATCGACTCAAATTCTGCGAGATACGTTTCATGCTCCCGGCGCGTCCGCTCGATTGCCTTCTTCTGGCTCATGGTGAACCCGCCGAGCTTCCGGTTCTGCTGCGCCGAGTGATACAGCTTGGCGTGGATTCGCGGATCCCATACGAGGTAGATGTGTAGACGATTCTCGAAGTAAAAGCCGTTGTGCTCCTTTTCCATCCACATCCTCATTCGGTGAGCGTCGAGGGCCATGACCTCAGGCTGCTCGCTACGCTGTTGCTGAACGTAGCTGTCGAGAAGGTCACCAAGATGCTCGGAAATCTCATAGCGGAACTGTAGTCGCATGCTGACATCTGGAATGCTGCGAAAGAGGGCTTCGAGCATCGACTTTGTTTGGTTTCGGTCGCCATCGGTCGCAAAGTAGGCAAGAATGCCACGAAGTTCATAGCCGGCGACGAAGGCTCCATTGGTACGCACCATCACGTTGTCTCCCGCGGGCAGGTCACGTAGAGGCAGCAGTTCGCAAACAGCAGGCGACTTTAGTTTTTTGTCGTGTTGTTCATAAGTCATTGGCATGGTCCTGATCCTCCCTGAGCCACACTCGGTTGAACGTCTCGTAGTCCTTCTTCTGCAATTGGAGCGAGAGGGGCAACGCCCTCATGGAATCGGGCAGCGAACAGGACACTCGCGAAGACAGCGCGTGCAGCTTCCGTGTCGAGATGTACGTCAACGGATCCATCTGGCGTCCTTTGTATCGAAGCTTGCATGGCTCACTCCTCCTCTCCGACGATGTAACTCTGCGTCAACTCCGAATCTCGTTCAAGTGCGCACCACACCTTCGGGGCGAAGAACGATCGGATCAAATCGGTGAGATAGCCTCGCGGACGCCCATACTTGAACAGGATGAGAAATGGGACGGCCAGCGCTGGCACCACAAACTCCATGAAGACGTTGAGAGGCATTCCAAGCACATGCGCGGTGTCACCGACGAAGTGTGCGAGGAGGTTCATCAGTGCGGCCAAGGCGAGCACTAGAATCAGGTCCTCAAATTCAAGACCCAAAAACGAGACCTTCGTATTGAGGTTGCGATGAACCGGGGTCAAATCGAGACTCATAGACCTACCCTCCTATTCCGTGCGCTTGCGTTACCAGCGACTCCGCGAGCCGCATGATGCCCGAAACCATCAGGGCAGCGACAGCAGCGACAAACTTCCTGATCCAGGACGAGCCCGGATATATCTCTGAGACCACTCCGCCCATGTGCAGCGCCATCGCGGCGAGTTGAGTGAGCGCGAAAACTGGAAGTATTACGTTGGCAGTCCAGTTCACCAAGCTCATGCTCGCCATCCAAAAGGCATCAGCATTGGTGGCGCCCGCATGTTGGACGAAGCCTTCCAATGCACGAAGCATTCCCGAACACATCAGTGAAGCGAAGCCGCCGTAGAGAAGGTGCTCAAAGGGACTGCTCTTGCTGTAGCGATAAACTGCGCTCGCGAAGAACATCCCAGCCATCGTCGGCATCATGGTGTTTCCCGCCCAGGATGCGAGGTTGGTGATTGCGCCGTTGAGACTCATCGTGGGCTCCCTATGCCGCCATAGCTTGAAAGAGTGTGAGGAGACCGCTCACACTCAGGAAAGAGATCGCTGCAAGAATCAATCGTGTCCAGGGTCTGTGCCTGACGAAGTTGATGACGGCACCCACGCAGGCCAGACCGGCCGCCGCTGGCATGATCTGCCCAACGACGTAATTCCATAGGGAGGCAAGCATGTCCGTCGTCGCATACTGGCTTCCATCGTTCCATCCCTGCATGAGCTGCATCGTGGCTGACAACGACATCAGGAAGAGAGCAGCCACGATGGATGCTAGGGGGTTTTCACCGGCCGCTCCATCGAGGCAAGCTTTGAGTACGAAATATGCAGCGAGGACAGGAACGAACTTCGCGACGACGATCTGATTGACGAAGTTCGTGAAGATCGTTTGCATGCTCGCAAGCCAACTTGTTCCGATCGATCCGCTTCCCGATGGAACCGTGATACCTTGTGCCGCAATCCAGGACAGAAGTTGCGGGAGCGTCAGGAATATGACGGTCCACAACACCCACTTCCCGGTTCGTCCATTGACATGGAAGTTGGTACCTCCTTCGTGCCGAAGGCTCACTCCCGCCGCGGCTAACGTGCAGAACGCAGCGGGAACGGCGAGACCGAGCAATAACTGAAGGAGATCCGAAAGGAATTGCGGCACAGGCATCGCGGGCTCCTTACTGAATGCCTTGCGCTTGTGTGATGAAGCCCTCAGCCATGCGTCCGAGACCAGAGATGACCATGAGAGCTACGCCGGACACTCCCCAGCCCATGTATCCGCGGCCGCTCTTGAAGTGCCAGCCAGCGATGCCGAGGCACGCCACCGCGATCACGGGTGCGATCACGTTGCATCCCCAGTTGACGATGTTAAGTACCGTGCCTTCGACAGTCGTCGCCTGTTGTCCCTGGACAGCCTGCCCGAACTGAGGCGAGGTGCCGAGGTTCTGTGCGTTGGCAACGACCGGGACGAGGTTGCCGAGGAATATGAGTGCGAGCGCGAACTTAAGGGCAATCCGGACCCAGTTCGGTTGAGGGGGACGATGAATGGTGGGTTGAGATGATGTGGCGGACACTCGAGCAGGCCGCCAGAAGGCCAATGCAGTGTTCATATCTTTTCTCTCCTGTACGCGGCTGCTCGCGGCATCCGTGTGTAGGAAAAAATGCGTCTAGTTCAGAACTCGGTCAAATAATGGAACGCGGGAAAATCAGTGTAGTGTTGAGAATTCAGTCTCCGAAGAGACCAATAAGGAAGAGAGGCAGAGTAGAAAGCGGCCTAAAGGGATGCCGTCCGGGCACTGCAAACCCTCTAAACTCGGGAAACGAGGCTTGGCTTCATCGCGAACTCAGTCATCATGAGGACTGACACATCAGGACCGCCATGTGGGCAAATATCGTGTTAACCCAATTGGCCAAATGATGGGGCGAGACATGCGTTGATACAGAGGGGTCGGAAATGGGGCGTTTCGTTTATTGACCAATGGAAGTCGTCGATTGGTCAAAGGCGAAGGGGATGGGCCGTTATAGCTGACAGGTCTGGTCTTCGCTGTGACTCCCCCTAGAATTGGAGGGAGGCGACCCCTATGGGAATGGGCTCGCGCCAAGGACCAATTTATGCAGCCAGTACTATCCCGCGTCCTCTGTTTGACTTGGGCGAGAAGGTGCTGCCCTGGTCGATGATTGGGCGTCCTGTACAGTGCCACATGGGAGCCGGTAATAGGGCGAAGTCCAATATTGGATTCGCCGCAATCTCCCTATGCCGACGCTTGCATGAGATCGCCTGCCATGCGCGCCGCATCGTCAAACGAAAACCCCGGCATGATGCCGGGGCTATCATTTATGCAGTCAGCTGGATATTTCAAGGGGTTTTCGCATCGATCGGGCGAAGCGTAGCCGTATTTTGCTCGCGCTTCGCGAAGACAACGTAGATCTTCGTATCTGCTGGCACAGAGACGACAACCTTGTTCGTGACCGCAAGATTCATTAGTTCTGTGTCGCCCGCGTTCCCGGCGTTTTCAGCGATCCTCTCACGGATGAGGTCGTCTTCAGAGAAGCTGGAGCTCGTGTTATTACCAACGATCATCGCAGCTACCGAGCCAATGCCAGAGGCGGTTCGCACCAGGAAATTCCTTCCAGTATTTTTTCCTGAGACGATTCCCTTGATTGGAGCGAGATCGAGGCCAATGCCCAATGCTTCGATCTTTTCTTTGTCGTTGTCTTTTAGGTCTACCTCGTCGAATTTCACGCTCACGAGGCCGCTACGATCAGCCTGCTCCAAGTGACCAATAAACTTGGCGCCGGCCGGTATTACGACGCGGTCGCCTATGGCATAGGTGTACTGCGCCTCTGCAATGACAGGTGTCTGTACAGCACTTGATATCTCCGTTGTGAGCTTCGCAAGGATGCGGGTTCCTGGAGCGAAATCAAGCACGGGCGCTGTTTCCTCTGTTGTTCCGCCTCTGGAAGAGGCGCTCGTACTCTGCGTAAGATTCCTCACGAAGACAAGAGATGGTTCCTTCAAGGCGTTCTGTTGCGTTTGCGGTGTCGAAGGTGCAGGGGCTTCTCCATAGGGTCTAGGCTCTTCCCAGTGCTGTTGCGTATCTGCGAATGAGGGAACGCTGCCGAGGCTGCCGTTGACGGTAGGACTTGGCGGAATCGCTGCTTGAGTAGAGGCCAAGGGCTTGTTGACCGTCGTATGCCCACTGCTCGCTTTGGTGCGGTTGATGTCGTTCGGACTGACTTGTCCGCTCGAGTCAGCCTGGGTCGGATTGTGTACCGTGTCCATGACAGGCGTCACGCTGCCTTTTGGTGCGATGCTCTGTTGTGGAGTGTGAGCGACCCCTGAAACTGTCTTTTTCTTTCCAGGAGATCTGCCTACGAACATGGTCATGACAAAGAACAAGACTGCTGCAAGGAGACCGCCTCCAATGATTAGAACCTTGTTTTTGTTGGGCCCAGACAGTTTGTCCGCGGTCGCTCGGGTTGCGATTTGCTCTGCAGCGACCGGAACGTCTTGGGTTTTACGGAAAGATTGCTCAGAGCTAGGGCTTTCTGCCCATGCGGGTTCGGCAGTCTCTTCGAGATCCAACGGCTCTAGCCTACGACCGTTTCCGTTAGTTGCATTGGATTGCATAGTGGATAGTCCTTTCTATCGTCCGTTAGCCGAGATGGGAGGAGTGAAGGGGAGCTGCACCAGAACCGGCTTGTCGACCTGATCGGCCTGGGCGATCTGCAGGAAAAGCTTCTCAGTCGATTGCTTGAAGTTCGGCCGATCGAAGACAACTACGCCGTCGGCTCGGCCGCCCGGCTCTAAACGAGTTGTGCTCAGACGGTAGTCGCTAATCTCAAGTTGGTCCGCAAGAATGCCTGCCTTCTTTTTCTTCTTCTTCTTTTTGTCGAAAGTCAGACCTGTGATTTGGATTTGTGGTGGCACGATTTCCACTGGCTTATCACTTGCATTGAAGACGGAGTAGGAAATTGCTGTCTGATTGTTCCACTGGCGGATATCGCCAATCGCCGTTTTGATCTGTTGACCGTCCCAGGCTTTCCAACCAGGGGCGTTGACCGACTTCTGTTGCTCAAACTCCACGTCAATGGCTGAGAGAGCTTTTGGCGAGCGAGTTGCTTTGGACACAGCGGCAGGTTCGGCTGCGCTAGGGCGTGCCGTCTCGGTAACCGGGCTACCAGCGACCAGAAGACTTCGGGGAGAATGGTATTCAAGCAGAAAATCGACAGGCTGAGCCGTAGGCGCGTTCCCTCCATCGCTGATAAGTTCAAGGACGATGTGCCGGCCGGACTTCGTCGCGATCAGCAGATCGCTCTGCGAACGAGTACGAATGAGGGGTTTTACATAGACATACTCGGGCTCGCCCTCGCTGTGTTCGACTTTGAAGGAGCCTGGACTGCCGACAACCACTGAGGTCACCTCTTCAGGCAAATGGATAATCGATTCGAACTCAGGGCGGAGATGGAGCGTTGTGATAGAACCCTGCTGAAGAGTGAGCGTTACGACGCGACCGGACGGATCTCCATTGGAGGCGGTGGCTCGGAGCGGGATAAGAAGTGCGATCGGAATAAGCCAACGAAGTCTCATGTTTCGTTATCTCCTTTGAAGTTGATTGGTGAGGTACTTTCGCCTTACATAGTGCCGTCGCACCGCCTCGACGTACGCGACGACATCCGGATTGCGATACTCGAGGAGGCGCTTTCCAACCCATCTGTCTCCGGCATAGTAAGCAGCGGCGACTAAACGCATTTCTCCGTGGAACTCCCACATCAGAGTTGTCACGTATCGCGTGCCGGCCGCAATATTCTGCTCCGGATCGAAGGGCTGGTCCGCGCCAAAACGTCGAGCTGTCGCTGGCATCAATTGCATAACTCCCATCGCGCCTTTATTCGATATCGCATGCGGATTCCAGTTCGATTCCACGTCGATAAAGGCTCCAATGAGCTCTGGCGGCACACGGTACTGGCGCGCGTATCGCCCAACGCATTCTTCCTCGAAGCTCCTCGGGCTTTGTGCGAGCGCAACGCCTGGCAAGATAAGAACCGCAAGGAGGGCGAGATGTTTCATCCCGACACCTCCTGCTGTGCGGCCATTTTTTCGGCGAACCGCGCACCATCATCAAGGAGGCTCTTGAAGCCTTCGCGCAACATAAGGTGCCGTCTATCCTTTTCTGTCTTCGCAAGAAACGGCATCAAGACATCGCGATGGTCTTCGGTAACTCGCTCGGTTCCGAGAACTTCGAGCGCGCGAGCAAAGTCAATCATCTCGGAGACGGACGGCGGCTTCTCCAACGAATAATTGCGAAACGACAGAGCGATTCCGGCGATCTCGCGATGGAATGAATCATTAGCCTCTGGTGTGCGGCTCGCTATAATCTCAGCTTCGCGTTCCGGTGTCGGGTGTTCTACCCGGACATAGAGACTGCGTCTACGAATCGGATCGCCGAGCCTTCGCTCCTCGTTGCTTGTGAGAACAACGAATGGGATGCTGCGAGCGCGGACGGTTCCGAACTCGGGAATAGAGAGTTCCCAAACGGACAGAATTTCAAGCAACATTGCTTCAAAACCTTCGTCTACCTTGTCCAATTCGTCGATCAACAAAACACAGGGGCGTTCGCATTCCAGTGCGCGCATCAACGGTCCAGGCCGGAAGAAATCGCGGCCTATGAGGCTTGCTTGTACAGACTTCCAGTCCTCGTGATGTCCCTTCGAAAACTCCATATAAAGTCGTTGGAGGCCAGCGTCGAAGCTGCCTATCGCTTGAGCTTCAGTTACGCCTCGATAGCATTGCAGCCGCTCCACATGCGTGCCTGCAGCCGCTGCGACCGATAGGGCAAGTTGAGTTTTGCCCGATCCGGCCGGACCTTCGAGCAAAAGTGGCTTCTGCAGCTTGGCCGCGAGGAAGACAACCTGGGTCATCACTGGGTCGATAAAGTATCCCGTGGCCGTGAGCTTTGTTGAGAGATCCGCGAGGGAATCAAACACCGGCGCCCTCCAATTTGGAATTTCGAGGGCTGCCTGCCGCGCCACCTTCACTAATCTCGGTAAGCAAGGGACGCCGACCAGAGCCGCTAAAGGGTCTGGACCAGATGTCCGTTAGCGTAAACGTCCCTGTACCCGCAAGAAGTAGCAGAGCGAGCCTCATCCACGGGACCGGTCCAAAAACCTGCCATAGAATCGGGCCGTAGTGCACGACTACGCCTGCATCGAGGATGGTCACAAGTACTGCAATAGTGAAGTTCTTTGTCCGTTGCCCCACAAGCGCCTCCTCAAGGTCGGCATAGAATGCGATCGCTCCGGAACTCAGTCAAATTCAGAAGCGTAGAAAGAGATACCGCCCTCAGGCAGGTCGGGATGGCCGGCTCGAGTTGGCTCCGCTCCGTAGCGGACATCCCTTTCTGAGCCATTCCGCGAAATCCTCAGGGTCGAAACGTATCGAGCTTGCGATTCTGAAGGACGGTATATGACCATTGGCGGCCATCTTGTAAACCTGCTGAGTGGAAACTCCGAGGATCGGTGCGACATCACGCACGCGCAACGGCTCGTTCCTGCTCTCGACCAGTTCGACCAGCTTCATGACAAAGTCCTAGCCTTTCCCAGCAGCACAGCTACCGGAAGTCGGTTGATCATGGGACGAGTTCGAAACTCGGTCAAATTGACGATCAGCTTGCCCGTTGAGTGCTGCAAAGACAAAAAGAGCGCCGAAGAATTTCTTCGGCGCTCTCCAACTAGGCGAAACCAGGTGATTCGTTCAGGCAACGAACGCTGCCAACGCTCCAGCATTCACTTTGGCAAGCGCGTCTCTCGACTGGATGCCTTTCAGATACACCATGGTGGACTTGATGCTGCGGTGTCCCATCCAGTTCTGCAGAGTGCGGATGTCGATGCCGTCGCGCAAGTGTTGGGTAGCGAAGGTGTGCCGGAATTTGTGTAGAAAGATCCGCTCGCAGTATGGTCCCTGAGCACATTTAAATCCACGCTCCGAGACACACTGCCCACAGTTCAATTTGGCTCTCCATGCCACCTTCTTGATGATCTCGAGATGGAGAGTATCCGGCTTTCCGACGGTGTTGGGGAACACCAGATCGGCCGCGCCCGCGCCACGCTCCTCCTTGAGCTGCTGAAGTTGTTCGATCATTGCAGTCGGTAGAGGCACCGCTCTCTCCTCATAGTTCTTCGGATTGAACTTCCAGATCGGCTTGGACGTGACGCGCGCCAGGCTGTTCCGGAAGTCGAGGTCATACCAGGACAGGAACCGCGTTTCGCGATTCCGGAACCCGGAGGTGAGAAAGAACTTGATCAGAAGCGCCTCGATGGGAGTGGCGACCCGGAGCATGGCATGAATCTCTTCGGGTTCGTAAACGGGCCGGATGGTCTCGACGTAGTCGGGCCAGTCGCTGGACTCGATGAGCTTCTTGTGTCCATGGCGCTTGAGAAGGGTGAGCACGGTCACGACCTTGTCGTAAACCGAGCGGGCGGCGAGACCATGGTCGAAACAGTAGCCGATGTATCGGAGGATGTCGTCGCGATCGACCTCGTCCACATACGTCTTGGTGAACGAGTTTAGAAAGTAGTTCTGGAGAGCCGGCCGGTAGGTGCGAAACGTCCGGAGGCTGCGCTGCTTCTTGCAGAACTCCAGATACCGGTCGATAGCGACCACCATGGTCAGCCGACTGGGATCCGGTTCCGAGGCTTCCGAGTTCGGAGCGGGCGCAGGGGACACCGGTCGAATCTCTGGCTTCGGGAGTTCGACCAGGATGCCGGCCTTGCGGGCCTGGAGCTCAATGAACTTGGCGCGAGCGGCCGGGACAGCTTCCTCAAATCTCTCGATTGGCTGTCGGCGTTTCTTCCCGGCCTCGTACCACTCCAGGTAGTAGCGGCCTTCCGGGTGGTGTTCGTCTTTCCCATTGACCAGGACGTGATCCCGGACGATTTTGCCGTTACGCTCGACGACGGGGGCGAAGGGCCACTTGCCGTCGATCTTGATCATCTTGATGATGTTGACGCGATCTGCATAGGTTCTTGCTCGAGCCATTGTTTGTTCCTCCTTGAGGAGGACAAGTAACGCGAGATGCAGACTCGATCAAATATGGGGGCAGGACATCCAGTAAGTTATCCAGTAAGGATGGTAAATGATGAAAACAAAGGATCACTGGGATAGGGTAGCGCTCTAACCAACTGAGCTACGCGCCTGCAAAAGTCTTTATTTAGTCTACCAGCAAGATCGGCTGCGGTCCAAACTGTCCGGTTTTGCAATTTGGCTCGACATGGCCAGCGTCATAATGTGTGGGCATTCTTGTAAGACTGCGTTAACATGCTGGGGATGGGTTCCAGTCCGGACGTAACAGGTTTAAATGTTCATTCTATGGTGCCTGCGCGGCGCATCAACCCCTTGCGCACGGCGCCCAATCTGCTTACGTTGCTGCGAATCTGCCTGTCCCCCTTCCTGATCGTGGCGGTCATGGAACGGCGATTTCATATCGCTTTTGCGCTATTCATCGTTGCTGCCTGCACGGATGCGATGGACGGGCTCCTCGCTCGCTGGCTGCAACAGCGCACCATGCTTGGCCAATACCTTGATCCGGTCGCCGATAAATTGTTGCTGAGCTCGCTGTTTCTTGTACTTACCCACATGGGCATCCTGGAGGCGCGGGTCACGGTGATGGTCTTTGGGCGGGATCTGGGCATGTTGCTGGTGGCTGGGATTCTCTACTCCATTGCCGGGCTGAGGGATTTTCACCCGACAATTCTGGGTAAGATCAACAGTTTCAGCCAGGTGGTGGCGATTGGGGTGGTGTTGCTCTACCTCATCTACCCGCAGGCATGGGTAGCCGTAGCGCGGGCAGCCGCACTGGATACCACGATTCTGCTCACGGTCGCTTCCGGCTTCCATTACGCCTGGGTGGCTTCCAAACGCATTGGTACGGTGACCGGGCACGGAGCGGAGGTTGGCTCCGGTGGCAGCGTCGTCTCGATTCAGCAGCGCCGCCCTTAGCCTGGGTATAGCCGGCGAAGTAGACGCCGGGAGAACGGTCAGGGCTCAGTTTGCTTCGTCTTCAATTTCATCCGAGGCTTTTTCCTCGATTTCCATATCGCGAAACTCATCGGAATCAAATACCTCGCCGCATTCAAGGCATTCGACATATTCCACGTCTTCCTGACGGGAGACGATCCGGACTCTCGGGTGTTTGCAGGGGCTAGCCATTTTGAATTTTGGGACCAGTTTTTGAAGGTCTTTCCGCCAGATTGTATCGAGCCTTCCTCTATTGTCCAAGAGAGATTTGATAAAGATTCGCAGACTTTTTCCCGGAATGCGCAAAATATCACGGTCTGCCGGCTCCGAGGAGCCGATATTCGTACCTGCCCATTGAAATCACGGTTGCAATGGCCGTACACTGATATAGGACCGAACGGGTCCGGTTTGATGAAGGCACTTCGAGGTCGAGTATGCTCAGGCTCACTAAAAAAGCGGACTACGGCCTGATGGCGCTCAAGTATCTGGCGGAGCATCCGGAGACGCCATCTGTCAGCGCCAAGGATATTGCCGATACCTATGGGATTCCTTCGCAGCTTCTGGCAAAGGTGTTGCAGCGGCTGACGAAAGTCGGCCTGTTGCGTTCTCATGCAGGCATGAACGGCGGTTATGCGCTCTCAAAGGAAGCTCGCACTATTTCGGCTTTTGAGGTGATTCATGCGATCGACGGGCCGCTTTTCATCACTTCCTGCACGAAAGGCAGCAAGTCCTGCGAAGTGGAGCCGCACTGCACGGTTAAAGAACCGCTGGCACGGGTAAATGACAGCATCGCCGGGGTTCTTCAAAGCATCAGTATTTATGACCTAGTGGATCATGAAACAGCGGCATCCCGTGCCAAGTCGCACCAGTTGGTTTCATTGACCTTGATGTAACGATTCAGTTTGCGCCGACTCCGAGTGAGAGGCCCCAGAGCAGGCAGTCTCTGGCAACGCAAGTTCAAAAGCAGTGATTGAAGTGGAGAGAGAATGAGCACTTTGGCAAATTCCCCAGTACTACCCGCAGGCGTGACCCTGCCGATTTATATGGACAACCACGCGACGAGCCAGATGGATCCGCGTGTGCTCGAAGCTATGCTCCCGTTCTTCACGGAAAAATTCGGCAATGCCGCCAGCCGCAATCACTCCTTTGGATGGGCAGCAGAGCAGGCCGTGGAGCACGCGCGTGAGCAGATTGCGAAGCTGATTGGCGCAACCGCCAAGGAGATCATCTTTACCTCTGGTGCGACCGAGAGCAACAATCTCGCCATCAAAGGCATTGCCGAGATGTACAAAGAACGCGGCAATCACATCATCACCCAGGTCACCGAGCACAAGGCGGTGCTGGATACCTGCAAGCGCCTTGAAAAGCACGGCTATCGCGTAACGTATCTGCCGGTAAAGGCAGATGGCCTCATCGATCTGGAAGATCTAAAGCGCGCGATCGACGACAAAACGATTCTGGTCACGATCATGGCAGCGAATAACGAGATTGGCGTCATCCAGCCTATCGCGGAGATTGGCAAACTCTGCCATGAAAAGGGTGTGATCTTCCACACCGATGGCGTGCAGGCAATAGGCAAAATTCCGGTAGACGTGAACGCGATGAACATCGACGTACTTTCGTTGACGGCACATAAGCTTTATGGACCGAAGGGCGTTGGCGCGCTGTATGTCCGCCGCCGCAATCCTCGTGTGCAGATCTCAGCCCAGATTGACGGCGGAGGCCACGAGCGCGGCATGCGTTCCGGTACGCTGAATGTGCCGAGCATCGTTGGTTTTGGCAAGGCTTGCGAGATTGCCCGCGAAGAGATGGCTACCGAGGCAGCCCGGCTACAGGGTCTGCGTGATCGTCTGCGCAAGAAGCTTGAGTCGGAACTGGATTATGTAGAAATCAACGGCTCGTGGGATCATCGCCTGCCAGGCAATCTGAACATGAGCTTTGTTTACGTCGAGGGCGAGAGCCTGCTGATGGGCATCAACGATGTGGCTGTTTCGAGCGGATCGGCTTGCACTTCGGCCACTCTGGAACCGTCCTATGTGCTCAAGGCGCTGGGGTTGGGTGACGATGTGGCGCACAGCTCGATTCGTTTCGGTCTGGGCCGCTTCAACAATGAGGCTGAAGTGGACTACGTCGCGGACAAGGTGATCGGCATTGTGAAGAAGCTGCGCGAACTTTCTCCTCTTTATGAAATGGTCAAAGAAGGCATCGACCTGAGCAAGATTGAGTGGGCTGCGCACTAAACAGCACCTTACTGCAAGGCATTTGCATCAAAACAAGTAGCACTGACCCCTAAGGAGGTCTCCAATGGCATATAGCGATAAGGTAATCGACCACTACAACAATCCTCGCAACGTCGGTCAGATGGACAAGAGCTCCGATGAAGTAGGTACGGGCCTGGTTGGCGCTCCGGAGTGCGGCGATGTGATGCGTCTTCAGATTCGCGTCAATCCCGAGACTCAGGTTATTGAAGAAGCCAAGTTCAAGACCTTTGGCTGCGGCTCGGCAATCGCCAGTTCTTCGCTCGCGACCGAGTGGGTCAAGGGCAAGACTGTCGCAGAGGCGCTTGAAATCAAGAACACCGATATTGTGAAGGAATTGGCCCTCCCCCCGGTTAAGATTCACTGCTCGGTTCTGGCAGAAGACGCCATCCGCGCCGCGATCGGTGACTGGAAGAAGAAGAACGGCGTTGCAGAGACTGCGGAAGCTGTCGCTGTAGCCGCTCACTAATACCGGATGGGGGCGAAAGTCCCCGTCGTTTTTTTGAACCACGAATCGGAAAGCTGAAACCCATGCAGGACTTCGTCAACATCCAGACCCCGGAGCAGATTGCTCAAATGGCCCAGCAGAGCCAGGCGGCAGTGCTGCCGAGTGCTTCTGCGTCCAGCTCGAATCCTGCCGCGAAAGCATCGTCCAAGGGAATCGACGTTACGCCGCGTGCTATCGAGAAGATTCGCAGCGGCATGGAAAAGGAAGGCATTTCGCCGGAGCAGGGCGGTTTGCGTCTTGGGGTTCTCGGTGGCGGTTGCTCGGGATTGTCGTACAGCATTCGTTTTGACACGAACCCCCGGGAACGCGACCGTGTGTATGAGTTTGACGGTGTGCGTCTCTTTGTCGATCCCAAGAGCTTCGTCTATCTGCATGGGATGACGCTCGATTACGAGCAGACGCTGATGAAGCAGGGCTTCAACTTCATCAATCCCAACTCGACGCGCTCATGCGGATGCGGCTCGTCCTTTTCATAAGCAATTCTTCGTTTTTCGAGTCTCACAATCATGGCCACATCTTCGACAACCTCAGTCCCAGCAGCCTGTTGGGCATGTAACGCCGCGCTCACAGATTCAGCGCTGCTCTGCCCTGCCTGCAATAAAGTACAGCCCGGTTCCGGCGCGGATTATTTTCAGGTATTCGGCCTCGAACGCAGGCTCAGCCTGGATGTCGAAGCGCTGGAGCGTGAGTTTCATCGTCTCAGCCGCCGTTTACATCCGGATCGCTTTGCGCGTGCGTCGGCACAGGAACAGCAATGGAGCCTGGCCAATACAGCCTTGCTTAACGATGCTTACCGCACATTGCGAGACCCGCTCCAACGCACGGAATACCTGCTGAAGCTTACGGGGCTCAAGATCGGCGAGGAGAACTCCGGCTCCGGCAAGGCTCCTGATCGCCAGCCGCCGGCAGACCTGCTTGAAGAGGTCTTCGAACTCAATATGCAGCTTGAAGAGATGCGCATGAATCAGAAGATGGGTGAGGATGACCCGACTCTGCATCGCGATCTGACACAGGCGCGCACACATTTTGAAAGCCTGCTGGCGACCGTCGATAATGACCTGACGGCACAAGGCGCGATCTGGGATTCGGGCGATGCCGCCGCGCAGGAAAAAGCTGCGAACGCAATGGCCGCGCTGCTCGATCGCCGCCGCTATCTGCGCAACCTGGTTCGCGATGTTAACGAAGTGCTCTCAACCGCAACAGTTTAGGAATCAAAAGAAATGCCTGAAGAACGCATAGTCGGAATCGACCTTGGAACTACCAACTCTCTTATCGCCTATATGGAAGGCGATAAACCGGTGGTCATTCCCGGCGTGGACGGTTCGAATCTTGTGCCCTCGATTGTTGCCCTCGACGTCACCGATGCAGCTTCCGAGCCTGCGCGGCCTACGGTCACTGTCGGCAACTCGGCCAATCGCGCCCTGATCGAGAATCCGGAGCGCGCTATCTACTCCGTCAAGCGCCTGATGGGGCGCGGCCTTGAAGACATTGAAGAAGAGCTGAAACTCTTTCCCTTTCGGCTCGCGGACGATATCCAGCCCGGCGAAGTGCTGCGCATTCGTCTCGGCAACCTGCACTTCACTCCCTCGGAGATCTCTGCGTACATTCTGCGTCAACTCAAGCGCAACGCCGAGCGCTACTTTGGCGCGGCGGTAACGAAGGCAGTCATCACCGTGCCCGCTTACTTCAATGACGCTCAGCGACAGGCTACGCGCGATGCAGGACGCATGGCGGGCCTCGACGTGCTGCGACTTGTGAATGAACCGACCGCTGCGGCTCTGGCCTATGGTCTGGATCGCGCCAAAGAGGGCGTGATTGCTGTTTACGATCTGGGCGGCGGCACTTTTGATGTGTCCATTTTGAAGCTCAATGACGGCATTTTTGAAGTCATAGCGACCAACGGAGACACGCATCTTGGCGGCGACGACATCGACAACCTGTTGCTGGCTGTTGCGTTGGACGAGATCAAAAACGATCACGGCATCGACCTGCGTCCCCACGCGGACGCGATTCAGGCGCTGCGCAAAGCGGTTATCGAGGCCAAGATCACGCTCTCTTCGCAGCTTGTGGCCAAGCTCGATATCGAATTGCCGGGCAATCTACGCTATCAGCGCGAGATTCCGCGCCAAGTCTACGAGCAGCTTATTCAGCCCGTTCTGGACCGTACCGCGGGACCGTGCAGGCAGGCATTGGCGGATGCAGGCGTCACTTCCGATCAGATTCAGGAGCTGGTTTTGGTTGGCGGTTCGACGCGCATCCCTGCCGTTCGCAAACTGGTCGATGAACTCTTCCAGCTTTCGGCCCGCGACAAGCAGCCGCACACAGAACTGAATCCTGACGAAGTAGTGGCCCTGGGAGCCGCGGTACAGGCCAGTATTCTAGCTGGAAGCTCGACGGCAACGGAGGAACTGCTGCTGCTGGATGTGACGCCGTTGTCCCTGGGTATTGAGGCACTTGGCGGGGTGGTGGCACGCATTATCCAGCGCAACTCGACTATTCCGGCGTCGGCGACAGAGCACTTCACTACCGGCATCGATGGCCAGACCAACGTGGCGATTCATGTTCTGCAAGGCGAACGTGAACTGGCCAAGGATTGCCGTTCGCTTGCTCGCTTCGACTTGAAGGGCATTCCGCCGATGACGGCTGGACTGCCTCGCATCGAGGTTAAGTTCCTCATCGACGCTAACGGAATTCTGCAGGTTGCCGCACGGGAACAGCGTAGCGGGCTGGAAGCGAAGATTGAGGTCAAGCCGACATACGGCCTTACCGACGAACAGGTCGAGAGCATGATTCTCGACTCCTTCGATAACGCTGAGACAGACTTCGAAGCCCGGCAGTTGATCGAGGCGCGCCTGGAGGCTGAGAACATTCTTGATAAGGTGGGTAAAGCGCCTGCGAGCCCGGCCTGGCAGATGATCTCTGCCGAAGAGATCGTGGCTATCGAAGCCGCCAGTGTACATCTGGCCACCGTCAAATCCGGGAATGATCTGGATGCGATTCGTGCTGCGACTACTGGCCTCGACCAGGCCACGCGTAATCTTGCAGAGAAGATGATGGAAGCCGCCGTCTCCGGAGCCATGCGCGGCAAGACGATGCAAACAGCGAGCGACGATCTGGGCGAGCAAGTGAATGCTCCTCACCCGTTCGCACCCGCAGAATTTAAGTAGAATCGAGATAGTTATGAGCGATACAGAAACCAAAGCAATTCCAGCCGACAAACTCGTGCGCGTCACCTTTCAACCCGAGGGCCGCGTTGTTGAGTTTGAATACGGCACGATGCCTTACGATCACCACGGCAAGCCGATGTCGTTTCTCGATGTCGCAGAAAACAACGATATCTTTTTGGATCACGCCTGCGGCGGTGTATGCGCCTGCACGACCTGCCATCTCTGGGTGATCCAGGATGGTGGTATCAGCGAAGCGGATGACGACGAAATCGATCGCCTCGATATGGCTGCCGACCAGCAATTGAATTCGCGTCTTGGATGCCAGGCGGTCATCACCAAGCCCGGCAATTACGTTGTCGAAATTCCCAAGTGGAACCGGAACTACACCTCGGAAGGCAAGCCGCTGACGCTCGCCGAAGGAAAGTAACGCAGCAGAATCCCCAGGAGCCTAGACCATGCCTCGCGAAATCCTCTGGACCGACTCCGAAGAGATCGGTATTCAATTGCAGGAGAAGTTTCCGGACACCGATCCGCTGACCGTTCGTTTCACCGATCTGCACAAGATGGTGACTGAGCTTGATGGCTTCGCCGACGATCCGGTGAAGTCCAATGAAAGCCGCCTCGAAGCGATTCAGATGGCGTGGCATGAAGAGTTCACGGACGCTCAAAGTTAATTCGAATACTCCCGCACAGACCTCTCGCTCCATCCAAAGGCCCCTGCAATCAATCGAACTTCGCGCGGCTTGCCAGCCAGCTCATAGACCGTAACGATGTCGAAGCGCGTCTCCGGTCTATCGTCGCCGGGGAGCTGCCGCATATATTGTCCGGCGAGCCTGCGCAGAATCTTTCGTTTGTTCTGATCCACGGCAGCCTGTGCGGGAGCCATGCCGAGCGTCGTTCGTGTCTTCACTTCAATAAAGCAGAGCATATCTTCATGCCAGGCAATCAGGTCCAGATCCCCCGGGGACGGGCCATCGTTCCAGCGCCGGGCGACGATGGTAAAGCCGCTTCGTCTCAGGAAGAAAAAAGCTGCCTCTTCGCCACGCTCGCCTGTTTCGAGATGTGCAGGCTGCTCGGGCATGCGGCCACGACGCTTCGCAAGCCAGTCCAGGCTGGAGACGCAATGCTGCAATGCGCCCGTTTGCAGATTTTTCCATGATTGCATTTTGGGAATGATCATCCCGTTTTCGGAGGGAAAATGCAACTTATTCTTTTGCATGACTAGCTTTGGTGCATCTATTCTCATAGGCTCAGAGCAGACAGTCTGGGCAAGCAGTTTGACTTGCAGGCATTTGGTCAAATGCGGCGTTTACGAGCTCCCTCCCCCGGAGAACAATCGCCCCAACGAGGAAGTTATCTCGTTGGGGCGATTGGTTTTGTCGTAAACAATTCAGAAGCGATGAGAGATGAAGGAGCTATGCCTAGACAGAGGCCAGTTCCAATGTTTCGGCATGTTCCTTTTCGACCTGGGACAGTGCTTCTTCGAGGATGTTCAAGGCAACTGTCGCTTCATCTTCGCTGACGATCAGCGGAGGGCAGAGGCGCAGTGATGTTTCTCCACAACCAAGAACCAGCAGTCCTTTTTCAAAGCACAGCGTCTCGAGCCGGTTGCGGAGAGCTTGTGCGGGCTCGCGTGTCTCCTTGTCCAGAACCAGCTCGATGCCGATCATCAGACCGCGACCGCGGATGTCGCCTACCAGAGGGTGACTTTGCTTCCAACCTGCCAGGCGGTCGAGAATCTTGCCACCAATATACTCTGCATTGGCGATACCCTCGCGCTCCAGGATGTCCATTGTCGCCAGCGCTGAGGCAATCGCAACCGGGTTGCCGCCAAAGGTCGAGGCATGCGAACCCGGCACCCAATCCATGATTTCGGCCCGCGTCATGCAGATGCCGAGCGGCATTCCGGAGGCGATTCCCTTGGCCATGCAGACGATATCCGGTTGAACGCCGGTGTGTTCGATGGCCCACCACTTGCCGGTGCGCCCTGCGCCTGACTGCACTTCGTCCGCCACCAGCAGAATGCCATGCCGGTCGCAGATATCGCGCAGTTCGCGCATGAAGTTATCGGGAGCGACCACGTAGCCGCCCTCGCCCTGGATTGGCTCAACAAAGATTGCCGCAACCTCTTCAGGAGCGAGAATGGTCTTGAATAGCTTCTCTTCGATATAGCGTGCACAGCCCAGGCCGAAGGCTTCTTCTTCCTGCGGTCCGCCGCTACAACCGCGATAGGCATAGGGATAGCGGACATGCGTCACTCCGGGTACGAGTGGAGAAAAGCGCCGCTTTTGCTGGGGCTTTGAACCGGTCAGCGAGAGAGCGCCCATGGTGCGTCCGTGGAAGGCGCCAAAGAAGCTGATCACATGCTGACGCTTGGTGTGGTAGCGGGCGAGCTTGAGCGCGCACTCCACTGCCTCCGCGCCGGAGTTGCCGTAGTAAAAACGATGCGGTCCGGGCATGGGAGCGACTGCCGAGAGGCGATCGGCGAGAACGGCCATCGATTCATAATAAAAATCAGTGCCCGAAATATGGATCAGTTCTGCGGCCTGCGCTTGAATTGCGGCAACCACCTCAGGGTGGCAGTGGCCGGTCGAGTTCACGGCGATACCGGCAGCAAAGTCCAGGAACTCATTTCCGTCCACGTCTTCAATGCGAATTCCACGGCCACGCTTGGCAACCAACGGGTAGGAGCGCGTATAGCTCGGCGAGATCACGCGATCATCGTGGGCGACAGCGGCAACTGCCTTGGGGCCGGGCACTGTCCCATGTAGCTTGGGACCAACCCTGGCGTATAGTTCGGCGTTTGAATGGGAATTTGACATGGCTAACTCTCCTTAAATGAATGACTTCGACGATATGGGAACATCCCACGACCCTCTGCTTCCCGCAGTATCTGGGAAGAGAAATCTCGCAGTCGGATAAAAGTACGATTTGGAAGACGCAAGTCAGGCGACTTGCGGAAGAGGCTAATCCCCAGCGTAGAGACTGGGGCGGGTCCGGCTGGGCAACACACGCAGATGTCGCCGCGGCCCGATCACACGAGCCCGCAGCCTGCTCCAGCGTTTGCTGGTAGGAGCTGCGATACGGTGATGGGATAGCGACCTGTACATGGAGCCCTCAGATGAAGTCCGGTTTGCGTGAGCATACCACGCTAAAAGCTCGATGGGGTAGTGTTTCCCCCTATCTAACCGGCACAAAATCCATCGAAACTGGCTCCAAAAACCGTATCTTCCTCTATAAGCTACGGTTGTCCGGCGAAGATATTTGCGGGGACCAGGGCTGATGGCGGATCGCCTTCCAGAGAAACCTGCCCCTGCTCGAAGAGATGGAGCGCGGCATCGTCTTTCACCATACCGAGTAGACAGACCATGCCTCGATCCAGAATCGCGCAGGCCGTTTCGATGGTGTAAATTGCCTCGGGATGTCCCTTGGAAGCGCCCTTGGCACGCTCGATCCACATATCGTGCTTTCCGAGCTTGTAGGTGTTTTTGATCGAGGTGGTGATGTCGAAGTTGGATTTGATGCCCAGAGACATGCCCTCGCCGACGCCTGGCAACTGATCCTGGGTAAAGCGCGATCCAAAGCACTCAAAAGGCATGCTTAGCGAAAGAATCACGGAGCCGGGGCTACCATGCCGCGCCAGAAAACCAATCTGCGCACAAGCGGCTCCTCGCTTTTCCGGATCGTCAGCCGCATTGGCCTGAGCCTGCGATTGAGCCGCAGGCAGCAGCGGCTTGGTATCGACGAGCTCCCATCCTGAGGGATACCCGTAGGTGAAGCCCATATCGCTCATGTACAGCGTGGTTGCCGCAGCTTCAGCCTGTGACTGAGTGTGAGACTGGGTTGCTGGCTGGGCCTGAGATTGGGCAGGCGGAGCAGCTTGCGGCAATGCGAATGCATTCGCTAGAAGAAGGGCCGTTGTAAGCAAGGGGAAAGCCATAATTCGGCGAGTCTAACACGCCCGAGTTATGGCTTGAGTCTCTGTTATCGAGAGTGTTGCCCCTGTGCTATTTGAGCAACAGTACCGAACAGGCGGAGAGGATTCCCAGTACTCCGAAGACCAGCCCCAGCAGCCAGTACATGCGATTGCGCGTGAGCAGAGTGATGGACGAAACCACGAGCGCAATCTCCAGGAGAGCCTCGCCCAGGTCGAAGCGATCGGCCCGTGCCTCGGCGTGCTCCACTTTGGTCTCCAGACCCTCGGCTTTTTCCTGCTCTTCCTTCAGATCATCAACCCACTTTGCCTGGTGGTCGGAGTAGCCTTTGACGATCTTCTGCTCGGTGGCCTTGTCCGCAACGGTCACAACGGATAGCAGATCCGTGATCAGGGCGGTATTATTCGCGCGAATCTTCTTTGCCTGATACAGATTCCACTGGTCGGTGGCCTTGTTCTGGGTCAGCACGGCTTCGGTATGGGTGCGATGCCCGAGCACTGTGGTGATCGCCACCAGCACAGCCAGGACGCTCATGGTGAATGCTACGGGGCGCATCGCTGCTTCGTTCGCGCCGCCCTCTGCGTGCTCTTTCAGCTCCATTGCTTCATTGGCTTCCATACGGTCTCCGTTCTTTCTCAGAGGTCATCCGGCTTCAGACCTGTGTGTTTTGCGATGCGTGCCACCATTTTGAACTTATTGCATCTCCATCATGAAGAGACCCAGGTGAATTCAATCAGGCTTTTCACTGGGTCGCATGAGCAGAGGTCGATTATCTTATGCCACGGCGAAGCGGGCCTGCTCGGGGGTACTCGGGTACACCTCGATCCGGTCTGAAATTTGTGGCTCAGGCTATCACCGATTGCGGATTTGCTACTTGCGCTTCCAGCGAACCCCGTCCTTCGAGTCCTCGATGATAACGCCCTTGGCTGCCAGTTCGTCGCGAATTTCATCGGAACGCCGGAAATTGCGCTGCTTGCGCGCTACATTTCGCTCGGCGATCAATCCGTCGATCTCCTCATCGGACAAGCCCTGCCGCACCAGCAGCTCAGGCGCGACTTTTTCGAGCAGGCCCTGCTCCTCGGCCCAGTCCAACGCGGCTTTGGTCGGCGCTGCGTCGTGGTCGGCAATCACCGCGAACACGGCGTCGAACTTGTCGAGTACCGCCAGAACGCTGGCGCGATCCCCGGCCCGGATGGAACCGGCATCCGTTGCCAGTCGATCGAGCACCGAGTTTACAGTCCGCACCATGTCGAAAATAGGCGCGCGCGCCTCGGCGGTGTTCAGGTCATTGCCCAGTGCTGCCAGATAATCCGTCTCAGCCTTATGGGCCGCGGCTTGCAGCGCCTCGGTTGTACCCTCGGCGAGATTTGCCTGGTTCAGCCTGGCCACGAAAGTACGCAGGCGATCAATTGCGTTCGTCGCTTCCGTCAGGCCCTCGAAGGTGAAGTTCAACTGGTGACGATAGGGTACGGAGATCAGCGCCAGCCGGATCGCGGAGGCTTTGTAGCCCTTCAACAACAGGTCGCGCAGGGTATAGAAATTGTTCTCCGACTTGGACATTTTGCGTCCATCGACCAGCAGAAAACGCACATGCATCCAGTGCCGGGCGAGGGGCTTGTGGGTCACGGACTCGGACTGCGCAATTTCGTTTTCGTGATGTGGGAACATCAGGTCTTCGCCCCCGGCATGCAGATCGAAGCTCTCGCCGAGATACTTCATCGCCATCGCGGAACACTCCAGATGCCAGCCCGGCCGACCGGTGCCGATGGCGGTCTCCCAACTGGTTTCGCCTGGTTTGGAGGCTTTCCACAGGGCAAAATCCCGGGCGGAATCCTTCTCGTACTCATCCACGTCAACGCGCGCGCCGTCGGTGATGCCTTCGAGATCCTTCTTGCTCAGCTTGCCGTATTCAGGAAAAGCAGCCAGCCGGAAATACCACGATCCATCTTCAGTCTTGTATGCCGCGTCCACTGCCGCAAGCCGCTCTATCAGCGTAACCATCTGTGGAATGTGTTCCGTAGCCTTGGATAATATTTCGGGCCGCTCTACGCGCAGCGAATCCAGATCGTCCAGAAATGCCTGCTCAAACCTGGGGGTGTACTCACCAATCGAGAGCCCGGCAGCCGCTGCGTTGCGGATAATTTTGTCGTCCACGTCGGTAATGTTCATTACGTGGCGGACTTTAATGCCGCGCAGGTGCAGAAACCGGCGGAGCACATCTACCTGTAAAAATGTACGAAAATTTCCGATGTGGCCGTAGTCATAGACCGTCGGCCCGCAGGCGTACATCCGCAGTTCTGCGCCATCTGCCGGGGCCAACTCATCCAGTTGTCCACTCAGGGTATTAAAGAGACGAAAAGTCATTAAAGGGTGTACATCCCTGCGGCTAACGCTCTGTTCTGCTAGCAAAGTCGGCATGATTCGGGCCTCTACGATTGTATCAGCGGGCGGTTACCCCTCCGATTTACAACGACGGCTTTGCCGTCTCCAATGAAACATAATATTCGTCTAATACATATAGACGTTCCTGTCCGGTATTCTCTAGGCATCGTTCCTTAACCCAGAGCGGAATCAAATGAATCTGAAACGAGGCAAGTTTGTGTAGCGCGTCGAACGGCTCTGTCCGCCGTATTTCCAGCCGCATTCAGATCATCTCTCGGATTCGCTCCTGCGGACGGGCTCGATCGTTTGGGCTGGGCTTTAGCCTGCTTGCTTCTCTGTCAATCTGTGGACTGCCGGTTTGCATACTGGCCCAGCAGCCGACTCCAGGCAGGACGGGGAACCTCATTCCCCTAATGGCTGACACAAACCTGCCCGACGCGCCTCAGGCGCAGGCATCGGGGCCGGTGCAACCATCTGCGCCCGCTGCAGGGGAACAGCCCCTGACTGCCAGTGTTCATGCAAGTATTCAGGGCACTGTCGTCGATCGGGATCACGCTGTGTATGAAGGCGTCCGGATCACGCTTACCCAGGTTGGCCCGGCTCTGTCGCCGGAGCGCTCGACGACATCCGACACGAATGGCCATTTCAGCTTTGGAGACGTTTCTCCTGGCCCATTTGAACTCACCGTTTCGTCGAACGGCTTCACTACGCAGAAGGTTTCCATCCTGCTGCATGCCGGTGAAAATTATGCTGCTCCCGAGATTGTGCTGCCAGTCTCGGCAACGATCAGCGAAGTGCGCGTCACCGCATCCCGCGTAGAAGTCGCCGAGGAGCAGCTCAAGGAAGAGGAAAAGCAGCGGGTTTTCGGAGCTATTCCCAATTTCTACGTCATCTACGCTCCCAACGCGCCGCCACTCAACTCCCGGCAAAAATTTCATCTCGCTTGGAGATCGTCGATTGATCCATTCACCTTTCTAGCTACAGCAGGAGTGGCAGGAATCCAGCAGGCCAACGATGATTTTGACGGCTATGGGCAAGGTGCAAAGGGCTACGCGAAGCGCTACGCGGCCAATTACGCCGATGGCTTCATCAGCAATATGATCGGAGGCGCGATTCTGCCATCCCTGCTCAAGCAGGATCCGCGCTACTTCTACAAGGGTACGGGGAGCATTCGCTCGCGCGCGCTCTATGCCATTGCCAACGCGGTCATCTGCAAAGGCGATAACGGGCGCTGGCAGTTCGACTATTCCGGTGTCATCGGTAGCCTGGCGGCAGCGGGGATTTCCAATATTTATTACCCGGCGATCAACCGCAACGGAGCGGGCCTGACCTTTGAAAACACACTGAGCGGCATCGGCTTCAGCGCGGTTGGCAATCTTTTTCAGGAATTCCTGGTGCGCAAACTAACGCCGAAAGTGCCAAATTATGGACTGTCCAAGCCTTAGGTAATCCGGCGGCTATGCCAGGGTCAGCCGCGGATTTGCTTCCAGATCCCATCCTGCGAAATCTCCTGCGAGAAACCTAGGCCAGGCCGCTGCTGCAATCATGGCTGCGTTGTCCGTGGACATGGCCAGCGTGGGAAATGCAACAGGAAGACCGCGCTCCGCTGCCTCGGCTGTGAAGCGCACGCGCAGTTCACGATTGGCTGCGACGCCTCCGGTCACCAGCACGCTGGCTGCGCCGATCGCCTCGGCTGCGGCGAAGGTCTTCTTCAGCAGATTGCCAACGACTGCGTGCTGGAAGCTCGCGATGAGATCCAATGTTTGCTGATCGCATAGCGACCGGGCATCGCGCCATGTAGGCGTCACACCGGAGCCGATCATCTCCATCAGCGTCCGCTGCCGTGCGTCGCAACTGGCGCGGAGTCCGTGGACCTCTACATAGCGCAGGACCGCTGTTTTGATCCCTGAAAATGAAAATAAAAAGTGCCGGTCAAGATCGGCGATAGGAGCGGTCTGCGCGCCCTTGGTTCGCGGCGTTTTCCCTTCGAGATGCGCTTTCACTTTGATCTGCGTGAAGCCGAACGGAACCGCTGTCGGGTTGCCGAACTGGGCCAGGTTGTCGATCCACGGCCCTCCGGGATAACCGAGCCCGAGCAGCTTGGCTACCTTGTCAAACGCTTCGCCTGCTGCATCATCGAGCGTGCGTCCAATCAACGAGTACTGCCACGCGCCGATCTCCGGACCGGCGGCTGGCGGCTTGGCCAGAAAAAGATGCGTATGCCCGCCGGAGACGACCAGCGCCAACGCGGGCATTGGCAAACCATTTTCGTCTGAGTTCAGTGGAATTGGTTCACCTGCGCCGGAAGCGGCATGAAGCCGCTGCCGCTCCTCAAGCAGCACTGCGTGGATATGCCCCTCAAGATGATTCACCGCGATCAGCGGCTTACCCAGCGCAAAGGCGAGTGCCTTGGCGTAGGTTATTCCGACGAGCAATGCACCTGCCAGGCCTGGGCCGCTGGTGACGGCAATCGCGTCCAGATCGGCCAGGCTGTAACCGGACGCAGCCATAGCCGAGCGGGTAATGGGCACGATGTTGCGAAGATGCTCGCGGCTCGCCAGTTCCGGCACAACGCCGCCATAGGGAGCGTGCGTCGCAATCTGCGAAGCCACGATGGACGAGCGCGTCTGCGCTCCACGCTCGACTACCGCCGCTGCCGTCTCATCGCAGGACGACTCAATCCCCAGAATCAAACCACTCCTACTCATTCTTCTAGTGTAGCGACCGCGAACACTCGCTCGCTGTAACCTAAGAAACAGCCGTTATGTTGCCCATCAATCCACAATTCGCTGCTGCACGGGCTATCCTGCGCAAATTGCATGAGGAGGGCCACCAGGCCTATCTTGCCGGAGGCTGCGTTCGCGATCTACTGCTGGGCCGAGAGCCCAAAGACTATGACGCGGCTACGTCGGCTACGCCGGATGTTGTGCTGGATCTCTTTCCGCGCACCTTTTCGGTTGGCGCTCACTTCGGCGTCGTGCTGGTCGCAGATGAAGTTGATGGGCAGTCTGTTGTAACCGAGGTTGCTACCTTCCGGCATGACGGAGCTTACTCCGATGGCCGTCGTCCGGATGCTGTTCGATACACCACCAGCGCGGAAGAGGACGTTCAGCGTCGCGACTTCACCATCAACGGACTGTTGCTTAATCCGGAGAAAGTAGCAGCGAATGCAGACCTGCGCGCTGCTGTTCTGGATTACGTTGGCGGTATTGCCGATCTCGATGCTGGCGTACTCCGCGCCATTGGGCAGCCTGAGCGGCGCTTTGAAGAAGATCATCTGCGCATGTTGCGCGCCGTGCGTTTTGCCGCGCGTTTTAAGTTTGAAATCGATCCACGGACGCAGGCTGCAATTCGTTCGCTGGCGCACAAGGTCGCGGGCGTCAGCCTTGAGCGCGTGCGTGAAGAACTGACGCGCATGTTGACAGAAGGCCACGCCCGCCGCGCTTTTGAACTGCTTGACGCGACAGGCCTGCTCATCCACGTGTTGCCTGAGGCTTCCAGGCTGAAAGGCGTTGCGCAGCCGCCGCAATATCATCCCGAGGGCGATTGTTGGATTCATACGTTGATGCTGCTTGATCAGCTTGAGGCGGGATGCTCGATGACCCTGGCCTGGGGCGCTTTACTGCATGACATCGGCAAGCCTGCGACCTATCAGCCGCCAGCTAACCCGCAGGATCGCATTCGTTTCAACGGACACGTCGAGGTTGGCGTTCGCATAGGTGCAGAGATATGCAGACGCCTGCGCTTCTCCAAGGATGAGACGGCGCAGATCCTCGCTCTCATCCAGAATCACATGCGCTTTGCCGATACGCCTCGCATGAAGGCGTCTACGCTCAAGCGCTTTTTTCGCCTCGAAGACTTTCCCGAACATCTCGCGCTGCATCGCATGGATTGCCTCGCCAGCAGCGGTAATCTCGATCACTATAACTTCGCGAAGGAGCGCTACGAGGCCATTCCTCCTGAGGAAGTGAGCCCCGCTCCGCTGCTTACCGGGCGAGAACTGATCGCCGCAGGCTACCGCCCGGGAACAGCGTTTAAAACCATTTTGCATGCGGTTGAAGAGGCCCAGCTCGAAGGGTCTATCCATACACAGGAAGAGGCAATGACGTTGGTTCGCGCGAATTTTCCGCTCTCTGAAAACGCGGTCAACGCGTGAGTGCTTCCATTCAGAAATACGACGTAATCGTCATCGGCGCAGGAGCAGCGGGCCTGATGTGTGCCTCGGTCGCCGGTCAGCGCGGCCGTCACGTTGCCCTGCTGGATCACGGCGGCCTGCCGGGGCGCAAGATTCTCATCTCCGGCGGAGGGCGCTGCAACTTCACCAACATTCACTGCGAGCCCAACCGCTTTTTGTCCGGCAATCCGCACTTCGCCAAGTCCGCATTGGCGCTCTACACGGCCAGCCACTTCCTCGAACTGGTCCACAAATACAACATTCCCTATCATGAGAAGACTCTGGGCCAGTTGTTTTGCGATCACTCCGCACATGCGATTCTTAACCTGCTGCTGGCGGAGTGCGAACGCGGCAAGGTGGAACACGTTCCGGATGCGCATAGCATTCGCGTTGAAAAGAACAGCAGTGGTTTTCGCATTGCATCTGCCAGGGGCGAGTTCCAATGCGAATCGCTGGTGATCGCAACCGGTGGGCTCTCTATCCCCAAACTGGGTGCGACTGGTTTTGGCTATGAACTCGCGCAACAGTTTGGCATGTCGGTGGTCGCTCCGCGTCCGGCGCTGGTGCCGGTGCTGCTCGGCGGCGTTGAGGCTGAATGGACGCAGCTTGCAGGCGTTTCAACCCTGGTGCGTGTGAGCACGCCATCGGCAAAAACTACTTTTGTTGAAAAGCTGCTCGTTACGCATCGCGGACTGAGCGGTCCGGCCATCCTGCAAATCTCTTCGTACTGGCAGCCGGGGCAGCCTATTCACGTCGATCTTGCGCCGGAGCAGTCCATCCTTACGCCGCTGTTTGGGACGCGTCGCGATGGGGCGATTCTCAGGCAGGCACTGCGCGAACATTTGCCGCAGCGTCTCGCCGAACATCTCGCCAATGTTGCCGCGCCTGCAGGCTGGTCTAACGCTGCGATTGAGGCGGGTGAACGCGCCCTGCACCATTGGCCTTTCAATCCTGTTGGGACTGAGGGTTTTGCCAAGGCTGAAGTGACAACGGGCGGCATCGATACCCGCCATCTACAGGCCAAAACGATGGAAGCCCGGGATATCCCGGGCCTCTTCTTCATCGGTGAAGTTGTGGATGTGACGGGCCACCTTGGAGGCTTCAACTTCCAGTGGGCGTGGTCGTCAGCGGTCGCAGCGGGGCGTGCTGTTTAGCACTTACTGCTGCGGTTGCGGAGCTTGCTGCGGAGCCTGGCCATTTGGCTGCGCTTGTTGGCCCTGTTGACCCGCTGGCGGTTGAGCCGGTGCCGGAGGCGGCGCGCTTGGCCGCGCGGGTGGCGTCAGTTTAAATCCGTCGCGCACAATCGCGAATCCTTCATCGCTCCACTCGGCTTGCAGAAGCTCATTGCGGGGGCTGGAGAAGACTTCGGCTTTCGTGGTGTCAAGCGTCACGGTGAAGTGATGCACAGGAATCTGAACGCCGTCCAGAGTTCCCTGACGGTCGGCGTCCGTAGCAATTCGGAGCGCCGAGATGGAACCGGCCTGCTTGGGGATGATGGCCCAGATGTCGCGGTTGTTTCTGGCGGCTCCGAGATACAGCATGAGTTGCAGCGCGCCTGGATCAAAGTCGGGATACAGCACGGACTGCGGATGGAAGGTCAGCGGCGTGTTGGTCGCCTGGCCGTTGGCATTGATCTTCATCAAAAACTGTGTGCCCTGCTGAATGGTGGTAACCATCGCGGAAGTCCCGTTCACGGACCCCTTTAACTCGGAGGAGCGCAAGTGGTAGCTGCCGTCCAATATCTGCTTATTGGAGAAGTTGTACTTCAGGTCGGGCATGTCGATTTTGACTTCAGACGAGGCATCGAAGCCGCCGGCAGCCTGCTTCAGAGACAGGTTTGCCTTACCGACCGATTTGCCATTCTGGCTGAGAATAAAGCTCTGGGCATGAAGCTGGGCTGCCAACAAGCCCGCAGCCATCAGTCCGGCCGTGACCATCAGCATTGCTCGTCCCACCTGGGTAACTTTTTTATGTACGCACATGTGCTGTAACTCCTATAACTGTGAACCCGGATCGAGAGAAAGGGTTGCGTTTCTGCATTCGGTTTGACGGCAAAATGGGGATGAGCAGTTGAATCATGCCCACCCCCACCAAATTTCTGCCGGATCAGAAAACGGGCTTCTATTCCCTGATCGCTGGTTCCTGCTGCGAACTACTTCTTTGCCGTGGCAAAGCGCTTGTTGGCTTCCGTCCAGTTCACTACATTCCACCAGTTCTCGAGGTACTTGGGACGCAGATTCTGGTACTTGAGGTAGTACGCATGCTCCCAGACGTCGTTGCCGAGGATGGGGTAATGTCCCTGAGACAGAGGGGAATCCTGGTTCGGCGTGCTGGTTACCTTGAGCTTGCCGTCGACGAAGATGAGCCATGCCCAACCGGAACCGAACTGCTTGGCTCCAGCTTCGTTGAAGAGCTTCTTGAGGGTCTCAAAGTCGCCAAAATCGGCCTTGATCTGCTCCGCGATGGCTCCGGTCGGCTCGCCGCCAACGCCCTCGGTACCGACGGGCCCCATGATGCGCCAGAAAAAGGTGTGGTTGGAGTGACCGCCGCCATTGTTGCGAACTGCGCCCTTGATCTCTTCGGGAACTGAAGCCAGATCCTTGATCAGGTCGTCTACAGACTTAGCTGCCAGGTCAGGATGGTTGGCGAGAGCGGCGTTTACGTTGTTGATGTAGGCCTGGTGATGCTTGTCGTGATGAAATTTCATCGTTTCCGCATCGATAAAAGGTTCGAGAGCGGCGTAGTCATAAGGAAGTGGTGCTAGTTCGTAAGCCATGGGTGTCTCTCCTCACTAGAATTGTACTGTCCGGGGTTGTGACTGAGTTGTCTTGTCCGGCACGGTAACCGGGAATTAATGGCACGACTGCCATCTTCCATTCCGTCGCTGCCGGAAAATTCGGCGGTTTTCGCGGATTACGCTTTTGCCATCCGCGCCAAAGATGCTATTCGATAGATGCATCGATGCACCAGAAAGGTACTATCTAGTTCAACGGAACTTCTGGCCGCTTTCGCTCATCTGAAGGATCAGTGAAAGGATCAGTGAAGATTCCGGGCGGTGGATTTAAATGCTGTGAATTTCATCGTTCGTTCGGGCAGCCGTTCCATTCAGCAGGCTACAACAGAAAGACATAGGGGTCTCGTCTTGATACAGGAAGCGTCCCAGGCAACGCCGCAGGAATCTCTTTACCGATGGCTCCATCAGCAGGGTGAGGCATTCGGCTCGCCCGGCATGACGCCCCGCTGGACTTCCAGCGTTAAGGACGCCGTCGGAACCGCTTACTCCGCCTCAAGCCGTGTCTGGTTTACCGTCTCACACGGCATTCTGAATGAGATCTACCATCCGACGATCGATCATCCGCAGACCCGCGACCTGGGCCTGCTGATCACCGACGGGGAGAGCTTCATTCACGAGGAAAAGCGCGATCTGATCCCCAGCTTTGAGTACATCCACCCTGAAGCGCTGGGAGTCCGCTACACCAACAAGGACGTACAGGGCCGCTACCAGTTGGTGAAAGAGATCATCTGCGACCCGCATCATAGCGTGGTGCTGATGCATGTGCGCATAGAGGCCGGTCCCAACGGCAGCGAAGAGTTCCTGGATAAATTGCGCGTCTATGCCCTGCTTGCGCCGCACATGGATGGCGGAGGCGGCGGCAACTCCGCCCGCGCCGTGGATGTTGCCGGGCAAAAGATGTTGCTGGCCTGGAAGGCGCAATGGGCTTTGGCTATGTCCGCCGATTGCGGGTTTTCGCGGGTCAGTTGTGGATTTGCCGGGGCCAGCGATGGCTGGCGCGATCTCATCGAGGACTTCCGCATGGATTGGCAGTTCGGCTCGGCGACCAACGGCAATCTGGCGCTTACCGGCGAACTCGACCTACGCGGCAACCGGGATTTCACAATCGGCATAGGAATCGGCGACAGCTATCACTCTGCTCTTTCCAAGACCGTCGGCGCTCTTTCGGTGCCTTTCGCGCAGAATTCTGCCCGTTTCCTAGAGCAGTGGCAGCGCGCCGCCAGTCCTTATCGGCTTGCCGCCAAATCCGGCGACCGTGGCCTGCTGATGCAGACCAGCCACAACATCCTGCTGGCCCACGAAGACAAGACCTACTCCGGCGCGTTTGTGGCGTCGGCCTCCATTCCCTGGGGACAGTCCAAAGGCGACGATGACCTGGGTGGATACCACCTGGTCTGGACGCGCGATATGGTGCAGACCGCGACGGCCCTGCTGGCCTGTGGCCGTGTCGATACCGCTCGCCGCGCTCTTGTCTACCTGGCCTGTACGCAGCGGCCGGATGGCAGCTTTGCGCAGAACTTCTGGATCGACGGCCGCCCGTATTGGACCGGCGTTCAGCTCGACGAGGTCGCCTTTCCCCTGATTTTGACCTGGCGTCTATGGAAGGCGGGCGGTCTCGGCAGCTGGGACGTTTTCCCGTTTGTCGAACGCGCCGCTGGATTCCTCGTCCGCAATGCACCCATTACCCACCAGGAGCGCTGGGAAGAAAACAGCGGCTATTCGCCGTCCACGCTGGCTGCGGTCATCGGAGGCCTCATCTGCGCTGCGGAGATTGTTCGCAGCCGCCAGTCCGCTGAACTGAGCGAGTTTCTGGAACAGTTTGCCGACTGGATCGAGTCTCACCTGGAGGACTGGACGGTCACAAACGACGGAGTCCTGCTGCCCGAAGTGAAGCGCCACTACATGCGCATCCGTCCGCCGGAGTCAGGCGAGGCGTACATGGAAGAGGGCCCTGGCACGGAGCGAATTCATCTCAACAACCGGCCACCGGGAACCCGATACGACTTTGAGGCCCGCGAGATCATCGACGCCGGCTTCCTAGAACTGGTCCGGTACGGCATCCGTAACGCAGACGATCCGCTGATGGTCGATTCGCTCAAGGTCGTAGACGCGGTACTCAAGCGCGATCTGCCGCAGGGTCCAGGATGGCTGCGATACAACTGGGATGGCTATGGGCAGGGCTCGGACGGTGGTCCTTACCTCTCCTACGGCCAGGGCCGCGTATGGCCGCTGCTTACCGGAGAGCGCGCTCACTACGAGCTGGCTGCAGGCCGGGACATCAGCAGCCTGATCAAGACCTACGAGGGGTACGCAACTGCCGGAAACATGCTTCCGGAGCAGGTTTGGGACGCCGCCGACCGCCTGGAAGTTCACCTCAAATTTGGCGGACCTGCCGGCTCGGCCTGTCCGCTGGTCTGGGCTCATGCGGAGTACCTCAAGCTGCTTCGTTCTGCGACCGACGGCCTGGTTTTCGACCGAATCGAGCCTGTCTACCAGCGCTATGGCCGCTATAAATCGGAGCATGAGCACCCGCGCACATCCTCCAAGGGTGTTGGCCGTCACCACAACATCGAGATCTTCAGCCAGCGCAGGCCTATTCAGGCAATCGACGCACATGACACGCTGCGCGTACTCGACGATCGCCGGTTTTCCCTGGTCTGGTCTGCCGATGGCTGGAAGACGACAAACTCCACGAATAGCCGCGCTTTAGGGTCCTCCGGATTCGCCGCGGATATCACCCCAGTTCAAGGAGAAACCCCTACTGGGCTATCATTAACTTTCTTCTGGCCAGATGAAAGCCGCTGGCTCGGTCATAACTATGAGATTCGAATCGAGGGTTGAAAACAGAGAGTTTCAGGACGCCAGGGACGGTAAACCTGCATCAGACCGGCAGAGGGTTATGCCAACTGAGCCCGATTCGCTGACGCCTTCCTCATCTCGCGCATTACTTCCGCGATTCGCAGTAACCGTACTTTGTTCAAAGGAAAGGAACACCCAAGCTTATGTCACCACTCCCTACTGATCTGGATCAACTGTCGATCGATACCCTGCGCCTGCTGGCTGTCGATGCCGTAGAAAAAGCCAAGAGCGGCCATCCCGGAGCACCTCTCGCCTGCTCGCCGATTACGTATCTGCTTTTTCACAAGCTGATGAAGCACAATCCATCGAACTCCAAGTGGGCTGATCGCGACCGTTTTGTGCTTTCGAATGGCCACGCCTCGGCTCTGATCTACTCGACCCTGTTTCTCGCGGGATACAAGCTTTCGCTGGACGACCTGAAGAGCTTCCGCCAGTGGGGATCGAAGACCCCCGGTCACCCGGAATATCACCACACGGACGGCATTGAAGTGACGACCGGACCGCTGGGTCAGGGTTTTGCGATGTCCGTTGGATTGGCAATTGCCGAGAAGCACCTGGGCGCCCTGTACAACCAGCCCGGCTTTGAGATCGTGAATCACCACACCTACGGAATCATGGGCGATGGCGACATGATGGAAGGTGTTTCGCATGAAGCAGCTTCCCTGGCTGGAACACTGGGCCTGGGCAAGCTGATCTTCTTCTACGACGACAACCTCATCTCCCTCGACGGCCCGACCGAGCTCAGCTTCTCTGAGAATGTCTATGCGCGCTTCGAGGCCTATGGATGGCAGGTTCTGCGCGTTAGCGACGGCAACGATCTGGTCGCGCTTGAAGAAGCCGTCAAGGCCGGTCAGGCTGAACCCAGCAAGCCTACGCTCATCGGCGTACGCACCATCATCGGCTACGGCAGCCCCAAGGCCGGTACCAACAAGGTGCATGGCGAAGCGCTTGGCGCGGAAGCGACTGCGGCCACCAAGAAGTTCTATGGCTTCCCTGAGGATCAGAGCTTCTACCTTCCTGACGAAGCGTTGAAGAACTGGCGCAAAGCGGTAGATAATGGCGCGGAGTTCGAAGCGGAATGGAACAAGCTCTTTGAAGGTTACAAAACAGCTCATCCCGAGCTCGCCGCCGAGTTTGTGCGCACCCAGAAGAACGAGCGCAAGGCTGGCTGGGAAAAGGCCATTCCGAGCTTCCCTGCAGGCAAGCCGCAGGCCACCCGCAATGCCGGTGGAGCAGTCCTGAATGCGCTGGAAAAGACCGTCCCCGAGCTCTTTGGCGGCGCGGCCGATCTGACCGCCTCGACCAAGACCATCTTCAAGGACAGCCCCAGCTTCCACGTCGATCCGACCGGACGCAATGTGTTCTGGGGTGTTCGTGAGTTCGCCATGTCGGCGGCTGTCAACGGCATCGCCGCGCACGGTGGATTGATCCCCTTCGGCTCGACCTTCTTCGTCTTCAGCGATTACTGCAAGCCGGCCCTGCGTTTGGCTTCTCTCATGCAGACGCATTCCCTCTTCATCTATACGCATGACTCGATCGCAGTCGGCGAAGATGGTCCGACCCACGAGCCCATCGAGCACCTGATGGCCCTGCGCGTCGTTCCAGGCTTCACTGACTTCCGCCCTGCGGATGCCAATGAAACCGCTGCCGCCTGGCGTCTGGCGATAGAGCGCAATCATCCGTCGTTCATGGCCCTGTCCCGGCAGGATCTCCCCATTCTCGACCCGAATGTCATCGATGCCTACGCAGGCGTCAGCAAGGGCGGCTACGTTGTCCACGACGTCGAGAAGCCCGAGGTGGTGCTGATCGGCACCGGTGCGGAAGTCTGGCAGGCCATCGACGGCGCCAAGCTGCTTGCTGAGGCAGGCATCGCGGCTCGTGTTGTTTCGCTGCCCAGCTGGAAGATCTTTGAAGAGCAGACCCCTCAGTATCGCGACTCGATTCTGCTGCCTGGCGTACCCAAGGTAGCTATCGAAGCCGGTGCGACTCTCGGCTGGTGGAAGTATCTTGCCGGATCCAAGGGCGCAGTCATCGGTCTGGATCGCTTCGGTGCATCCGCACCGGGAGGTACGGTTCTGAAGGAACTCGGCTTCACCGCTGAAAACGTGGCTGCCCAGGCAAAGTCACTGCTCGGCAAAGCATAGAACGGACTGACCTGAGAGGAAATGCAGTCATGAAACTGGTAATTGGTTCCGATCACGCGGGCTTCCCCCTCAAGGAGGAGGTCCGCGCTTATCTTTCCTTGAAGGGCCATGAAGTGCTGGACGTCGGCGTATATTCCGCCGCGCCATCTGACTATCCCGATGCAGCCGAAGCTGTTGGCGACGCCATTCGTGCCGGAGTCGCCAGCAGAGGCATTCTCATCTGCGGATCGGGCGTCGGTGTATGCATCGCTGCGAACAAAATTCCAGGTATTCGCGCTGGAATGTGCCATGACCACTACTCCGCACACCAGGGCGTCGAACACGACGAAATGAACGTGCTGGTGATGGGTGCGCGTATTATCGGCACAGAGACGGCTTATGACGTCGCCGACACATTTCTCGCCGCTAATTTTGTCTCGACGGAGCCGCGTTTCGTACGTCGTTACAAAAAACTTTTGGCCATCGAAGCCAAATATTCGCGGGCGTTAACAACTTAAGTTAAGCATCGTGAGTCCGGTGTGCTGAGTTGGAACAAGCTGGATAAGTTCAGATGAATTTTGGGTGACACTACCGATTCTGTTTCTTTTGCCACTTATTCTTGTGCAGCGGTCATCTAAATTTTTGAGGTACGTTGCTGATGAGTATTTCTGCGAGCACCCACGCCAATCAATTCGACGTAGTTCTCTTTGACGTGGGCGGGGTTTTCCTTACCAATGGATGGGATCATGTTGAGCGCGCTACCGTGCTCGACCATTTCCAGTTGGATCGCGCGGCCTTTGAAGCGCGTCATGCCAACGCTAACGACGCCTGGGAAAACGACACGCTCTCCGATGAAGCCTACCTTGATGCAACCATCTTTTACGAGCCGCGCAGTTTCACGCGAGATGCATTTATTGCGGAGATGAAGCTCGAATCCAAGCTTCTTCCGGACAATGCTGTCGGAGTCCTTCGCGAAATTGCTGCATCTGGTAAATGGATGGTTGGTTTGCTTAACAATGAGTCGCGGCTGCTGCATGAGTACCGCATGGAGAAGTTCGAGTTGCTGCCGTATCTCAAAGTGCAGCTTAGCTCGTGCTACCTCGGTATGCGCAAACCGGACCCGGCGATCTATCGCCGCGCGATCGATATCGTGGGACGCCCTGCAAAACGCATCCTATTCATCGACGATCGCGCCACTAATACCGAAGCGGCAGCGGCTTCGGGTATGACTGCAATTCAATTTATCGGTGAAGAACAGCTTCGCCATGATCTTAGGAAGTTAGAGATTCTCTAACCAAAAAGCTTTGATAAACAATGGAGGAAAGACGAATGCAACTTGGATTAATTGGCCTCGGTAAAATGGGCGGCAACATGGCAGAGCGGATTCGGCTCGGTGGCCATCAGGTAGTCGGTTTCGATTTTAGCGCTGAGGCCGTAGCGAAGCTTGCTGCAACCGGTAATGTCGGTGCAACAACGCTTGAAGAACTGGTGCAGAAGCTCGAAGCTCCCCGCGCCATCTGGATCATGGTTCCTGCCGGCGACCCCGTTGACCAGACCATTGCCAAGCTGGAGCCATATCTCGCTCCCGGCGACATCCTGATCGATGGCGGCAACTCGAATTACAAGGACTCTATCCGTCGTCACACCGAGGCCAAGGCCAAGGGTTTCAACTTCGTCGATGTGGGCACTTCCGGCGGCGTCTGGGGCCTCAAAGAGGGCTACAGCATGATGATTGGCGGCGATAAAGATCCAGTCGAGCACCTGCGCCCCATCTTCGAGACGCTTGCTCCCGGCAAGGACAAGGGCTGGGGCCACGTTGGTCCGGCTGGCGCTGGGCATTTCACCAAGATGGTTCACAACGGCATTGAATATGGCTTGATGCAGGCCTACGCTGAGGGCTTCACCATCCTGGAGAAGAAGGAATCGCTTGACCTGAACCTGCCTCAGATCGCCGAGATCTGGCGCCACGGTTCGGTTGTGCGCTCATGGCTGCTCGACCTGACGGCCGAGGCGTTGTCCAAGAATCCGACGCTCGATGGACTGGAAGCTTACGTTGCCGACTCCGGCGAGGGTCGCTGGACGGTCTTCGAGGCAATCGATCTGAATGTTTCCGCACCGGTCATTACCGAGTCGCTCATCCGGCGCATTCGCTCCCGCGAGGAAAACAACTTCACTGACCGCATGATCGCCATCCAGCGAAATGCCTTCGGTGGACATGCTGTAAAGAAAGACTGAAAGACGGCTTCTAGCCTTTAGCTACCAGCTGTAAGAACCGGGTACCTCATCCAGGCCATTTTCATCTTTGCGGCCTGGGTGAGAATCCACAATCGATTGAAGCCTCCGGCATCGAGCTGGAGGCTAGAAGCTAGCAGCCAAAAGCTGCACTACGAGGCAAAGAAATATGGCCACAGCACAGATGAAAATCAGCCCTGAAGACCTATCCAAGGTCCCTGCGGGCACAGAACGTATTCCTGAACCAACCATTATTGTTATCTTCGGCGCCTCTGGCGACCTTACCAAGCGGAAGCTTCTTCCTGCACTCTTTCATCTCGAACAAAACGGCCTGCTGCCTAAGGAATTCGCCATCGTCGGCGTTGCCCGTCGTCCGCTGGGCGACGAGTTTGCCGCTGACATGCGCGCAGGCATCCTGGAGTTTGGCGGCGCCACAGAGGGCGACGTCCATCTGGAATCCTTCGTGAAGAAGGTCCGCTACTTCGCAATGAACTTTGACGATGCGAAGGGCTACGATGGACTCAAGACCGAGTTGGACAATATTGCCAAAGAACTGGGCATCGGTGGCAATCGTCTTTTCTACCTCGCCACTGCGCCTGAATACTTCACCGCGATCGTCGAGAACCTCGGTTCGCACGGTCTGAGCAAGCCGGAGAACGGAACCGTCGGCGCGGTCATCGAAAAGCCCTTTGGCCACGATCTCGATTCCGCCAAGGAACTGAACCGCCAGGTCAACGCAGTCTTCTCCGAACGCCAGGTCTTCCGCATCGACCACTACCTGGGCAAAGAGACTGTTCAGAACATCCTTGTCTTCCGCTTTGCGAATGGCATCTTCGAACCAGTCTGGAATCGCAACTTCATTGAAAACGTGCAGATTACCGCTGCCGAAACGCTGGGCGTGGAAGGCCGTGGGCCGTTCTATGAAAAGGCCGGAGCACTGCGGGATGTAGTGCAGAATCACGTGATGGAGCTGCTCTCCTTTGTCGCCATGGAGCCACCTTCGTCCTTTGCTGCCGGGAGCGTTCGCCAGGAGAAGTTGAAGGTCTGGCAGGCTATTCCCGCGCTCCCCATCAAGAATGTCGTTCGCGGCCAGTATGGCCCCGGCACGATTGATGGCAACAAGGTGATCGGCTATCGCGAGGAAGAACGCGTCGATCCCAACTCGGGCACGGAAACATTTGCAGCCGTCCGGCTTGAGATCGACAACTGGCGCTGGGCGGGTGTGCCGTTCTACCTGCGCGCAGGCAAGCGCATGAAGAAGCGCGCTACCGAGATCAGCATCCAGTTCAAGCAGCCGCCGCAGTTGCTCTTTAACCGCACACCGACAGGCGGCCCATGCGGCCCGATTCAGCCTAACGTCATCACCATGCGCATTCAGCCTGACGAAGGTATCTCGTTGCGCTTCGGAGCCAAGGTACCCAGCACGCAGAATGTATCCGTGTGCCCGGTGACCATGGATTTTGACTACGCTTCAGCCTTTGGCAAGTCCTCAGCGAACGGCTACGAGCGCCTGCTGCTCGACGCCATGCTTGGGGATCAGACACTGTTTGCCCATCGTGACGGAGTGGAGACGACTTGGGCGCTTTACACACCCATTCTCGAAGCCTGGGCAGCAAAGAAGCCTGAAACCTTCCCCAACTACGAAGCCGGTTCCTGGGGCCCAGACTGCTCTGACGAACTTCTCAAACGCGATAACCACTCCTGGCGCAAGCTGTAAAAACAGGTAGCCAGAGCCAGGGAATAGATTTGGAAGTCATATCTATTCCCTGGTTCTCTCTTCTAGCCCTCTTGTCCCTGCTTCCTATTTCCCTTTCTTTGGAGCATTTCATGCCATCTACGCTGCATATTACGTATGTTGTCGAGCCAGATCCGGCAGCGCTGGCCCATCGTGCCACGCTCCACCTTGTCGAGCTGATCGAGGAAGCGGTTGTTGCCCGAGGCCGTGCACGCATTGCTGTCTCTGGCGGCTCCACTCCAAAAGCTACATTCAAACTGCTCTCCGATCCTTCACAGCCTTTTTTTCAGCGCATTCCGTGGCGCCAGCTTGAGCTCTTCTGGGTCGACGAACGCACAGTGCCGCCGAACGATCCGGACAGCAACTTTCGCATGACCCGCGAAGCCCTGCTCGATCATGTCCCTATGCGCCCGGAGCAGATACATCGCATGCAAGGCGAACTTGAGCCTGAAATTGCCGCCGCCGAGTACGAGTTCGATCTGCGCCGCAGCTTCCGCCTTGAGGGCGCAGAGGCTCCGCGCTTTGATGTAGTTGTGCTGGGCATGGGCGATGACGGTCATACCGCATCCCTTTTTCCTCACACCGAAGCCATTCATGAAATGGGCCGGTTGGTTGCAGCCAATCATGTTCCGCAAAAAGATACCTGGCGCATCACGCTTACCTGGCCGGTAATCAATCACGCCCGCGAGGTCTTCTTTCTCATCGCCGGGACAGACAAGGCCGCTGTGCTCAATAAGGTTCTCACTGGACCCACGGATGTAGAAACTCTGCCATCTCAACTCATCTGGCCAGCAAGCGGTATACTCACTTTGATTTTGGATCAGGCTGCCGCAGCCCAACTACCACCTACCGGCGCAGACGGCAAAGGCCATTTGGAGAGAACTCGATGATTCTTGCAGGCGACGTAGGCGGCACCAAAGTTCATTTGGCGCTGTATGACTTTACCAATGGCAACCTCAAATACAGCCGCGATGAACGTTACGCCGCCAAGGACTATTCGGGCCTGGAAGAAATCGTTCGCGAGTTTCTTGCTGCCGACACCGTCAGCTCTGCCTGCTTTGGCGTACCCGGCCCGGTTCGCGATGGCCGTCTGCGCCTCACGAATCTTCCCTGGACACTCGACAGCCGCGAGCTCTCGCGCAACCTGAAGATCGACCACGTCTTTTTGATCAACGATCTCGAAGCCAACGGCTACGGAGTAGCGGAGCTTAAGGCCGACCAGATTTATACCCTTTCCGAAGGCGACCCAGGGCAGATCGGCAACCGAGCGCTCATCGCAGCCGGTACCGGCCTTGGAGAAGGCATCCTGATCTGGAACGGCAAGCAGCACATCCCTATGCCGTCCGAAGGTGGCCACTCCGACTACGCACCGCGCAATGAAGATGAGATCGACCTGCTGCGCTTTCTCAAGCAGAAGTACAACGGCCGTATCAGCTTTGAGCGTGTCGTCAGCGGCATGGGCTTCACCAACATCTACGACTTTTTGCGCGACGTGCGCGGCATGGAAGAGCCAGCATGGCTGCGTGACCGCATGGCCAGCGAAGATCCCAATGCCGTCATCACCGAGCTGGGCCTTGCCTCGAAGAGTGAAATCTGCGAGAAAACGGTGGATATGTTCGTCTCGGCCTATGGTGCTGAAGCAGGCAACCTGGCGCTCAAGGTGCTCTCAATCAGCGGACTGTACATCGGCGGCGGCATCGCTCCACGAATCCTTGAAAAGCTGAAGGACGGTACATTCATGCGCTCCTTTACCGATAAGGGACGCTTGAGCCAGTTGCTTATCAACATGCCGGTTCGCGTAATTCTTGAGAGCCGCGCTGCCCTGCTGGGGGCCGCAGCCTACGCTGAAGCCCGGGCCGCAGAGCTTAGCGGCATTTCACCACGCGCTGCTTCTGTAACTTTTTAAAATCAACACCGCTGCAAATCTGCCTTGCGTCCGCCGTATTCTTTACTGCGGATGCAAGGTGCACCAACCAGTCAGGCTGCCTTATCCGCAATTCGAGCGGATCACGATCGCGGCTTGGCGTTCACCACTTTCTCCACATCCTGCCCGAGTGCCAGCAAAAATCGCATGAGCCGCTCTACAGAAAAGCCTTCCAGTTTGTAGTGCAGGAGCGCATCTTTCTGAGGGTGGGCAAATGCCGTATTCTTTTCCCATGCAGCTTGAAGCGATTCAGACAGCCCTTCGCGAAGCCTCCCTCGACGGCTGGCTCTTCTATGACCACCATCATCGGGATCCTATTGCCTCACGCATTCTCGGGCTTGACCCGCACGCGCACGTCACTCGTCGCTGGTACTACCTCATCCCTGCGAATGGCGAGCCGCGCAAACTGGTCCATCGCATTGAAGCGGGGCGTCTGGATACGCTCCCCGGAACGAAAGGGCAATACTCAAGCTGGCAGGAGCTTGCCAAGGGCCTTGATACGATGCTCGCGGATACGCGACGTCTGGCCATGCAATACTCGCCGCGCAACGCCATCATGTATGTGTCGATGGTCGATGCTGGTACTGTTGAATTTCTGCGCAGCCTCGGCAAGGAGATTGTCAGCTCTGCCGACCTGGTCAGCCACTTTGAGGCGGTCCTGACTGCCGACCAGATCGCCAGCCACTCCGCTGCGGAACGCGCTATTGACGCTATTCTTGCGCAGGCTTTTCGCGAGATTGGCCGCGTGCTTCATCCGGCTTCCGGCAACCCGGGTCGCATCACCGAGTTCGATATGGTGCAGTGGTTTTCAGAGGCCATGCGTCGCGAGGGACTCACCTGGGAGAACGGTCCCAACGTCAGCGTAGGCCCCAACAGCGCCGACTCGCACTACGAGCCCACCGCCGCCAATTCGAAACCAATTCGAAACGGGGATTTTCTGCTCATCGACATCTGGGGTCGTAAGGATGTGCCCAACAGCATTCACTACGACATCACCTGGACCGGCGTCATAGGCCGCGAGCCTACTGCGCTGGAGCAGCAGGTCTTCACTGCTGTCCGCGATGCGCGCGACGCAGCTATCTCCGTTGTCGAACAAGCGTTCAGTACCAACCGCCCGCTCCACGGCTACGAGCCCGATGACGCGGCTCGCGAAGTGATCCACAGGGCTGGCTTCGGCGAGTATTTCACCCATCGCACCGGCCACAATATCGCGATCGAACTTCACGGCTCCGGCGCGCATCTCGACAATTTTGAAACTCACGACGAGCGCCTGATCCTGCCCAACACCTGCTTCTCTGTGGAACCAGGAATTTATCTGCCGCCTGATTTCCAATTCGGACTCCATCCGCAGTTCGGCGTCCGCAGCGAAGTCAACATGCTCACCTCGCCGGGGAAAGCCTGGGTCACCGGCCCACGTCAGCAGGAGTTGGTCCGCATCTAAATAACGCTCGGGGAAGCTTACGTGGCAGGTAATTCAAAATCTCAACGCAACGCGCAGATCATTGCGTTGGTCTTTACCTGCCCGCTGCTTGCGCTCTGTGCCCTGCTGTTCTTCCGTCACAGCAGCCTGAACCGCTCAGCCGCAGAACCGGCGATCTACGCGGCGCAGAGCTCGCCTGTGATGGCTGCGCAGATCGGTCTTCCCATGCAGCCGGGCTGGCGCATTCGCGGCAGTGTTGTTGCGATGGATGGCAACGGCAACGCCCACCTGGAGATTCCGCTGGCTGGTTCGCACGGCCAGGGAAAGCTCATCGAGTGGGGCCAGCAGCAGAACAAAATCTGGCACGTGTGCTCGCTCACATTCAGCTCCGACGGCGGTGCTGAAACGATCCTGGTGGATCGCTCCAACACCAATTGCGCGCCTGAGCAGCATGTGTTTTAAGCCCCCTGCAATGGGTGGCGCGCCCTTACAGCGCACTGTCTCCAGTTCTGTCACCTGCGCTTATTGAATCCAGCTCTGCGATTATCTCAACAGGAATCTGCAACGACGCGGCCTTGAGATTTTCGCGGAGATGTCCGGTTGAAGATGTGCCGGGAATCAACAACATGTTCGGTGAGCGCTGCAGAAGCCATGCAAGCGCAACCTGCATTGGCGTGAACTGCAGCGACGCGGCCGCTGCATCGAGTTTCGACGACTGCAACGGAGTGAACCCTCCCAGCGGGAAGAACGGCACGTACGCTATGCCCTGCGCTGCGAGGTCCTCGATAAAGGCGTCGTCGCTCCTTTGTGCAACGTTGTACAGATTCTGAATGCAGACGATCTCTGTAATTGCCTGCGCCTCGGCTAACTGACCCGGGCTGACGTTACTGAGGCCCAGATGGCGAATCAATCCCTGGCGCTTGAGTTCGGCAAGTACAGTGAGCGGTTCTTCAATTGAGCCCTCGGATGGCCCCATAATTCCTCCAACTCGGAGATTGACGACATCCAATGCGTCGAGGCAGAGATTGCGAAGATTGTCGTGCACGCCATCGGTCAGCTCCTGCGGCGAAAGAGCGTGAATCCACGACTTGTCGTCACCTCGGCGAGCGCCAACCTTGGTAACGATCACCAGGCCATCCCTGTAGGGATGAAGAGCCTGCTTGATGATCTGGTTGGTGACATGCGGACCATAAAAATCGCTGGTGTCGATGTGATTTACGCCAGCCTCAATCGCCTCTCGCAACACTGTAATCGCAGCATCGACATCCCGCGGCGGACCCCACACATGCGGACCGGCAAGTTGCATCGCGCCATAGCCCATGCGATTCACTGTCATCGAAGTACCTGGGAACGTAAAGCTACCGCCCAGGCTGATCTGATTCGTCATTCTGTTTCTCCTTTGGTCCGTTTATTTGATCCGTTTCTATGTGATTAGATGAAGAAAGCTTCAGTTTAGGAGTTCGCATTTGCCACAGCTATCCAAAGTCTCCCTGCAGCCCCGTAAATCGCCCGTTCAAGCGCGTTCGACGGCAAGCGTCGAGGCCATTCTTGAGGCTACTCTTCAGGTTTTGCTCCATGTTGGAAAAGAGCGGTTGACCACAACAAGAGTAGCCCTGCGGGCAGGGGTGTCCGTTGGAACTTTATATCAATATTTCCCAAACAAGAGCGCGCTTTTACAGGCCGCGTTGAGACGTCATCTCGATGAAGTACTTGCAGCCGTCGAGCTCGCCTGTCTTCAGCAAAGAGGTAAAACACTTTCGCAGATGGCCACCGCTCTCATCACTGCTTTTCTTCAAGCCAAGATGAGGGATGCGAAGACGAGCGTCGCTCTCTACTCGGTAAGCTCCGATGTAGATGGAGCGAAGATCGTGCAGCAGATGGGACGCCGGTTCAATAAGGCGGTCGTCGAAATGCTGATGACCTCCCGCGAACCGTTTACGACAGATCCGCAACTCATCGCTGCGATGCTCCAGGGAGCGATGACCGGAGTCAGCCGGAGATTGCTTGAATCCACCGCGCCGGAAAAGCAATTCGATACACTGCTGCAAGAACTCATCTTCGTTGCATGCGCATATCTGGATGCGTGCTCCAAGCGCCTTTGACTCAGGCATGCATCCGAGCGGTGAGAAGGTTTCGGAAAGCTATTTCCTGTTCGACGGATAGGACAACCTCCGTAAATATTAAAACAATCGGTATAAGAAATTTAAAAGCATAGTTATTCACAAGTCATTACCGCGTCTCGATCTCATGCTAATGATTGAGTTATACATAGTTATATTTAACTAGTTGCTCGATGATGACTAGGCTTCCTGTTGTGCTTCCGCATTTGTTGCATTTTATTCTCTAACTGTTGCTTAGGGTTAGCCGGTTACTTACCCCCTTGACAACCATATCAAAGCACAAATAAAAGGCTGATTGCGGAGATTTTTCTTACATAGTCGTCGCAGATATATTTACGCCGTTATGTATAACAATTTTCCGCCCCATTCCCCCTGGAGGCTATATGCATACTCGAATCAGGAGTAAATCTGCTCGTTGGTTGTTTTCGCTCTTTACCTTGTGCTTGCTACTTATACTCAACACTCATTTCTCCTATGCGCAATCTGACACATCTTCGGTATCCGGCACGATAACCGATAGCAGTGGAGCAGTGATTGCCAACGCTAAAGTTACAATTCGTAATGATGCGACGGGCGCAGAACGCTCGACCACGCTCAATGGCAGTGGTGCGTACACCATCACGAACCTTGCACCGGGAAGTTACACGATACGCGCTGAAGCCGAGGGCTTCGCAACCGCGGTTCGCAGTGGAAATCGGCTCGATCCAAACATCGGCAGCAGGATCGATCTGGTGCTGAAGCCAGGTAATACGAGCGCGACGGTGACAGTTGAAGCGGATGCAAATACATTGCAGACTGAATCCGCAGCGTCCGGTCAACTCGTAACGAGCGAGCAGGTGAAGACGATCCAATTGAATGGACGCAATCCACTTTATCTCTCACAGCTTGAACCTGGCGTTACCAGGAATGCTGCTATCTCTTCGTTCAACTTCGCTCCTGATTTCAGCGGGCCTACGATCAACGGCGCACGCGCCAATGAAAGTGTCTTGACGTTGGATGGCGCACCGATGATTCGTACTCGAGGCAACGGCACGCAGATTGGCGTGGCCGATGTGGACTCGACTTCGCAGGTGCAGATCCTCACTACGGGCTATCCTGCCGAGTACGGTGGAACCTCAGGCGGCATGATTCGTATGGTTCCAAAAAGCGGGGCCAGCGAGTATCACGGCATCGTGTACGAGTATCTCCGTAACTCCTTCTTGAATGCCAACACGTGGGGGCGCAACCAGTCCGATCAGCCGGCCTTGAGCGAACATCCACAACCCTTCCGCTACAACCAGTTTGGCTGGAATCTGAATGGACCCGTCACCATACCCCATCTGTTCAATACATCCAAGCAGAAGTTGTTTTTCCTTGCAGGGCAGGAATATCTTCGCTACCGGCAGACGGTGACGCAGACAGGCAAGGTTCCAACGACGCTGATGAGGCAGGGAAACTTCAGCGAGCTTCTGAGCGCCAACATCTTTTACCAGAATGTAGTGCAACTGGCGAATCCGACGACTGGCACACCCTATGACGGCAACGTTATTACTCCGGGCCAGCTTAGCCCCAATGGTCTCGCGCTGCTCAACGCCTATCCGGCACCGAATGCCGATAGCAGCAGCTACAACTGGCAGGAACAGGCACCCTATCCGCAGGACCAGAGGAAGGACACACTGGTTCTGGATTATGTTCCGAAAGACGCGCATCACATTCGTTTTAGTCTGTTGAACTATAACTATGATTACGTCAATCCCTTTGCTGGAAATTTTGACCGCACGCCGCAAAGATGGCATTGGCCTAACCAGGTTGGAGTTCTGCATTACACGTGGACGATCTCCCCGACCATGGTCAACGAGGCGACGTTCTCTGCTTCGGCGGATCACATCACCATCAGCTACGACGAATCCAACGGACTCTTTAACCGCACACTCTATGGAATCGATTATCCATACATCTATCCTGCGACGGAGAAACTGGTTCCGAACAAGATTCCGACAATCGATCTTGCCAACTTCACGACCCTGGATGGAGGGCCGTATCCATCGCACTCGGGCGGCGTGATCACTACGCTTGCGGATAGCGTGACCAAGGTGATGGGATCTCATACGCTGAAATTTGGCGGTCTATGGGAGCGGTCAGGAGAGAACAACTTCGACCAGATCAGCGTTAGCAGTACGACGCCTGGATCTACCAACAACCAGAACGGTCAGTTCAACTTCACCGATACTCGCAGCGGTCATCCGACATCCGGAGCAGCGGTCGGAAATGCAGCACTTGGGCTCTTCGATACTTACGGTGAAATCGGGCAGAAATCTTACACGCTCTTTCGTGGCAATATGGGTGAAATCTTTGCCCAGGATAGCTGGCATGCTACCCCAAAACTACTGCTTGAATATGGCGTTCGCTACAGCATGATGCAGCCGTTCTATGCGCTGTGGAGAAACCAGTCTGTCTTCAGTCAACAGTCGTGGGATCCTTCGCTTGCTCCGGTAGTCAATCCGACCACGGGTGAACTGACAGGCGGCGATCCATACAACGGAATTGTGATTCCGGGCGGCGGGTTCCCATCGTCTGCTCAGGGTCATGTACCGCCCGATATTCTCAACGGACAGTTCAACCGGCTCTTCCGCGGTTTTGGTCCTGGGTACTCAAAAACGACCTGGAGCAATATCCAGCCTCGCATCGGTATCACTTATCACATAGCTCCACTCACGGTCATTCGTGCAGGCGGTGGGCGATTCGTACAGCGTATTGGCATCAGCGACTCGGTACAGCTTGGAGGCAATGCTCCATTCCAACCCAGTTCTACAGTGACTGCCGGCAGTGTGGATAACCCGGGCGGTGTAGGTGTCAACGCTCTTCCGCTTTCGCTCTCTTCGCAGGCATACGACTTCCCTGATCCGAATGCCTGGAGCTGGAATACGGCAGTCGAACAGGAGATTCCAAAGTTTGGAACCTTCACTCTTTCGTATGTTGGGCGCCGTGGTCTTCATCTTTCGCAGATCGACGAGGTTAACCAGCTTCGTCCCGGAACAGTGCAGGCCAATCCAGGCGTTATCTCACAGGATGCGCTGCGGCCGTACCGTGGTTTTTCTGCCATCCTGCAAGACACGAATGCCGGAAGCTCCATGTACCACGCGATGCAGGTGGATCTGAAACGGCGTATGACCAACCACCTGCTGTTCGGCGTTGCTTATACCTGGTCGAAGAGCATGGACTTTGGCTCCAGCCCTGGCTATGAACTGCCGAACTATTACGATCGCAACCCGAACTACGGACCAAGCGACTTCGATATTCGCAATGTGCTGGTCATCAACTACGTGTGGGATATCACCTACGGCAACCACCTGGATAACCGCATGTTGCGCAGCGCTGTCGGCAACTGGCAGCTCTCCGGAACGACGCAGGCCCAGACAGGCGAACCTTTCTCAGTCGGGACAGGCGATGACTTCGCCGGTGTTGGACCGGGAGCAGGTACGCAGCTTTGGGATATGACCCGGACTCCGCATGTGTCCAAGAAATTCACCGAAAACGGAAACGGCGCTGCCTGGTTCGATCCGACGGCCTTTGCACAGCCCGCGCCCGGAACACTTGCTCCACGAGGGACTCGTAACGAGATATACGGGCCTGGATTCCAGAGTTGGAGTATCGCCATGCTGAAGAACTTCCATGTGATTCCAGGACATGACAATCACGTGGTCGCCTTTAAAGCAGAGGCTTTCAACTTTACCAACCACCCCAACCTCGATACGCCGGATACCAACCCAACCAGCGGTACATTCGGTCAGGTGACACAGAAAGGAAACACCTACTCCTCAGAGCGTCAAATTCAATTCAGTCTCCGTTATGAATTCTGAGATGAGCTGACGTAACAAGGTCTCTTCTGCTACCTGGGTCCATCTGTTGTATGAACCCGGTAGCGGGAGAGGCGATAGAGCAGTTAAACGTCGCATTTCAAGCAGCCCTGGTCTCCAACCCGGGAACAAACATCGTTGCCACAGCGTAACTCCTTACAATGAAATCAATAGGGCAGCAACGCTGAGGTAAAATAAGTACAAATGGCGACATCGACCCCTAAGGCCGCAACTGCTACTGGCTTCCAATACGGCCCCTTGCTTGCTGGCTGGCTCATCCCCGGTGCGGGACACTTCCTGCAACGCAAGTGGGGTCGCGGAGCACTGCTGCTGGCCTCCATCGGCGGCATGTTCTTTCTCGGAATCGCCATGCAGGGCAAGCTCTACACTGGCGCGCACGACATTCTCGATATGCTTGGACTTGCCGGTGATCTGGGCAACGGACTAATTTATCTCATCAGCCGCCAGCTCGGTCTTGGTGCGGACACTATCCAGGTGACCACCGCCGACTACGGCACCCGCTTCATCGTCGTTGCCGGCCTGCTGAATGTCATTGCCGCCGTGGATGCGCACAACCTGGCAACAGGGAGGAAGCGATGAGTTTCTCACCCTCTCACTTCACAGCAGTTCTGCTCTTTGCGCTCTTCACATCGGTCGTCTTTGGAATCACCCAGCGCACAGCTCCCGCACGGATGCTCCGCTACGGAGCTGGATGCTTCGCGCTCTTCGCGGGGTCGGCCATCGTCATAAGCTGGTTGATGTTCTTCATCGCGCGCTGAAGCAGGGACGGAAAACAGGAAACAGGGGATAGAAGAACAAATCCGTCCCCAGGCATTATTCCCTGATAGCAAATCCCCAGTCCCTATCCGCTGTCCGTCTCACCCAGACAGCGGCATTGAAGCTGTGAACCAGCTTGTATCCTTCATCCGCATACAGCCCCACTGCCTGCAGATTCGACTCCGTTACAGTCAGGGTCAATTCCGTCATTCCCAATCGTTGGAACTGCATCGCAGCAACCCGCAGCAGCAGCCGGGCCAGCCCCTGGCGGCGATACTCCGGATGTACGCAGATCTGCGTAATGTGGCCGCAATGCGCGCTCACCCGCGAGCCCAGCAGAAGCGCCACCGGCTCCCGGCGGCCACGCTTGACGACTACATGCGACACCTGTGGAACGAATACGCCGCATCCCGGAAATCGCACAATGTTATGCAAAAAACGTTGTGCTCCTTGCACCGTCCGATACTGATCGTTGATGCGGCTGTCCGGATGATCGCGATATGCCTCCGCAATCAAGGCTCCGACAGCGTTCAGGTCTGAATCCTGCCACGGACGCAACTCCAGATTTTCAGAGAGGGCCGCCTGTTCCGTCGTTGGGTTGACTATTTCGCCGGTCAGGCTTCGGCTGAGGTAAAGTCGCCGATACTCCTCAAAGCCCGCCTGACGAAAGACGCTAGAATGCGCCCCAGCAGGATGCAATAGTAGTTGGGACTCGATTCGGTCTACGCCGGGAGAATGCAGCAGCAGTTCCAGCAAGCGCTGTAACAGGCTCTCTTCGACCTCTTGCCCAGTCGCTTCCAGTCCTGACGCTTCCAGCGCGTCAGCCCTGGCAGGCAGCGCGAACACGTCGCCGATAACTGCTTTGCTATCTTCATATACGCAGAAAATATACCCCGTGACGCGCCCTGCATCAACGGACACATATCCGGGCAGAGAACGTGAGTCGAGATATTGCAGGAGGAGTTTCGCGGAGGCGAGATAGTCCCAGTTGAGGCGCTCGCGCCACACGGCGCTCTCCGCCTCCAGCACCGGACGCAGCATCGGTGCGGCAAAGTGTCGCAGATCCAGGATCTCGTGCGAAAGACTGGAAGCCATAGCCAATGCCTCGGGTTTACCTTGGTCGCCCCATCCTGACCGATGCCCCGCGAAGATGCAACGATTCAAAGACACTTCAGGCGTTGCAACATCCAGGCAGATGTTTGGGAAAAGCATACCGCAGATTCCCGCCGAATGCGGAGTGCCTGTGTACAGCAGCAATTTCCCGGACCAATCCTGGATAACCCGCCTGGATCTTGAGTTCAGACTCTAGCGGGGGCCTACTAGATAGACTTCCAATTCCTGTTCTGGCCAACTGAAAAGCGACTCATATCTGCGGCCTTCCAGATATTCCTTCAAAGCCGCAGGCGAACCGAGATCCACACCATTCTTACCCGCCATCCGCACCACCAGGATGTGCTCCTCCGGCGGCACGCCGACCTCGTCATAATTGGCCACGGCATGGTTGCGATAAAAGGCCAGTCCGTACTCCATATCGCGTCGAACACGGAAGACCGCAACCGTCTCGTTGTCCGGCACAATCTTCGTCAACCGCTCTGCAAGCGGCCGCGCAGAGTAAGTGCGGTCCAGCAACTCGATCGTATGCTTGCTTGACTCGACGCCGGGAATCCATAGGACCGGCCCAACTCCGTACAGGAATAGCAGCAGTACCACCATGACCGAGCAGGTTGCCACGCGTAGTTTGGCTACTCCCCAGCGATATACCACCAGCAGAACCAGCACTGCCGCGGATAGAGCCGTAAGCCCGGCAACCACCATCGCCCTGGCGGGAGGCGCAGCCTTGGTGCCGTGAGCCACAAACCAGGGCAACAGCAGCACAGCAGCCGTAACGATCCCCACCAGCAGAGCGTGCCCCAGCAGAATCCAGCGTTGAAGTCCCTTATCCCTGCAACGGAAAAGATAATCCCCGGTAAGAATCGTGATCGGCGGAATCGACGGCAGAATATAGCCCGGCAGCTTGGATTGCGACAGGGAAAAGAACAGGATCGGAATCAGAGCCCACAGCACCAGGAACTCCGGAAAAGCATCTCCGGGCTGACTCTGGTAGACCTTTTCCGCGGAGGAATGACGAATCCGCCACTCGATCACCGACTTGCTCGCTCCATCCACCAGCGAACGCAGAGCAATCACCGTCCACGGCATCGTAGCCACCAGCACCACGATCAGGTAGTAGTAAATTGGCTGCTCGTGCTGGTAGCGGTTGGTCGCGAAGCGCTCCAGATTGTGCTCCATGAAAAACTCACGGAAGAAGGTCGGATTCTGGTGCTGCACCGCGATAAACCACGGCAGCACAATCGCGAAGTAGAGCAGAACTCCGGGCCACCAGAGCGACTTCTTGAGAATCCACCACTCGCGGCGCAGAGCGGCAAAGCACCCAATGATGAGGAACACCAGGAACGGAGCTACAGGCCCCTTAGCCAGCGTCGCAACCGCCGTAAAAAAGTAGATGTCGAACAGCCAGAATTTCGACTTGGTCTCGTACCACGCGTACCAGCCCAGCAGGCCGATGGATAACGGGGCGGCCAGTTGCATGTCAGTCGAAGCGCCGCGAGAAAAGCTCAGAATGCCGACACAGGCGGCCATGATCAGCGCCGCGTCCAGATGGCCGCCTCGCCGGAAGCGCCGCATGTGCAGGTACGTCAACCCCACCAGCCACAACGCAAAACTAACCGAAGGCAGCCGAGCCGCCCAGTCCGAAACACCAAAATCGCGAAAGACGAACATCGCGCGCCAGTAGTAAAGCGCAGGCTTCTCAAGCCACGGCCGTCCATAGAGATAGGGCGTGACGCAGGCGCTCAGTTGTTCGCGAATGGTATGCGCATGGTTGAGCTTCTGCAGCATCTCATGCGCAATCTGCGCGTAACGCGGCTCATCCGCCCCCACCAGACCCAGCCCGGCGCCGCCCAGCAAGGGGGTTACACCGTATAAAACAAAAAAAGTTGTAAAAGCGATGAGGCTGACCACCTCCCAGCAGAGAGCTGCCGAGGGGAGCCGCAATCGCGGGAGAGGGGACGAGGTGGGCTGTGGCAGAGGCATCTCCACTGGGTTCAGGCTCAATCTACCGGTCTCAGTGTAAAAACTTTCCTGGCCTCATAGGGGAATGGGCCCAATCTTCAAAGGCTACCAGATCCAGCCCCTGCAATGATAAATCGTGTTACTGCAACATGTTAAAACTACGCTGCCCGTGGCTCTGCCTATCGCATGGCCGCACGAAGCGCCGAAAGAATCTGCTCCGTAGCGCTTTCCAGCGGACCATCCAGCGTGCAGCCGGCGGCGTTCTCATGCCCGCCGCCACCCAGACGTTCGCTGATAGCCGCCACGTTGATACTATTTCCATCTTTTCCAATCTTGCTGCGCAGACTCAGGCGAATGCGTCCCTCGGGTAGTTCGCGCAGAAAGACCGCAGCTTCTATCCCCGCGATCGAAAGTGCGTAGTTCACCACACCTTCGCAATCTTCTTCCACCGCTGCGCAGCGAACCATATCCTCATGCAGAATCGACACCCAGGCGATTGCTCCGTTGGCCTCGTCGCGCTGCAGAGTGCTCAAGGCAGTGCCTAGCAGCATCATCTTCGACATGGGATTGGCGAAATAAATATCGCGAGCAATCCGCACGGGATCAGCGCCCGCCGCAGTCAGTTCGCCTGCCAGCGCAAAGGTGCTTGCCTGAATGCCACCGTAGCAGAAGCCGCCCGTATCCGTAAGCAGCGTTGTGTACAGGCAGGTTGCCATCTCGGCAGTTACCGTACCGCCAGCGACCCGCACCAGGCGATGCACCAGCTCGCCCACCGAACAGGCATTACGATCGATCCAGTTGAGCTGGCCAAAGTCCTTGCCGCTCGCATGGTGATCGATGTTAATGAGAAACATCGGTTCCAGCCCGCGCAGGCGCGTACGCTCAATGCCATCGCACTCCAGTAGAATCACCGCATCATAGGGTCCGTGAACACGCATCACTGTGCGTATGGCATCGGCTCCCGGCAGGCTGCGATAGACCGCCGGAACACGGTCTGCGGTTACCAGGTCGGCTCGCTTGCCCATCTGCTGCAACAGCATTCCCATTGCCAGCATCGAACCGACGGCATCGCCATCTGGCCGCGAGTGGGAACAGACGAGAAACCGCTCGCCGTCGCGGAGAGCATCCAGAATTGCGGTTACCTCCGGTGGCTGAGCATCGGAATATCCTCCCTGAGGAGGTCTCTCTGAGCGGTCTGGTCGAATGGGTTGGGGGCTCGCCATAGAAATCAGTTTTACTCCGCAGTCGGTGTCTTCGGTGCAAGGCCAGCATCAGCCGTCACATCCAGGGGCGCATCGGCAGCGGGTTTCTGGCGCTTTTTTACGCGGCCCAGCAACTCGTCGATGCGCGATTGAAACTTCTCGGAACGATCCACATGAAAGCTGAGATCAGGTACGCGGCGCATTCCCAGCCGCTCCAGCAGTTCGTGGCGAATGAAACCACGTGCTGCCAGCAGCGCATCGATCGTCTGCTTCTCTGCCTCTTCGCCGCCATCCACCGCGATATACACCCGCGCCGATTTCGAGCCGGGATTCATCGCCACTTCCGTCACGTAACAGAGCGCAATGCGAGGATCGGAAAGCTGGCCTTCCAGCATCGTTCCAATCTCCTCTCGCAGGCTCTCCGCAACCCGGTTTCGATGGTACACACGCGATCTTGGTTCTGCCATAGTATTCCTCCCGGGTAAACCTCTTAGCATACCAGAGCCCTGCCTCCAGAACCATCGAAACCCCGGTTTACCGGATCCCCGGCCTCTGGACAGTCAACGAATGGGCACCGCCAGCGAACAGGTAAATCGGCGCGTCAACCTCGCTGCTATACTCCTTCCTATTCTGCATTCAGGAGCATCCATGCTCAAATTGCTTGCTGCACTTTTGCTTCTTCCCTGCACCGCTGTCTTCGCACTTCAGGCTCCCACGCCGAGCCCGCTGCCTGCCTTGCCAAAACCGAAGCTCCAGGCAGCTCCATCCAGCCAGGCGTCCCCGGCGCAGCCAGTACCGACTGTTCCCGCCACGGCGCATACGCTCGACTCAGCAGACCTGGAAGCATTCTTCGACGGCATCCTGCCCTTGCAACTGGAGCGAAGTGACATCGCCGGAGCCAGTGTACTGGTCATGAAAGATGGACAGGTGCTGCTGCAAAAAGGATATGGATACGCGGACATAAAAAAGCAAACACCCGTCGATCCAGCCAGCACTGTTTTCCGGCTCGCTTCCATCTCAAAGCTCTCCACCTGGATCTCGATCATGCAGCTTCAGGAGCAAGGCAAGCTGGACCTCGATACGGATGTCAATCGCTATCTCGACTTTCAGATTCGCCCTGCCTTTGGCAAACCCGTAACCCTGCGCAACCTGATGACCCACACCGCTGGCTTTGAGGAGGTTTCCAATCTCGTCGTCACCACCAACCAGAAGTACAAAATCTCGCTGCGCGACTACCTCATTCAGAACCAGCCGAATCGTATCTTCCCGCCGGGCACAATTCCGGGCTACTCCAACTACGGCGTGGGCCTGGCCAGCTACATCGTGCAGCGCGTGAGCGGAGAGCCTTTTGAGGAATACACTAGGCGCCACATCTATCTGCCGCTAAGGATGATGCACTCGACGTTCTATCAACCGGCCCCAAAAGGCTTTGCCGTATCGGAAGGCTACTTTGCCGACACGCAAAAACCGCCGCAGGGCTTTGAAGTTTTTAATCCCGTTGGCGCAGGCGGTTTCTCTTCAACTGCCCCGGACATGGGCCGGCTCGGGCAGGCGCTGCTCAACGGCGGCGAACTCGACGGCACACGCATTCTGAAGCCCGAAACTGTTGCTGCCATGTGGACGCCCCAGTTCCGCACCAGCAAGGATATGCCTGCCGCCTGCATGGGCTTCTACCAGACGTGGCGCAACAACCTTCGCTGGATTGGACACGGCGGCGACCTCACCGCTTTTCACAGTTTTTTCGCAGTTGAACCCACGCAGAAGCTGGTGCTCTTCGTCTCCTTCAACTCCGTCGGCAGCCGCGGCCACGCGCGCCCCGAGATCATCCGCATGTTCTCCGACCGCTACTTTCCAGCGACACTCAAACAGAATTTTCTGACGCTCTCGCGGAAGGAACTCGAAGCCGTCGAAGGCGCCTACCAACCGACACGACGCGCCGACAGCACCAAACTCCGCATCGCCGCACTGATCAGCCAAAGCAGTGTCACAATCAACAAAGATGGCGAGCTGGTCGAGGACGACGTCAAAGACCTGCGCGGACATGACGTCAAATTCAAACCCATCGGGAAAGACCTGTGGCAAGCGGTCGGCGACCAGCAGCGTATTTTTGCGATTCGCGATGAGCACGGTAAAGTCGTTCGTCTCGCCAATGAATTCGCAGGCGAACAGGATCAGCGCGTTTCCTGGTTTGAAAACGGAGACCTGATCTTTCCGCTCCTGGGTGGAAGCTTTGCCATTCTGATCGCCGTCGTGCTCGCAACGATCATCCGCCTCGGCCATCGAATCTTCCTGCGCAAACGCCCTCGCCCAGCGCCTCAACCAGGTACGGCCTGGCTCTCGACCGGAGCAAAACTTGCGGCCTGGTTTTGGGTCTTCCTGTTCCTCAGCATCCTTAGTTTTTTTGCCTCCCAGGGAGATGACATAATGCCGCCCAGCCCTGGCTGGACGCCCTATTTCTTCGCGCTCAACTGCGTCATCGGCCTGCTGCTGTTCCTGAGCTTTCTGGCTGTGATCTCGGGAATCGCAGTCTGGTCCCGTGACCTACGCTGGATCACCAAACTCAAGTTCACCCTGGTTGCGCTGGCTTGCGTATTTCTAAGCTGGTTCTCAATACACTGGCACCTGATTAGCCAGATTCACCGAATCTGACCATCGAACCGGCATTACGAGCGATCTCCTTTATGAAGAATATTATCCGGGCAAATTTAAAATTTATATCCGGATAAAACTCTTGCATCTGACATTAATACCCGGGTATTATTTGAATCGTAATTGATTTTACCCGGATATTAATTCAATGAAAGGGATTGATTCAGCCGTGACATCACCCAACGAACGTCAATGCACCGTCTTTGAAAGTTTCGGAGTGCTAGCGCGAGGCACCGAAACCGAAGTCCGCGAAATCGTAAGAAAGACCATGGCCCAGCGGGAAACATCGCCTACCCGAGCCTTTTACGACGATGATGGCGAAGAGTTCGATCCAACTTCGCCCGATCCCGCGAAGATAATAGGCGGTAACTCCCCGCCAGAACCAGAGCCGATCCGTAAAGCCGGTCGGCCAAAATTAGGCGTGGTCGCCCGCGAAGTCACGCTGCTGCCGCGCCATTGGGAGTGGCTGGAATCGCAGCCGGGCGGCGCTTCCGTGGCTCTTCGCAAGCTGGTTGAGATGGCCAGGCGTGACTCCGGTCCGGCGGATCGTGTTCGCCGTTCGCTGGAGGCTACATATCGTTTTCTGAGCGCGATGTGCGGCAATGCTGCGGGCTTTGAGGAAATTTGCCGAGCGTTATTTCGCAAGGATTGGGAAGACTTCGACGCGAAGCTGAACCACTACATGACGATTGAACTTGCCAATCACATCAAAACGCTGTCGAGAAAGGCTCGCCCTGAATATCAGGAGTGAGCCTGATTCACCTGCACCTATGCTGCAAGCGCGTCAGGCTTCGCCTTCAATAAAATCCCACCAGGAGTCGGCAAGCTCTGCACCCAGTTCGTGAATCATGCGGGCTGCTGCGCGCTCGACTTCTTCCATCTGGCCACGCAAATAATCGCGCGAATTGGAGATGCCGACAATCCCGATTGTAGCGCTCTGCCAGGTGACGGCCTCGTCCAGCTCCGCGACAGAGATGTTGAATCCCTGGCGAAGCTGGTCTTTCAAGGAGCGAACGACCTGCCTTCGATCCTTGAGAGAACGGGCGTGTTCGATGCGGACGTCTAAGGTCAGTTGCGCAACAGGCATAGAGTTACCCTGCGAATTTAGCTAGCTGCTCAGCACTTGGTTTGGGCGTAAACAGGCTCACGAGAATCAAGGCGGCAACGGCCGAGATGAGCGCTGGAAAGATCGCGTCCCGCTGTGAGATGATCGCTGGGAACAGGCCACGAACCGCTGGCAAATCCCATGTGACAGTGACGACTGTGCCCGTAGCGATGGCTGCGACGGCGCCCCAGGCAGTGACACGTTTCGAGTAAAACGCGGCGAGAATAACCGGTGTCAGCGCGGCGGAATAAACGGTATAGGCATAGAGCATCTTCTCCAGAATGCTCTGTGCGTAGACGGCCTGGTAGAGCGCCCAGCAGCCGAGCAAAACAACCATCAGGCGAGAGACAATCAGCACGCGCTTGTTACCGACGTTGGGCGAGATATAACGGACAAAGACATCGTTGACCAGATTCGTCGCCGGGGAAAATAAAAAGTTGGAAGCCGTTGAAATAACCTTGGCAAAAACTGCGGCCAGTAACAGTGCGCCGAGGAATGCAGGCAATCCGTTACGCGCGGTGTAGGCGATGATCTCGCTCGGGTTTTTCGCGACCTCTCCCGTGGGAAACAATGCCGAGCCGAAGACTGCAATGGAGATGATCGCAACTTCCAGAACGATGGTTCCGATGATCCAGCCAACGACTGCGCGGCGTGCATCGCGCTCACTTTTTGCCGAGAAGAACTTCTGATACATGGCCTGGTTGCCAAGCATCAGTAACAGCGTGGGAAGCAGAAATTCCAACGCGCGCATCATGGTCAGATTGCCGAGCACCTCAAAATGCGTTGCTGGCAAAGCTGCACGAACACCGGTCCATCCACCTGCATGAATGAGCAGGTAGGGCGCGGCTATAAGGCAGATGACCGAGACCAGCGAACCGATGATCAGATCGGTATAAGCAACGGAAGACATGCCCGCCAATGCCGTCATCAAAATGACGAAGATCGCGATGATGTACGTTCCCATATTGGTTGAGATCACGCCGGGAAAGATCAGGTGCAGCACCGCGCCGCCGCCTTTGAACTGATAGCTGGTGATTCCGACATACGCAAACAGGATTGCGATGACGCCCAGCACGCGGGCCGTCTGGTTATAGCGCGCTTCAAGCAGGTCGGGGATGGTGAACTGTGCAAATTTGCGGGCGCGTGGCGCGATGAAATAGATCAACAGCAGACCGATCCATCCCCCTGCAGGCTGCCAGAGGGCAGCGAAACCGTTCTTGTAGGCATTCTCTGCCCCGGCAAAGAGAGAACCCGCGCCGATCCACGAACTGAGCAGCGTAAAGACAAGCACGATGGCAGGCAGCGAACGGCCAGCGACGAGATAGTCGGCCTTGGTCTTGACCAGAGATGCGCGGAAGAGCGAGACGCCCATGAGCGTGACAGCTATAACCACCAATAGAATGACGTAAAGCGACGACATGGGCAGGTTTTCCCTCGCGGAAGACGAACTATAGATTGATCGAAGTGTAACGGATGAGGCCTAGCCGTTATTCAACCACAGACGCAAGGACGCCCTCGGCCTGCGAGCGAATGACACCTTTCAACAGGAAGACCTTACTTCGTGAAGACTCACCTGACAGCAATTGAATAGACGACTTTGGAACTGAAAATGTCCCGGCCAGGAAGGCGATCAGCGCTTCGTTGGCGCGGCCTTCGATTGGTGGGGCTTGAACTGCAATCTTCAATGCGGCTGATTCGCCTTCACCATAGATGCCGAGGATGGCAGTTTTCTTTGCGCCGGGCTGAGCGCGGACGGCGATTGTGCAGCCGTTTGCCGTTTCGCGAATCACGCTGTGAATTGCAGGGCCAATCATGCCGGATATTCGCGGCGACCAAACAACGCAGTGCCGACTCGAATGCGTGTTGCTCCCTCGGCAATGGCCAGCGCGAAGTCGCCGCTCATGCCCATCGAAAGCACGGGCAGATTCAGCCTGGGATGCGCGGCACTGATGCGGTCGCGGAGCAGTCGCAGGTTGCGGAAACAAGCGCGGGTTTCGTCCTCCGGCACGTCCAGCGGGGCGATGGTCATCAGGCCCTGTGCATCAAGATTGGACAGGGACGGCAGGCGTTCCAAAAGCTCGGCCAGTTCGGCGGAATCGGGCACAATGCCCGCCTTGGATTCTTCGTGGCTCAGCTTGATTTCAAGCAATACAGGCATACGCTTCCCTAGCGAGAGGGCAGCTTCATTGAGGCGTTCGGCCAGCTTCAACGAATCCAGCGTGTCGAGGGCGTCAAAGACCTCTACGGCCTTCGCAGCCTTGTTCGATTGCAGGTGTCCGATGAGATGAACGCGCATCTGGCGGCGCACGTCTGGCGGCAATTCGGCCGACTTGGCTGCAAACTCCTGAACGCGATTTTCGCCGAAGATGTGCAGCCTCAGGCCTACGGCTTCAACGATGGCTGCGGCTGGATGCGTTTTAGAGACTGCAACCAGTTCTACCTCCGCACGGGGCCGGTTGGCGGCACGGCAGGCAGCGGAAATGGAATCCTCAAGGCGCGTCAGATTATTGCGGATTTCGGCCTGCTCGGTCATGCAGATTGCTCCCCGTACAACCCATCGCAGTCAAGGCCTATCCTAGCTGATATGTGGACAGTGATTTTGCTCATTCTCTCGAATATTTGCATGACGTTTGCCTGGTACGGGCACCTGAAGTATCGCCAGGATGCGCTTTGGAAGGTGATCCTGGTGAGCTGGGGCATCGCCTTCTTTGAGTATTGCCTGCAGGTGCCAGCCAATCGAATCGGCTCAGAGCGGTTCAGCCCGGTGCAGTTAAAGGTCATTCAGGAAATTATTACGCTGTGTGTCTTTGCCGTGTTCACGATGCTGTACTTCGGTACGCAGCTTCGCTGGAATCATGCGGCCGCCGGAGTTTGCCTCGTGGCGGCCGCTTTCTTCGTCTTCAAACCGTGGTGACGTATTGCGTGGCGTTGTCTCAGTGGCCGTGTTCTTCGAGGAACTTTTCGGCTTCGAGCGCGGCCATACAGCCGGTTCCGGCAGCGGTGATCGCCTGGCGATAACGGCGGTCCTGCACATCTCCGCAGGCATAGACGCCAGGGATCTTGGTGTGGACGTTGTCTTTGGTGAGGATGTAGCCATCTTCATCCAGATCGATCTGGCCTTGAAACATCTTGGCGTTGGGCTCATGACCGATGCCGAGGAAGAAACCGGTAACCGGCAGGACGCTCTTTTCGTTGGTCTTGACATTGCGGATGTGCAGGCCCCTGACCGATTTTTCTTCGACGCCCAGCACTTCTTCCACGACGGTATTGGTTAGTATCACGATCTTTGGGTTCGACAGCGTCCGGTCCAACATGACCTTGGAGGCGCGGAAGCTTTCACGCCTGTGGATCAGGTATACCTTGGTTGCGAAACGGGTCAGGAAAAGCGCTTCTTCCATTGCCGTATCGCCGCCGCCGACCACGGCAATATCGTGGCCGTTGAAGAAGAATCCGTCACAGGTGGCGCAACTGGAAACGCCGTGGCCGATGAGCGCCTGTTCGCTGGGCAAACCAAGCCAACGAGCGCTGGCGCCCGAGGCGATGATCAGGGTGCGTGCGCCGATCTCGCCGTTCGAAGTCTTGAGGCGGAAGGGATGCACGTTCAGATCGACCGAGACAAGGTGGCTCATCTTGAATTCAGCACCGAAACGAGCTGCCTGTTTCTTCATGTTTTCAATGAGTTCCGGGCCTTGGATGCCGTCTGGCCAGCCGGGAAAGTTCTCAACCATGGTGGTGATGGAGAGTTGGCCGCCGGGCTCATGACCCTCCAGGACAAGTGGCTTGAGGTTAGCGCGTGCGCTGTAAATGGCGGCAGTAAGGCCGGAGCAGCCTGAGCCCAAAATAACTGTATCGCGAATTTCTTCCATGTTGTTTTCCCTGATGCCTGGAGCAGAATTGTTTGAATTGAGCTGACCTGTCGATTGTATCGGACAGGTTACGCTGATCGCCCTATTCAACTCCTGTGCCTGAGGCTTAATTTCGCCTGTGTGCTTCTGTTTGATGCGGGAGAAATGGTTTCGACCCATGCTGCGCGTCAAAGACCGATGAGCTAGACCGGTGGGCGAGGCCGGTGAACGAGGTGGTTAAACGAAGCGGTTACGAAACTCCCAGATCTGTGCTGGATCGGGCAATCCTTGGACCAGGCGATCCTGCATACTCCCATACCTCAGCCGATACAATTGAGTTCCGTGATTAACAGGCTTACTTTTGCAAATCTCGCTCATCGCCCTGTTCGGACGGTATTGAGCATTTTCGCCATTGCGGTAGAGGTGACAATGATCCTCACGCTTGTTGGCGTCAGTAATGGCACACTGCACGAATCCGCCCGCCGCGCACGCGGATCCGGTGCGGATATCCTTGTTCGGCCTCCGGGCAGCTCAATTCTCTCTTCCCTGAGCTCCTCCCCTTTGAGCGACAAGCTGCCTGCCGTTTTCAGTAAAGAACCCCACGTTGTTCTCGCTACCGGCACGATCATCCAGCCACTTGAGTTGTTCGACTCAATTACAGGGTTGGATATGGACCAGTTCTCCAAGATGAGCGGCGGTTTTCGATTTCTGGAAGGTGGCCTGCCCGTTCAAGACACGGACGTGATCGTGGACGAGCCTTATGCAAGAGAGAAGCATTTGCACGTTGGCGACACACTCAATCTGATCGCTCATGCGTGGCGCGTTACTGGCATTTACGAACCAGGCAAGCTTGCTCGAATCTGCGTGAAGCTGAAAGCGCTGCAGGACGCTACAGGCAGCCCACATCGACTTAGCCAGATCTATCTTCGGTTGGATGATCCGAGTAATGCGCAATCGGTGGTTGATTCGCTACGGGCAAAATATCCCGGCTATCCGATCTTTACCATGGAGTACTTTACCTCGATGCTCTCAGTGAATAGCCTCGGTTTGCTGCGCAATTTTACCTACGTGGTGATTGGAATCGCGATGATCGTTGGATTCATTGTGGTCTTTATGGCGATGTATACCGCGGTTCTCGAACGGACAAGAGAGATTGGAATCTTGAAGGCGGTTGGAAGTTCTTCTGGCTTGATCCTCAGCATGTTGATGCGCGAGACGCTTCTGCTCGCCATCCTTGGTACGGCCGTAGGCATTTTGATGACGTATCTTACGCAATGGGTCATGCTGCACTTCGCACCAGGCGGTCTGTATCAGGAGACGGTGTACGGATGGTGGCCTATCACTGCCGGAATTGCTATCGTGGGCTCTCTGATCGGCGCCATCGTTCCGGGTATTAAAGCCGTTCGCCAGGATGCCACGGAGGCGCTTTCGTATGAGTGAAGCTCCGATCATTCAGGTGCAGCAGTTAACGAAAACATACCGCGTAGGCGATATCAACGTACATGCACTTCGCGGCGTCAATCTTGAAGTGAACAAGGGTGAGTTCATCTCCGTTGTGGGAGCGTCGGGTTCAGGCAAATCGACACTTTTCAGTGTTCTGGGCGGGCTCACTCCGCCAACCAGTGGAAGCGTCCGCATCAACGGCAGGGACTTATCCGACATGACGAACGCAGAGCGTACCAACCTGCGCAAAGATACGGTTGGATTTGTATTTCAGAAATACAACCTGCTGCCCACTCTGTCCGCTGAAGACAATATCAAGCTGGTCAAATATATCGGCAGTCACGATACCGAATTTGACTCGTCTTTCAAAGAAGTCCTCAGCCTGCTGGGCATCGTAGACCGCTTGAAGCACAAGCCTCGCGCTCTTTCGGGCGGTCAGCAGCAGAGAGTTGCGATTGCGCGTTCGATCGTTAATCATCCGGCAATTCTGCTCGCGGATGAGCCGACGGGCAATCTCGACAGCCAGAATTCGGTAGCAGTTCTCACACTGCTCCGTGATCTGAATGAACGCTTAGGTCAAACAATCCTGATGATTACCCATGACGAGGAAGCTGCCTCCTACTCCCACCGCAGAGTTCATATGCTTGATGGGCAACTGACATAAGCCCTGGGCTACAGATGAGGAGCGAGGAATGGAGTCATAGCACTCCCCTCGTCATAGCCGCTTAATTTTGTCAGGCACAATAAGACATGCTTTCGGCTTTAGATGCATCTCCCGCGCAGAACTGGACACGACTTGATGGGGTGGACCTGCTTCGCGGACTGGCCATCTTTTTTGTGCTGATGAACCACGTCAACATGCAACTGCTCTTCGCCCATGTGCCCTACACCAAGGGGTTGCCGCTGCAGCTTGTTTACTCCCTGGTGTGGAATGGGCAGCTTGGCGTGCAGATCTTTTTTGCCGTCTCGGGCTTTCTTATTACTTCAACTACATTGCGGCGATGGGGATCGCTGCTGCAAATCAGTGTTGCAGGCTTTTATCGCATCCGGTTTGCGCGCATCGCACCTCTGCTGTTGCTACTACTGGCGGTGCTGAGCAGCCTGCACCTGGCCGGGGTAGAGCATTTTGTCGTTTCGCAGGAAACTGGCGGACTGGGACGGGCGTTGCTGGCGGCGCTGACCTTCCACGTCAACTATCTCGAAGCCAGCAGAAATTATCTGCCCGGCAACTGGGACATCCTGTGGTCGCTCTCGGTCGAGGAAACATTCTATCTTTTCTTTCCGCTCATTTGCCGATTCCTGGGCCGGGGGAAGTTTCTGGTTCCGCTCCTGCTGGCGTTTGTGGTGATCGGCCCGTTTGCACGCTCGGTCGCTTTCAACCACAACGAGGTCTGGCGCGAATACTCCTACCTGGGCGGCATGGATGCCATCGCACTCGGCTGCCTGACGGCTCTGCTGATCGCGCGGGTTCGCTTTTCGCGGGCCACTCTGTGGGCTCTGGGCATTGCCGGAACTGCGACCATGAGCCTCACCCTTTTCTTTTCTCTTTACGTGTATCAATGGGGACTGGGCCGCAATGGTTTGAGCATGACCATCCTGACGGTTGGGGCGTGCATGGTGATTGCCGTGGCGGCCCAGACGGAGTGGAGAGCCTCCAACCTTCTATCGCTGGTATTGGCGCCCATCTTGCGCATGGGGCAGCGCAGTTATGAGGTCTACCTCACGCATATGTTTATCGTGCTGGGTGTTTTCCAGATTTTTCTGGCAATGGGCAAGCCTTTGCGGCTCGTGCCGGTACTGTTTCTAACAGTGATTGTGCTGGCGGGCCTGCTGGGAGAACTGGTGGCGCGCTTCTACTCCGAACCGATGAATCGGCGATTGCGCAAGCATCGCGGGTTGAAGACTCTCTCGGCGGAACGCGTTTAGGGATAAGATTGGCTCATGGCTAATCTCACGCTTATCTATGGTCTACGGTTGTTGCCCGAGGGCGAAGTTGCCCAGGTTCAGGACGCCACGCTCAAACTCGCCAACGGTCACGAAGCCCACGTCACCATGCATGTGCTGGAGGGTTCGCGCGAGGAAATCGAAGGACAGCTCCGCATGAGCATTGATGCGTTTTTCGATTTCTATCCTGAAATTTAGATCCCCGTCTCCGGCAGCAATGGCGGGTTCTCGACGCGCAGTGTATCCCGCTTTGGGAATAGTGCTGGTGCGTGTTCCCAAACGCGCACCAGGTCTTTCGTCACATGCATCTTTGCCGCACGAAATAGTTCACGTTCGCACTACCTTTGTCGATGTGATGGCTGGCGTGCTCTGCGCGTGGATATTAGCGAAAGCACCCAGGCTCATCGCGGATTCCTTTCGCAAAGGCGTGCGCCTTGACTTTGCCCTGTTCTTCACTCTCCCGGTTGAAGATTCTCGTTTGCCTGCTACCCCTCTTGCTGGCGGCTACAACAGGCATTGCGGGCGGCCCTAAATTTGTTGCTGGAGTCAGCTACTTCAATCCCGGCGTGAAGGGGCAAGCGGTGCACTGGGCGCAGGGACAGGTTGGTTATTTTGTTGACCAGGGCCCTCTCAATAGCCTGGTCAACAATCAGCAGGCGACTGAAATGGTGGATGCAGCAGCGGCGACGTGGAGTGCGGTTCCAACTGCGGCAGTGACACTGATGAACAAAGGTCCGTTGGCGGAGAATGTGAGCGGAGCCAACATCGTGCCCGGAATCGGCGTGGTTAACGGTGGAATGTCGGCAATCGCCCAGCCCAGCGACGTGGCGGCAACTGCGACGGCTACTCCAGTAGGAGTGATCTTCGACGCGGACGGATCGGTGATCGATGCGCTGGAAGGCACGGGAGCCAGCGAGCCGGATAATTGCTGGCAGAACGGCGTCTTTGTCTGGATTGACAAGATGAATCCGGATGCGACGATGGCCCATGGCGCCATTCTGCTGAACGGCCGCTGCGCTACGAATGCCAGCTTGCTGACGATGATGAGTTTCCAGTTGGAGCGGGCCTTCGGGCGCATCCTTGGGCTTGATTTTTCGCAGGTGAATGACGGTGCGCAGTCGCCTGGAAGCACCGAGATCAATGGCGCGCTGGGATGGCCGGTGATGCTTCCTTTGAGCGGCGATTGTAGTTCGTTCGGAGGCGAATGCATCCCCGATCCGACCACGTTACGGCTGGACGATATTGCGGCGTTGAACCGCATCTATCCTGTGACAGCGGCGAACCAGTTCAGCTTTCCTGGCAAGGTTCTCACAGCGGCGAATACTATATCCCTGCAAGGGACGATCAGCTTTCGCAATGGAATGGGAATGCAGGGCGTGAATGTGGTGGCGCGTCCACTCGATGCCAACGGCAACCCGCTTTATCAGTACACGACGACCTTTGTTTCAGGCGGATATTTTGGCGGGAATCACGGGAATCCGGTTACCGGATGGACCGATGCAAATGGCAATCGTCTCGATCAATTTGGAAGCGACGACGCGTCGCTACAAGGTTATTTTGATCTGAGCGGAATTCCGCTGCCTCCGGGCGCAACTGAGGCTAAGTATGAAATTACCTTCGAAGCGGTAAACCCTCTGTATATCGACCAGATATCCGTTGGTCCATACATTCTAGGCTCGCCCACACCCTCGGGAACATTAGCCACGATGACCGTTCAAGGCATGACGGCGGGAAATGCAAAGACACTAGATCTGACTATTGCAGACTCGGCCAGCGAGTTGCAGGAAGGTTACGTTCGCCCCGTAGCCAGACCCGTTGCGCCTCTGATTGCGCGATCTGCTTTAGAAGCGAACCCTGTTCACTCAGCTCCCTCAGGGCTGGAGCCAGTCGGGAATGAGCCACAAAGCAATGAGAGGAACGCAGGGAACAGCATAGCGGCACCAGCAATCGGCATTGAAGGCGCGCCGCAACTGCTGCCCTCCAGCGGTATGTGGACAAGTCGTCTTGGGCAGGTAGGCCAGACTGACTGGTTTACATTGCCGGTGCGAGGAAATCGCATCTTCACGATCGTCACCCAGGCACTGAACGAGGCGGGAACTTCAACCATGACGAAGGCGATGCCTGCGATTGGTGTGTGGGACGGATTCGATCTGGTGGGGTCTGCCGCGGCTGGTTCGGCCCCGGCGCAAAATGGATTTGTTTCCGGCGAGACAAGGTTGCAGGTGGCTACAAGTGGGAACGATATTGTCCGGCTGGCAGTCGCAGACCAGCGCGGAGATGGCCGTCCGGACTACACATATCGAGGCTGGGTGCTCTATGCAGACTCTGTTGCTCCGGCGCGCCTGCCGGTAAGTGGCGGGACGATCGTGATTCATGGAATGGGTTTTCGTGCAGGAGATTCCGTGCTGGTGGGCGGAGTCGCGGTCACGGTGACGAGTATTTTGCCGAATGAGATTACGGCATTGGTTCCTGCGGCGATGGCGGGTGTTATCGGCTCTCTGGATGTTGAGGTGGACGACCTGCCTCTGTTCAATGCGGCTGCGGCCATTCCAGGTGGGTTTAGCTATGACGCGGGCAGCGGCGATGGTCTCGTGCTGGTGACTGCTCCGGCGAACCAGGTTCCGATGGATGTGCCTCAGCCATTTTCCGTGTTCGCTGAGGGCGCGAATGGAGCACCAGCCGGAGGCGTGACAGTGATCTACTCCGTTACGAGCGGTGTGGCGACATTGGGCTGCGGCCTGACGACCTGCTCCGTAACAGCGAGCGGAGATGCTCGGGCAACGATGGCGGTTACGGCGATCAACAGTTCAATTGCGGTAGTTACGGCTTCGCTGACCAATGGGGCAAGTGTTCAGGCGCATTTTTACGGTGGTCCGGCGGCGGTATTGAATGCCCTGACTCCAACGCTGTATCTGGCGGCTGGTGCCACGACAAGCTGGCCGGTACAGGCGCTGGCGTTGAGCGGTGGAGCGCCTGCCGGGGGGCAGACAGTGACCTGGCAGAGCGTCCCGGGGATGACTACATCCGGCTCGACATCCAGCTCGGCATCAACAACAAATAGTGCGGGCGTGGCTTCGGCGACGCTTGCGGTTGGACCGTTGTCCGAGGGGCAGACGATTACTTCGGTTGCCTGCCTGAATGGCGGCGGCCAATGCGCGAGTTTCAACGCGTTTGGTTCGCGGCCAGAGTTTGCCAGTCTCACCGCCATCTCTGGCACCAGTCAGAGTCTTTCTGCCACGGACATGCTGCTGCCCGTCACGCTGAGGGTGCTGGATATGAACGGCAATCCCATGGCTGGCGGCACGGTCTCGGTTTACCAGGAGTTGTATGCGTGGGCTCCGGCCTGTCCGCAGCATGGCCGATGCGCCCAGCCACAATTGCTGGCGGCGCAGTCGACGACTCTTACGTCAACGTTGGATGGCAGCGTCACGGTGATTCCGCTTACGCTGGCTGGCCAGCCCACCAATCTGATTGGACTGGCGGCAACCGGCAACGCAAGCAGTCTTATATTCACGGTGGAGCAACATCCCTGAGCAATAGCGGCACGGAAGAGCGATACTTTTGCCTCGCGGTACGCATCTCACAGGGTGAGGAACCGTCATCCTTATGAGCCAATTAACTGCTGAATCCAAACCTGAGCCTGGACGCAGGCCCCGTGTTGCCATCGTCGGAGGAGGGTTTGCAGGCATCAATGCAGCTCTCGAACTGGGCAAACTGCCTGTGGATGTAACGCTCATCGATCGTCGTAATCACCACACGTTTCAGCCGTTGCTCTATCAGGTCGCGCTGGCGGTGTTGTCGCCGGCACAGATCGCCCAGCCGATCCGAACCATTTTGAAAAAGAATGCCAACACCGAGGTGTTGATGGATGAGGTGGTCAGCATCCAGACGACGCATGAAACGGCGGCAGGCCAACTGACGCTAACCAGCGGCACGATTCTGCCATACGACTACCTGATCCTGGCCACGGGGGCGACGCACTCCTACTTTGGGAGAGATGATTGGAAGCCATTTGCTCCGGGGCTCAAGACGATTGAGGATGCGACCGAGATTCGTCGCCGGGTACTGCTGTCGTTTGAACTCGCCGAACGGCACATGCTGGAGCATGGCTGGCATCCGCCGTTGAATTTTGTGATCATTGGCGGCGGTCCAACCGGCGTAGAGCTGGCCGGAGCGGTTTCAGATATTGCCCGCCTGTACATGAAGATGGATTTTCGCCATATCAATCCGTCCGAAGCGCGGGTCTTGGTGATTGAGGGCTCTCCGCGAATCCTGTCGAGTTTCCCCCCGGATCTTTCAGAGAAGGCGGTAAATCAGCTTGAAAGCCTGGGCGTTGAGGTCTGGACCAACAAGCATGTCTCTGAAGTTGGCCCAGGTTATGTCAAGGTGGGCGAGGAGCGGATCGAGGCGGTGGTGATTCTGTGGGCCGCCGGCGTGCAGGCCTCGCCACTCGGAAAGCTGCTCGGCGCTCCGGTAGACAAGCGCGGGGGCGTCTTTGTCGATAACCAACTGAATCCACCGGATTTATCTCATGTATTTATATGCGGCGATCTGGCTCATTTTGAGCAGGATGGCAAGCCCGTCCCGGGAGTTGCACAACCTGCGATGCAGATGGGGCGTTACGCGGCCAAGGCTATTGCGGCTGATCTTGCGGGAAAGCAACGCGGCAATTTTCGCTACTTCGACAAAGGAGATATGGCGACAATTGGCCGGTTGGCGGCTGTCGCCAAGATCGAGTGGCCGTTTAAGGCGCATTGGGGCGGATTCATGGCCTGGGCAACCTGGCTGCTTGTTCATATCTATTTTTTGATTGGGTTTCGTAATCGCATCACGATTTTCGCGACCTGGGCATGGACGTACTTTACTTTCAGCGATGGAGCGCGCCTGATTACAGGCGACCAGACCCTCCCCGGCTGGAAAGAAGCCACCATGGGGACCGCGAATAATGCGATTGACAGGGCAGAGTCCGATCCCCTGGATGCCCCTGCAACCGAAGCGGCGAACAGGTCATAGTAAGCTGGATAAGCGATGCTCGACTTGGGATTTGTACGTAATAACTTGCCGTTGGTAGAAGAAAAGCTGCGCGCGCGTGGAGCAGACCCCGTCGCGCTGCTGGGTGATTTCCACTCGCTGGACGCTCGCCGTCGCGAGGCAATTACGCAATCGGAGCAGTTCAAGGCCAGGCGCAACGAACTGAGCCAGCAGGTAGCTGTGCTCAAACGAGCCGGGCAGGACGCAACTACTGTCATGGAAGAAACCAAGGCGCTCAAAGAAAAACTCGACGCGCTGGACTCCGCTGCGACCGCTCTCGATGAGGAAATGCGCCAGGCGCTGGCCCGCATCCCCAATCTGACGCGCGATGAGGTTCCCTTAGGACGCTCTGAGACTGAAAATGTCGAAGTCGGCAACTGGGGAGTCAAGAAGGCTTTCGACTTTACCCCCAGGCCGCATTGGGAAATAGGAGAGGCGCTAGGCATTCTCGACCTGGAGCGTGCAGCCAAGCTCAGCGGAGCACGATTTGCCGTCTACAAGGGCGCGGGCGCGCGGTTGGAGCGGGCGCTGATCAATTTCATGCTCAACCAGCACACCGAGCTTCACGGCTATACCGAGGTGCTGCCTCCCTTCATGGTCAACAGCAAGTCGCTGTTTGGGACGGGGCAACTACCTAAATTTGCCGAGGATCTCTTCCGCTGTGAAGATGGAACGGAGTTCGTACCCGGTGAGTATCGCGACAACGATCACTGGCTGATTCCGACGGCCGAAGTGCCGGTTACCAATCTCTATCGCGACGAAGTTCTGGAAGATGCGAAGCTGCCGATGAGTCTAACGGCTTATACTCCATGTTTTCGAGCGGAAGCCGGAGCGGCGGGAAGAGATACACGCGGCATCATTCGCCAGCACCAGTTCCAGAAGGTTGAGCTGGTGAAGTTCGTGCGCCCGGAGGACTCTGATGCGGAGCATGAAAAGCTCACGCGGCATGCGGAGACGATTCTCGAACTGCTTGAGCTGCCCTATCGGCGCCTGCTGCTTTGCACGGGCGATACTGGATTTTCCGCGGCCAAGACGTACGATCTGGAAGTATGGCTTCCGGGTCAGGAGCTCTATCGAGAGATTTCCTCCTGTTCCAATTTCGAGGGATTTCAGGCTCGTCGCGCCAATATCAAATTCAAGCGGACGGGGCCGGATGCCAAGGGCAAGAACGAGTTCGTCCATACGCTGAACGGCAGTGGTCTGGCAGTTGGGCGCACGTGGCTGGCAATTCTTGAAAACTATCAACAAGCCGACGGCTCGGTGAAAATTCCCGAGGTGTTAAAGCCCTACATGGGTGGGCTGGAATACATTGTGAAACAAAGTTAAGAGCAGCAATAGAAGGTGGAATGCAGAAGACGTTGAAAAGCTATTTTTTCTGGACGCACCAGCGAGGCAGCTTCCATTACGACGTAATGGTTACCTTGATTCTGGCGTTCATTTTCGTTACGCCGCACCTGTGGAACTACGGCGATAAGCCGCCCGCAAATGCGTCGTTCGTGAATCCAATCCAGGTGACAGGCGATGGCGATCACGGCATTATCGTTACCGTGCAGTACAACGATGTTCATGTCGATCCCTCGGCGAATTATTCGACCGTGAGCCACGCACTGCAACGCGCGATCGAACCAGTAACAGGGGATGCTGTCGCCATCGTCCGTTGGGAAACCGTCTGGGATTCCTCCGGAAGGCCAACCGTGTGGAAGGTCTGGGCGCGGCGTTAAACCCGCTTCTGGCATCCTTCTCCAACCCTTACTCGTCTAAGTGCACTGAGTGACCTATGACTAATCTGCGCACGATCACACTTCTCTCGTTGCTTTTCGTTCCCGTTGCAGCGGTTGTCCCTGCCTATGGCGCAGACGATCTACAGATGGTGCTGGCCAAGCTGGATTCCGCTTCGCTGAAGTTCAAGTCTGCGGCGGCGGACATCACCTGGAGCAACGTGCAGACCGAGCCTATCCCGGACAAGGACGTGCAGGCGGGTACAGCGCAGTTTGAGCGCAAAAATGGACAGTTGTCGATGGCTATGCATCTCAAGACGGACAACGGCAAGTCCGTTCCCAAAGAGATGCTTTACGCCGGAGGGCAGTTCAAGCTTTACGAGCCGCTCCTGAAGCAGGAGACAGTCTTCCAGGCTGGCCCGAATCGCGCGGAGTACGATACGTTTCTTGCGCTGGGAATCGGCGGCAGTGGCAAAGACATGCAGAAAAACTGGAAGGTCAATTACGCCGGAGCCGAGAAGGTAGATGGTGTATCGACGGCTAGGCTCGAACTGGCTCCGCTACAGGACAGCGTGAAGAAAAATTTCACGAAAGCGATCCTATGGATCGACCTGGATAACGGAATTGCGGTCAAGCAGCAGTTTTATGACATATCCGGCAACTATCGCGAAGTGAGTTATCACAATCTCAAATTGAACGCGTCGGTGTCTCCGGATGCCTTCACCATCAAGACTCCCTCGGGCACGAAAATCATCAATCACTAGTATCTGGCGGTCAAATACTAACCGCCAGATGCCAGCCATTAGCCGCTGGCCGTTTTAGACGCTATCTGTTTTTTCCGCGAACGAAAGATCTGCTGCAGGGCGATTCCGCCCATCACAAAGAGGATCGGGAAAAACTCAAGCGTATAGCGGGTCTCAGGCGCCTCGACAGTGAGCAGCAGCGCGCACCGCAGCAGAATATAGGCTGCCATATACGGCCAGTAGCGCGGACGATAACAAAAACCCACCACTCCCAGCATCAGAAAGATCAGGTTAACCGCAGCATAACCCCAGGAGAAACGTGTCTCGGGGCGATGCTGGTTATACTCCCACCAACGCAGGTCTATGGTCAGATTTTCGACGCGCGGACGCAGCAACATATCGCCCAGCCTGCCCAGTGGAAGAAGCACCAGAGTTCGCAACGGATACCGGGCTGTACGCTGCTCGGCGAGCGCCCTGAAACGTGCGTCGATGGCTGGCGTAATCTCCTGGTTGTCGTTGTAGTCGGCGATAAGTGCCAGTGTTTGCGCGCGCTCCTCGCCAGATCCAAGAGCTCTTTCCGGCAGAGTATTCACATCCAGTGGATTATCGGGGATGTTCCAATAGACCTCGTAGGTGCTGGCGAAATCGAGGCACCAGGTTCTGACCCAGTGCTGCCAGCCGCGATGTGGATCTTCGTCGGGATCGGTTGCGTAACGCGGGGCCAGCGGTTCGAAGACATGGAAGGTCTGCCAGTTGCGGATCGTCCACGGAACGAATGGCAGTACGGCCAAAGCGCCTACCAGCAAAGCTCTGCGCAATGCCGGGGTAAATGCGACACCAAGGCTGCGGGAAAATAGCAGAGCAGGCCATAAAGCAATCGCCAGCAACGGGCCATCCGGACGAAGCAGGGCGGCATAACTGATGGCCAAGGTAAAGAGCAGCAGCGGCCCCCAGCCTGCCTGCTGACGTATTTGATTGCCCGCAGTAGCACGCTGGCAGGCAAGATAACGCTCCAGCGACCACAGCGCCAGGCAGATCATGTCAAAGGTAAGCGATTCCGTCAGAGGGGCAGACGCATACACCGCTGTAAATGGACACATCGCGGCCAGCCACAGCGTATTCAGCCCGGCGCGTGGTGACCAGATGCGGCGCACAAAATCCGCGAGCAACAGGCAGGCGACGAGTTCTAGCGTGATTTGCGTGAAGATAACGGCGTTGTAATGCTCCATGCCAAACAGGCGGAAGCAGGTGGCGAGAAAAAGTGGATATCCTGGGAGGCGAATCAGCGTCGAATGCGCCACGCCGCTGCCGTCAGTGATCGCGAATTGCCCCTTCTGCAACAGGCTCTTGGCGATATTGCCGTAAATGAGTGCATCTCCGGATACCTGTGGAAAGGCAGAGAGCATCCAAAGGCGTAGGATGAAACCACCGAGCACAGCCGCAATGGCACGCCACCCCAGCCAGCTTACACTGAAGATGGATTGGTCGTTTTTGACCACAGGATCGATCTTGTCCTCTTTCAATTGACGCACCTTACCAGCTTCCATACGATTCGAGTGTACCCAAACGGTGTCGTTCCTTCCCTATCTCTTTAACGGACCCTAATGACTCCTGATCACCAGATATTTTTCGACCCGCAACGCAAACGATGGAAGCGCCTGCGCCGCATTTTCGACGTAGCCGCCGTGCTGTTGACGATAGTTGTGGCTATCTTCATTTTCAATGTATTTCGCGAGCAACACCTGCCCGATCTGCTGCTGCCCATACCCAAGCACAACTATAAGGCTGTGCGGGATCGGCAGTCTGATTTGTTGCGCGCGGAAAAGGCGCGAGGGGTACCGGCACACCGCAAGACCAAGCGTAAAGCCTCCGACATTCCATTTAACACTGGCGAAGGCGTGCGCGCCGCTTATTATCAACCGGATAATGAGGCCAGCTACTCCTCGTTCAAAGAGCACGTGCATCAGATCGACATCCTGTTTCCCGTATGGCTGCATGTTTCTGAGCCAGACGGAAATCTGATGGCGGAGTCGAAGGACGATCTGCAGGAGTATCGCGCAGTCGATAGTCGTGGAGTGCATGATCCCGACGACCAGAACAAGATCAAGGATGTAATCGCGGCGGCAAAGGAAGATACGGAGATTTTCCCGCACCTGACGAGTTACAACCCGCAAACCAAGAGCTTCGATCCGGCGATTGGCGCCGTTGTACTGGACAGTGACAAGAGCCATGCTTTGCACACGCAGATCATGAGCTTTTTTAAAGGGCTGCCCATGTATCACGGGCTTTCCCTGGACTTTGAAAATCTGCCCGACAACGCCGTGGACGCGTACATGCAGTTCATTCAGGACCTGTATGCGGACATGCATGCTCATAACCTGCGGCTGTACATCAATGTCGAGGTTTCTACGGATGACGACAATCTAAAGCGTATGGCGGCCAACTCCGATGGGCTCATCATCATGAACTACGACGAGCATGAGGAGAGCAGCGAGCCCGGGCCTATCGCTTCACAGACATGGTTTATCAGTAATCTACAACGCGTCCTGAAGATAGTGCCCAAGGAAAAAATCATCTGCGCTGTGGGCAATTATGGCTTCGATTGGACGATGTCGATTCCCGATCCAAAAGATAAGAAACATCCCAAACCAAAGGTACTGAACACCGAAGATTTAAGTGTGCAGGAGTCGTGGCAAAGAGCATCGGACGCGGATGCGGACCTGGATCTGGATTACGACTCGCTCAACCCTCACTACTCATTTATTGATGAAGACGATCACATCCGCCATGTAGTGTGGTTTCTCGATAGTGTGACTTTGCTGAACGAGATGCGAGGCGCGCGAGCGCTGGGCCTGCAGACATTTGCGCTTTGGTCTTTGGGGCAGGAGGATCGCTCTCTCTGGAGCATCTGGGACAAACCCAACACCGCGGATGCTCTTAACGCACTGGGTGTTGTGCCTCCAGGTCACGATCTGGACGTTGAAGGTACAGGCGACATTCTTCGCATCACGGGAACCCCCAAACCCGGCAAGCGCACGGTACAGGTGGATACGGACGAACCCGATCCGAGACGGCGGCTCGTCATCGATGAGCACATGGATATCTATCCGCTGACCTACCAGTTGCAGTACTACGGCTACGATCCCAAACGTGTTGCGATCTCGTTTGACGACGGTCCGGACCCCACATGGACGCCGAAAATCCTGAACATCCTGAAGAGCAAGAATGTGAAAGGTACGTTCATGCTGATCGGCAGAGAAGCCCAGGAAAATGTGGGCCTGATGCAGAGGTTAGTTCGGGAAGGAAATGAGATAGGCAATCACACCTACTCGCATCCGGACATCAGCGAAATCTCGCCACGACAGGTACAACTAGAGTTGAATCTGACGGAGCGGTTGTTTGTGAGCAAACTGGGCATTCAGCCGCTCTACTTCCGTCCTCCATACGATATCGACGAAGAGCCTGATACGGATGATCAGGCTGAGCCGGCTTATCGCGTGCAGCAGATGGGCTACACCATCATCGGCAACAAGATCGACACGGACGACTGGAACGAGCATCCGAGAAAATCTCCAAAAGAGATTACCGATTCTGTACTGGCACAGCTTGAGAACATGAAGGACAAGCCGCAGTTTCAAGGCAGCGTAATCCTGATGCATGATGGCGGTGGAAATCGTGCGCCAACGGTGGCCGCGCTTCCTGTACTGATCGACGCGTTGCGAGCTCACGGTTATGAGATCGTGCCGGTCTCAGCGCTCATGGGCAAGACAACAGCCGAGGTGATGCCAAAGATCACGGGCCTGCAGTATTGGCGCGCACAGGCAGACTCCGTAGCCTTCAGCATCCTATCGTTGTTCGGCCATTTCATCGTCATGGTCTTCCTGGTTGGCGACGTGCTGATGAGCGGCCGTCTCATCGTTATCGGTGTGATGGCAATCATCGACAGGCTGCTTCGCGTCAAGGAACCTACGCCTGGCTTTAACCCGCGTGTAGCAGTGCTGGTGCCTGCGTATAACGAAGAGACCGTGATCGTGCGCACGGTGCGCTCCGTGCTCAATTCGGATTATTCCAACCTGCATGTGATCGTCATCGATGACGGCTCAAGCGACAGGACGGCGGAGGTCGCACGCGCAGCATACGAGCCAGAGATTGCATCGGGCAAAGTAGCCGTAATCACCAAGCCAAATGGCGGCAAAGCTGCTGCGCTTAACTACGCAGTAGAGCGCTTGACAGAGGATTTCTACGTTGGCATCGATGCCGATACAGTCATCGCTTCAGATGCGATTTCAAAGCTCATTCCGCACTTTGCAGATCCTATGATCGGCGCGGTTGCGGGCAATGCAAAGGTCGGCAACCGCGTCAATCTCTGGACGCGATGGCAGGCTCTTGAATACATCACCAGTCAGAATTTCGAGCGGCGTGCGCTTGATCTCTTCAACGTCGTGACCGTGGTGCCAGGGGCCATTGGGGCGTGGCGCACTGGCCCGGTGAAGATTGCCGGAGGCTATCCACTCAACACTGTGGCGGAAGATGCCGACCTCACCATGAGCCTGTTAGAACAGGGGCTCAAGGTAGTTTACGAAGATCGTTCGCTGGCATTTACTGAAGCACCGATCAATGCCAGTGGACTAATGCGGCAACGCTTCCGCTGGTCCTTCGGCACGCTGCAAGCTATATGGAAGCACCGTGCTGCGTTCACGCGCAATAAGGCGATGGGCCTCTTTGCGCTGCCTAATATTCTCGTCTTTCAGATGCTGTTGCCTCTGGTATCGCCCTTCATCGATCTGATGTTCCTGATTGGCGTAGGACAGTTTTTTGTCGACCGCTACTATCATCCAGAAGCAGCAAGCACGGCCAGCTTTGAGAAGCTGTTGACTTACTTCCTCACCTTCATGGTGATCGACTTTGTAACCTCGGCAATCGCGTTCAGTCTGGAGCGCAAACACCCTGCGAACAAAGGCGATGGATGGCTCCTCTTCCACATATGGCTGCAACGCTTTGCTTATCGGCAGGTCTTCTCGGTAGTGCTCTTCAAGACAGTAAAACGCGCGATCGATGGACGCCCATTCAACTGGGATAAGATCGCACGAACGGCCAAGATGAGCAAGCAGACAGACAAGCTCATCGAAGGCTAAATCGAAGGTCAAGCCTGGCTGGTCTGTTTTAGTTAAACAGAGCAGCTAGACAACGATACCTGGCTCAAGCGGCGTCACCTTGTCCCGCTTACTTCTCGAAGCAACCCACAGATCGTATTGCATCTGCAGGCGGAGCCATAAGTCCGGCTCCGTCTTGAACGCTTCTGAAAGACGCAGCGCCATATCCAGAGACATGGCCGCCCTGCCATGCAGCAGGCGTGAAAGCGTGGGTCGCGCGACACCAAGATGCCTGGCTACTTCGGTTACAGAACGATCCGCGAGATAACGAGCTAGCGTGCGCCCAGGGTGCATCGGGTTATCGGTTTGCATGGCTGTGATTTCCTTTCATGAGCATTACTCTGGTTACGCGTCGTCGTAGTCTTCCGTCAGCGATTGCAGAAACGCCACAAGGGCTGCTACATCCTCTTCTGAAATCGACATGTTTGCAAATTCGGCGGGAGCATTGCGCAGTAGCCCGTTCTGCGCCAGCTTTGAGCTGTTGATGTAGAACTCAATCACGTCGTTGAGCTTGAGAGCGCTGCCATTATGAAAGTACGGCGCAGAGTCTTCAAGATCGCGCAGCACGGGCGTCTTGAATTGTGCAATCGTACTCGCCAACCCCTTATCCACAGAGCAATCCTTGCCCGCTGCACAGACAAAGCTTGCGAGTCCCATTTGAGGGTTAGGCATATCGGGATTCAGATATACATTCCACAAACCCAGGTCGGCATAATTCGGATTATCAGCAGAGGCTGCACGCCGCATTGATTCCGTCGCATTTGGATGATTGGTGCTCGCCGGTAGATACAAATCAAAAGAACTGTTGCGCTCTGTCAGTGACGGCACGTGAAGCTTTACAAATGCTCCAGCGCCATGAACGTTGTCATACTCCGTCTGCGCTACGCCTGTGTTGTGAAAGATAAAGTCAGTGAAATCGGGTGCCTGATGACAAGCGGCGCAGTTACCCGCGTGTTGATTACTTCCTCCACCAGCAGTTGCGGACTTGAGGAAGATCTTGAGTCCCGCTAACTCAGTCGCACCGAACTGATATGGATTCGCATGATAGGCAAAACTTCCATCGGCCGTCGTGATGTAGATCGGATTATTTAATGCCAGCACTGCGGCATATAGGCGCGTGTTGTAAGCCGCACGCGTCTCACCTGCCAACGCCTGCTGAGGAAGATGATTAACACGCAGGAAGTTATCGTAAGGCGAGCCGACGTATTGCCCATACTCGTCGCGTTGAAAAAGTAGATCTTTCATGTACTGGGTAATGCAGTTGGCGACCTCGGTCACTATCTGCTGGTCGGTTGCAGTTGTAACATCCACGCGCTGATTTACAGGCAGAGACAGATCGCTCGTGATGCGCGCATCGGTACCAAGAAATAAAGTGCCATACGAAAGACTGTTCGTACGATCGGCGGCAAGTTGGTCTGACCCATCATCTTCGCGAACGATGCGGGCGATATGTGCAATCGCCTGGCTGTACTGCGCTGGAGACCAACCGAAGTTTCTGCCCGTCATCGTGCCGATAACCAAGTCCTGCCCCGTTGCAAACTCTCCATCGAAGTGCAGAAATTGCGACGTATTGCGCGCCGTGAAACTGTCCACCATCTGCATGGCGTTGCGCGGTGTGTTGGTGAAACCATTCATCGTCAGCGGAATTGGACTGCGCGTGGTGAAATCTGCATACGTCCGGTTCCCTGCGCCAGCCACGCCTTGAAATTCAGTGACGAAGTGACAACTACGGCAGTTCATCGCCTGCCCGGCAAAAGGCCCAGGCAGCGTTCCATTGGTTGTCTCAACGGTATTAACCACAGGGTCGCCGGTAGCGAGCGGAGCATTCGTTGACGTCATGTGCGTTGCGAAATATTCGGAGAAGCGTGTATCGAGAAAGATGCGTTCGCCAATGGAATCAGCCGCGGGAGTAGTCGCTTCGCTGGCAGGAGCAACCGGAGCCTGCCCCGCGCCGCAGCCATTCATGATGAGACTGGTGGAACACAGAACTACCGTCGCGAAGGTAAAGATACCTCGCCCATGCGCGTTCTTGTTGCTTGTGCGAACTGTCTTACGAATCGATCTCACTGCATACTCCTGAGGCTTGAATCCTGGCTTAAGAACTTACTTCACAGACAGAGGCAACGTGCGCAGATAGGCGATCACCTGCCAGCGTTGTTGCTCCGGCAGAGAACTCCATGGCGGCATACCTTTGTAGGGGTTGCCGTTCTTGAGCATCCACGCGAGTTCACCATCCGTCGCGTTGTGAATGCGTTCACTACGCAGGCTCGGCCGATTGTGTAGACCCAGGGCATCCGTTCCGTGGCACTTGGCGCAGTTCTCCTGAAAGAGAACTTTGCCCGCGGCAGCCGCAGAGGGTTGTCCGGCAAAAGGATTGTGGCGTGCGCGGTCTTCATCGGGAACGCGATGCAGCCATTTTCCATCTGACGCGCCGATCAGCAACGCCGGAGAACAGAGGATCAGAGCAATCAGAGCAAGTAACTTTTTCATCGTGAGTCCTTCGACTTAAATAGATCGCGGATCTGCTGTATTTCATACGAGACCTTGAACCGCCATAGCGTGCCGATGCTGTTGTCATTCAGCCCAAACTGCGGCGAGAAGCTGACGGTTGGTCCGTTCGGTACGCGAAAATCCACGGTTGGCCCGGCATACTGCGAGGTCTGCTTGAGACCGAAGCTATAGCGGTCGCCAAGTCCTCCGTAGAGTTCCGCACCGGCATCAAAATTCTGGCGGCAAAGATAGCATCGCCTTGCGCTGCCAGCCGAAGCAAGCGAACGCGCCGCACCAAGTGCATAGCCAAACTCCCACGGCTCATTGGACATGTTCTTTTCAGCTATCATGTTCTCGGAAATATTCCAACCCTTGAAATTGCTCGACAGAATTAGCTTGCCCTCGATCGAGTGCTCCACAATGCCGTGGGTTTGCCCATTATTGACCTGGAAGCGCGAGATGCCATCGTGCCCCGTAATTTCAAGAATGCTTTTGTCCGCATTGCTGACCGATTCGTACTCTACGTAAACAGCCGGGGTGACGAAGTATTCGCGGGGCAGCGGGCGAAAACGATTCTCCCAGCGAAAACCGGTGAAGACAGTCGAGTCGTTCACGGTAGCCTGCCCCTGCGCGTAAACCTCAGTCGTCCACCACGCGGTCGCGCCGTATTCGAGCTCGATTGTCGGGCTGACAAAAGCATTCGCATCTTTCGGCGGGGCGGTCAGCCCTTTGAGAGCGACTTCAAGATTGCCTGGCTCTTCCAGATCGGTGGAGTAGGTGACGAAATAGGGTTTTTCCTGGGCGTGCAGCACATTTCCGAGGGATAAAACAGCTCCCAGAACCAGCAGGCAGTATCCAGTAAGTCGAACAAAACGCATACACTTCCACTCCACAAAAGAGCCTCAGCGAAATTCTCTACATCGCAGTGCTCTCGTAAGCAACTGCATCAAAAAGAGTCGTCCAAACGCCAGTTCCAGAATGAGGACTAAATGTGTCGGATACTTCGCTAAACGAAGACTAAATTGGTCCTATATTCGTGTCAAGTATTCATATCAAGATGTAAATGATCTTTTTATGCAAGATGCAACGGGTGTGGTTCCTCAGCTAGACTTGAGTAGTTATGACTTTTACGACGCTGCCGAATATCACGCTGCGCTTGCCAGTTGGCGAGTTTGAGAACGAATCCTTAGTTGACTTTGCCGAGCCGGAAAATGCCCGCGCCATGCGCCAGGCACTCGCCGATGTGGCCACCCGTCTTGGTCAGGAGTATGACCTGGTTATCGGAGGCCATCGCGAAAAGACCAAGGGCAAGATCACTTCGCTGAACCCTTCCCGTCCGGCGCAGATCGTTGGCGTTCATCAAAAGGCTGGCGCGGAACATGCACAGGAAGCAATGGAAGCGGCACTTCGCGCGTTCAATTCGTGGAGCCGCGTAAGCGTGGATGTCCGCGCATCGCTGCTGCTGCGTGCGGCAGAGATTATCCGCCTGCGCAAGTTCGAGTTCTCGGCGTGGCTCACCTATGAGGTCGGCAAAAACTGGGCCGAGGCAGATGCCGATACGGCTGAGACCATCGACTTCCTTGAGTTCTATGCACGCGAAGCACTGCGGCTGGCCAAGTCCACTACGCCGATTCAATTCCCCGGCGAACACAATCGCCTGCTGTACATTCCTCTAGGCGTAGGAGCAGTGATTCCACCGTGGAACTTCCCATTCGCCATCATGGCGGGTATGACGGCAGCGGCCATTGTGACCGGTAATACCGTAGTTCTGAAGCCGTCGAGCGATTCGCCGACCATCGCGGCGCTGTTCATGGATGTGCTGGAAGAAGCTGGTCTGCCCGCAGGCGTGGTTAACTTCTGCCCAGGGTCGGGTGCTACTTTCGGCAATGCCATCGTCGCTCACCCCAAGACTCGCTTTATCGCTTTTACCGGCTCGAAGCCAGTTGGATTGGATATTCATGAGTTGGCCGCGAAGACACAGACCGGCCAGATCTGGATCAAGCGAACGGTGCTGGAGATGGGCGGCAAGGACTCGATCCTTGTGTGCGCCGATGCGGATGTGGATGTCGCCGCAGACGGAGTTGTCGCGGCGGCCTTTGGCTTCAGCGGCCAGAAGTGCTCGGCCTGCTCACGGGCGATTGTCGAAGCCTCGATCTATGACGAGTTTGTCGAGAAGGTGCGCGAGCGTGTCTCCAGGCTGACCGTGGGCGATCCGGTTGAGAATCACAGTCTCGGCCCGGTCGTGAATGAGAGCGCACTGAAAAGCATCCTGGGATATATCGAACAGGGCAAGAGTGAAGGACGACTGGTCTCCGGCGGTAATGCTGTGCCGACCGAGGCTGGTGGATACTTCCTTGAGCCAACCGTGATCGCAGATGTGGATGCCGATGCCGTGATTTCTCAGGAAGAGATCTTCGGACCGGTACTGGCGATTATCAAGGTCGATAGCTATGAAGAAGGATTGGCTGTCGCCAATAACACTGAGTTCGGTCTGACGGGCTCGATCTACACCAACGACCGCGACCGGCTCAATCATGCCGCGGAAGAGTTCCACGTCGGCAATCTTTATCTCAATCGCAAGTGCACCGGCGCGATGGTCGGAGCGCATCCTTTTGGCGGCTTCAACATGAGCGGCACGGACTCGAAGGCGGGCGGCCCGGATTATCTGCTGTTGTTTACGCAAGCCAAGTCGGTAGCCGAAAAGCTTTAGTACGCCACCTGCGTGGCTTCAAGACGAAAGAGCACATGACACAAGATTCTTTGCAACATCGGCTGTTGATTGCCTGCGCCGTAGCTCGCGAGGCGGGAGTTCTGCAGAAGCGTCGCTTTCTGGATCGCGACGCCATGAGCTTCAAATTCAAAGGCCCACACGATTACCTCACCGCAACAGACGGTGAGGTAGAAAAGCTGGTGCGTGAACGCCTGCTAGGCGCTTTCCCCGGAGACACATTTCTGGGCGAAGAAGATGGCGGCCAGGTGAGCGACCGCACATGGGTCGTCGATCCAATCGATGGCACGTCCAACTTTGCCCGCGGCATCGCACATTTCTGCGTGTCCATTGCCTTTGTGTTGAATGGCGTAGCCTCAATCGGCGTGATCTATGCACCGATGAGCGATGAATTGTTTGCCGCCGCGACCGGTATGGGCGCAACTCTGAACGGTGAGAAGATCAAGACAACAAAGGTTACGCAGCTAGATCAATCCCTGCTTGAAATGGGGCGCGCTTCGCGGCAGCCACAGGCAGCCTATCTCTCCGTGCTGGAAAAAGTAATGAGCAAAGGTGTGGCTCTTCGCGGAGGCGGGTCAGGCGCATTGGCTGTGGCCAACGTTGCCGCCGGACGCGTCGATGCCTGCATGGAGACACATATGTATTCCTGGGATTGCCTCGCCGGACTGGTCCTCGTGAAAGAAGCAGGCGGCCGAGTCAATGACTTTCTAGCTGGCGACGGCCTGTTGAAAGGCAATGCCATACTGGCTTCCGCTGCCGGCATTGCAGACGAATTATCTGAATTATTTAATCTTCCTCTTCTGGCGTAGAGATTTTCTACGCCAGCTTCACCGAAGCAATTAATTCAATAAATTTTTGCGTGTCAGATTACAAATGACGGCGTGGGTGCGTCTTCCTTACAGTACTTTCCCCCGTCAGGCATTTTTCGAGAACAATCTTCTTCTCTTTTTCGTAACCCAGCATATGGAATGGCGTTAGACCACGAATCCGTCTTGAGCCATAAATCTAAAGCAGTCCATATCTGGCGATCCGTTCAGAAGCAAATCTCTATTGGGGAGTGTTACCGTGGACAATTTACGTGATGACCTGAAGCATGCCCTGCACATGTTTGTTAAGAATCCGGCGTTTACCATCGCGGTAGTTGCCGCGTTGGCGCTTGGAATCGGGGCTGACACCGCTATCTTCTCCGTGGTGAATACCGTGCTGCTCAAGCCACTGTCCTACCCAGAGCCAGACAGGATTGTACAGATTCTGCTCACGAGTCCGGACGGTGAAGGCCCGGGCGCGTCGGCGACCAAACTGCATGTGTGGCAGGAACAAACCAGTGTCTTCCAGGACGTGGCAGGCTACGATGGCGGCGGTGGCATGAACCTGACCGGAGGCATTCCCGAGCAGGTTCACGGCGTGCATGTGACCGAGGGCTACTTCCGCGTCTTTGGAGCGCCATTCGCACTGGGTAGAGGATTCACTCGCGACGAAGACCGGCCACATGGCGGCAATGTCGTGGTGGTGAGCAATGGGCTATGGAAGCGTAAGTTCGGGAGCGATCCACATCTGATTGGCAGGTCGATTTCAATCGCCAATCTACCTTACACCGTGGTTGGAGTGACTGGCGATTTCGACACAGACCCGGCTGCCGATCTATGGATTCCATACCAGTTCGACCCAAATACGAGCGACCAGGCACACTATTTTGTCGCTGCGGCGCGGATGAGGCCGGGAATAACGCTATCCCAGGTACAGGCTCAGTTAAAGCTGGCTGCGGCGGAATTTAACCGCAAGTATCCCGGGGCCAATCAGCGCGGCGGGTTTGATGCACAGTTACTCAAAGACTCCGTCGTTAGCGACGTGCGCTCGTCTCTGCTGGTGCTGGTTGGCGCGGTAAGTTTTGTGCTGCTGATTGCCTGCGCCAACGTGGCCAACCTGCTGATGGTACGCGCTGCAAGCCGGCGGCGGGAGTTCGCCATTCGCTCAGCGCTCGGCGCGGGACGCGGCCGCATCATTCGTCAGTTGCTGACGGAGAGCATCGTGCTGGCACTCGCTGGCGGAATACTCGGGATGATTCTGGGAGTCGTAGGAGTGCGGGCGCTGCTGGCATCGAGCCCCGGCGATATTCCCAGAATTGGTGAAAATGGAGTGCTGGTCGGTTTGGACTGGCATGTCGCACTTTTCACGCTGGGCATCTCGTTTCTGACCGGGATTCTCTTTGGACTTGTTCCTGCGATTGAAGCCTCGAAGCCCGATCTCAGCAGCGCCATGAAAGAGAACAGCAAGGGATCGGGCGGCAGCCTGCGGACCAGCAAGATGCGTTCTCTGCTGGTGGTGAGCGAGGTTTCGCTCGCGCTGGTTCTGCTAATTGGCGCTTCCCTGCTGATTCGGACTTTTGTGGCTCTGCGATTGGTCGATCCGGGCTTCAACTCGCACAACGTCCTGACCGCTGAGATGGCCATGAATGGGCCGAATTTTGAGAAGACTGCCGGAGTGGCGCAAGTGATACGCGAGGGGCGGCAGAGGCTGAACGCGATGCCCGGCGTGGTCACGGCCGCAGCAACGAATTCGATGCCTTTAGTGGGCGGGTTTGGTTTGCCCTTCACTATCGTGGGGCGGCCACAGAACGGCCAGCCTGACGGCGCAGGATGGATGGCCGTATCCCCTGGATATTACGACGCCTTCAAGATCCCCATTCTGCATGGGCGCGATTTTACTGACAATGACACCGGCGGAGCGCAGGGCGTGGCCTTGATCAATGAAGCCATGGCCAAACAGTTCTGGAAGAAAGGCGAAAATCCTGTAGGACAACAGATTCTGATCGGCCACGGCGTAGGACCGGAGTTTGAGGAGCCTGCAAGATTGATCGTTGGAGTAGTCGGCGACGTGCGGGATGGTGGGCTGAATCGCAATCCGGAGCCAAAGATGATCGTTCCGCTGGCCCAGATGACCGATGGACTGACGGAACTGAATTCCAAAGTGGCACCGATTTCGTGGATTATCCGAACCAAGGTGGAACCGCATCAACTGACAGCCATGGTAAGTGAAGAACTGCGCAAATCCAGCGGCGGTTTGCCGGTGGCGCGGGTTCGCTCCATGGAGGAGATCGTTGTGCGCTCAACCGCGCGCCAGGATTTTAATATGCTGCTGCTGTCGATCTTTGGCGGTTCAGCATTGATTCTGGCTGCGATTGGAATCTACGGACTAATGGCCTATTCCGTGCAGCAAAGGACACAGGAGATCGGCATTCGCATGGCGATGGGCGCAGATCGCGGACGCATCACAAAGCTGGTGGTATGGCAGGGAATGCGCCTGGCGCTGGCTGGAGTCGTGATCGGGATGGGCGCGGCTTTCGGACTGACTCACCTGATAGCCAGTCTGCTTTATGGAGTCAAAGGCTGGGACCCGTTTGTCTTTATAAGCGTGCCGATCATCTTGACCGGTGTAGCCCTGCTGGCCGTCTGGCTGCCTGCTCAGCGGGCTTCGCGGCTTAATCCAATGGAAGCTCTGCGGACGGAGTAGTTATAGGCCTCTATGGGAGGCCTATGTTCCGGTTCTCGATATGGACTCGACTTTGCCGACAGCTTCCGTCGTATTGGCTCGCTCCTCGGCATCGATTCGGCTGCCGACATCCGCTGCGGCCTCTGCCAGTACGCGGTGATGCAAGGTAAAGAGCGCAAGTTCCAGCCGATCGCTGACACCGGTCTTGTCATAAATGGAGCGCAGGTAATTCTTGATCACTTGCTCTGTGGTTCTGAGGCGGGTAGCGATTTCGCGATTTTTGCATCCCTGCACGATCAGAGCCACAATTCGCATCTCTTTCGGCGTCAGGCGATCTCGAACGCGCGTACCGACCATATCCTCATCCGCCATCTCGACGAATGCTGATTGCAGGGGCTGCCAGATTTCACCGGCGGCCACGCGACGTACGCACTCCACCATGGCCGAACCAGAGGTATTGCGAAAGAGCACTCCGTGAAATCCCTGCTGAACATAAGGCGCCGAGGATTCGGAGTTTTCGATAATGACGATTCCACGGCTGCCGGCACTGGTAAGCAGGATATTGAGACGCCCTATCTCCGGCTTGAGAACTGAGGCCAGGATCACAATCGCTCCTGGAAATGTAGTGATCGCGTGCATCATTCGCTCGACATCGGAACATTGAGCAATAATCCGCAAATTCTCATCCATCGCAAGCACCTTGGCCGTGCCCGCACGGAAGATTGCCTGGGAATCAGCCAATATAACTTTGTTCATGAATCGAGCCTCACTTCCTACCAAATACTGCGAGTATCCTATGCTTCTGTCACTTACAGGCACACAGCGGCGAACTCTACCTCTGTGGCTGTTATCGGCAAAAATCATAACAGCCCAAGAATGTCTCGCATTGAGGCATTTTGAGCCAGGAAACATGCCTTTAGTAAGCCCTGAATCCGAAAGAATGCTCGCTCGTAACCGTGTAAGTACTCACAAGAGTACAGGTATGTTCCTTCGTGCGCTACAGAAATGATGCTTACTTGTCACAGAGAGAAAATAATGGATAACAGCACGATGCAATTGGCCCGTTCGATGTAAAGGTCTACACTTGAGTTCAGGAATAAAGAACGGTTATGACCAGGCCTATTCTTCTAGCAGTAGACGACGATATCAGTGTGTTGGAAGCGGTGGTGCAGGATCTCCGCCGTAAATATGGCTCGACATATCGCATCATGCGAGCCGGAAGCGGGCCTGCTGCCCTGGACACTCTGCGCCAGTTGAAAGTGCGCGACGAGGCCGTGGCCCTTTTACTCAGCGACCAGCGAATGCCCGGCATGACCGGCGTGGAGTTTTTGGAAACCGCGCTGGAGATTTATCCGAAAGCGCGCCGGGTGCTTTTGACGGCTTATGCCGATACAGAAGCCGCGATCCGCGCCATCAATTCCGCACGCATCCACTATTACCTGACCAAGCCCTGGGATCCGCCGGAGGAAAAACTCTACCCGGTACTGGATGACCTGTTGCAGGACTGGAACGCGGGCTATCAGCCAAGGTTTGAGGGACTGCGGGTGATCGGTCATCGATGGTCGCTCAAAGACCATCAATTGCGCAGCTTTCTCTCGCGCAATCACGTTCCTTACCGCTGGCTGGATGCGGCAGCAAGCGACGACGCGCAGCAGCTCCTGAAAGAACGCTCCCTGGACCCGGAAGCACTGCCAGTTGTGCTGTTTTCCGACGGAAGCTCACTGGTGGATCCGGAGCAGGAAGCTCTGGCCACGCGTGTAGGCCTGCGTACCCAGGCGGCACAGGACTTCTACGACATCATCGTCGTCGGTGCCGGACCGGCCGGACTGGCAGCGGCTGTTTACGGCGCGTCCGAGGGATTGAAAACACTGGTCATAGAACCCGAGGCTCCTGGCGGCCAGGCGGGCTCTTCTTCCCTGATTGAAAATTACCTCGGCTTTCCCTCTGGCATCACCGGATCGGATCTGGGACGGCGTGCACACATGCAGGGAGTCCGTTTTGGGGCTGAATTCCTGACCCAGCGTGCGGTCGGAATGCGCGTGGAAGGTCAATACCGCTTTGTCGTGCTATCGGACGGGCGCGAGGTTTCCAGCCATGTCCTGCTACTGGCAACCGGTGTGGAATACCGGCGATTGGATATTCCCGGAGTGGAGCACCTGACCGGCCGAGGAGTTTATTACGGAGCAGCGCTGGTCGAGGCCGCTGCCTGCAAGGACGAAGACGTATTTATCGTGGGCGGGGCCAACTCTGCCGGGCAGGCAGCGTTGCATTTTGCCAAATTTGCCTGCAAGGTAACCATGCTGGTTCGGTCGAATGGACTGGAAGCGAGCATGTCCAAGTACTTGATTGACGAAATCGCTCGTACGCCCAATATCGTGATCGAGTCCAATACGCGCGTACTCTCAGCCGAAGGCAACGGCCATCTTCAGTCCGTCAGAACCTGTAGCCCAACCGGTGAAATGGTACGCGAAGCGGGCTCTCTTTTCGTGTTCATTGGGGCTGTTCCGGGAACGGAATGGCTTCCAAACGTAGTTTTACGAGATGAAAAAGGGTTCATCCTTGCCGGACCGGAACTGAAAGCTGCACCGGGATTTGCAGCAACCTGGAAGCAGGACCGCGATCCGTTTCTGCTGGAAACGAGTGTTCCTGGTGTCTTTGTCGCCGGGGATGTTCGACATGGGTCGGTAAAGCGGGCTGCGTCGGCGGTAGGGGAAGGATCCATCGCCGTCCAATTCGCTCACCAGTATCTTGCGAGTTTCTAGGGTTGAAATGCTATTGAAAGCAGCGAAGGGTTACATCAAAATAGCGGTATAACCAAAAAGCGGTAACAGGAATCGAATCCTTCGGGGCAGCGTCACATCCATTCTTATATGGAAGATGCCGGAAATTACTGGCGGAAGTGAATCAGCCAGAAGACAGTGCGGGTAGAACTCACATGGGCGAAGTACCACAAACCATTACCGAGACAGTAGAACTCGGCGATTTTGCAGAACAACTGAGTAAGGTCGCTATTTTTGCAGACCTTACGCCCGAAGACCTCTGTGGGCTTAGCCGGGCAGAACTGCTCCACATCCCGGTGGATGGAGCAATCCTCGACCCGACGGACCCCGTCCTGGCCTATTTCATCGTCCTCGAAGGGGAAGTCAGCGCCGACCGGGTAGAAAAAGATGGCTCCGTCTTTCGGCTCGGCGTCGCCAAGGCCGGCGAGAGCTTCGGCGAAGTTCTGCTGCTGGCGGGCAAGCCCCCCACGGTTCGAGTCTTTGCCACTTCCCCCTCCATTCTGCTGCGTTTCTCAGAAGCGGATTTCTGGAACATGATGTCCTGCCAGCCATCGATCCGCAAGGTTGTATTGAGCCACATGGCTCAGCGCATGCAGGCTTATCAGGCTGAAGCTGCTCACCGCGAAAAGCTGGTGTCCCTGGGTACGCTGGCCGCAGGCCTCATGCATGAATTACACAATCCCGGCTCGGCGGCCAAGCGGGCCGCATCCCAGTTACGAGCCAACCTGCTTCGTCTGCAGGAGCTGAGTTTTCGCTTCTGCGACCGCAAGACGACCCCGGAACAGGTTTCCTGTATGCGCGATCTGCAGGCCGAAGCAATCAGCCATGCCCACGTTACGGCCATGAGTTCGCTGGAGCAATCCGACGCGGAAGAAGCGATGGCTGAGTGGCTGGAATCGGCGGGAGTCGAAAACGCCTACAAAATTGCCCCTTCGCTGGTAGGAATTGGGCTCAATCCCAAGGCCCTCGAATGCACGCGAGAAGCATTTGCAAACGATGGCCTCTCCGATCCGTTGAACTGGCTTGAATCCCTGGTTTCAAGCGTATCGCTGGTGGATTCCATCGAGGATAGCGTTACCCGGGTTTCAGATCTGGTGATGGCTGTTAAAAAGTTCGCCTACGACGACCGCTGCACTCTGCGCAGTGTCGATGTCCACGACAGCATCCAGAGCACTCTCACGATGCTGGGCCACAAGCTGCGCCTGAAGCAGGTAAGCGTAACAAAGCATTTCGATGCCAGTCCGGCAAGCATTCAAACCTCCGGCGTAGCGCTGAGTCAGGTATGGACCAATCTGGTAGACAATGCGATTGATGCCTCCCCTGACGGTGCGCAGATCGAAGTTCGTACATGGCTTGAGCCTAAAACGCTTTCCACCACAGCGTTAGCCGAGGATCATCTGTGCATTTCTATTACCGATCATGGCATCGGCATTCCAGCTGAATCACTTGAGCGTATTTTTGAGCCGTTTTATACCACCAAGCCAGTAGGCAAAGGTACAGGCCTCGGGCTGGAGATCGTTCACCGGATTGTGACTCAGAGTTTCGGCGGCAAAATCGTCGTAGACTCGCAGCCAGGCCGCACGGAGTTTATCGTATCTCTGCCACGGCAGGAGACCGGCGTAACCTGCTGAGTTCTTCTCGCGAATGCCGGTGAAGTTACAGTTCTCTCTGCCGATAAAGCCCCTGAACAGCGTTTCAGGGGTTCCCGGCAATGACGAACAACAAAGATCACACTGAAATTTTAGAAGCCGCACTCGATACCCTCAGCGAGGGTATCGTCGTGCTTGATGAAGATTCGCGCATCGTTTTCTGGAGCGCGGCAGCATCGGCCATCACTGGCCATCAGCGTGCCGATCTGCTCTCGCGGCCATGCCCTGCTGACCTCTACCACACAGACGCTCGGTACTCCATTCCCATTCGCACGGATTTATCTCACCCCGATTTATCGCACCCCGCAGATGGAAACATACCTGCGACAAGCACGCTGGATCCCTCTCAGCACTATCCGGCGCAGGTTCATCTTCGTCATCGTAGCGGACACACTCTGCCCGCGATGCTGCATCGTGTTCTCCTCCGCAACTCACTGGGAACACGCCTTGGAACAGTCCTGCGTTTTTATCCGATTGAGGAAGTGGACACGCTTCCACATGGCGAGTCGGCAGGCGAAGCAAGCGCCTCAAATAATCAGAGCGTACTCAGCGTTCTGATCAATCGGCTCGATATGGCATGGCAGGAGTGGAGCGCGAACCTGGTGCCATTTGGCCTGCTGTGGCTGACCGTAGACCAGGCTGCTGTGTTACGTACTACACATGGACGCGATGCCTGCGAAGCCATGCTCTCCATCGTTGAACGCACATTGCAAAACGGACTCAAGCCGACGGAAACCCTTGGCCGCTGGGGCGAAAACGAGTTTCTAGTTCTGTCCCATGAGCGCTCGCAGGAGATGCTGGATGCGCATGCGCGGCTTCTTGGTTCCCTTGCCCCGACTGCCGATTTCCGCTGGTGGGGCGATCGTATAGAGCTGACTTTAAGCATCGGCGCGGCACAAGCTACGAGTTATGCACATGGCGAGTCGGCAGGCACCGAAACATCAAGCATGGCAACGCTCTCCAGCCTGCTTCGGCACGCGCAGCTTGCTATGCAGTCCAGCATCCACGCCGGCGGCAATTGTGTAACCCAATCAGGAGGGAAGGCATGTTCGCAATTATAGGAATCGTAGTAGTCTTCGGCGCGATCGTTGCCGGGTACCTCATGGAAAAAGGCAATCTGCTCGTACTCGTGCAACCAGCGGAGTTGATCATCATCGGCGGCGCAGCACTGGGCACGCTCCTCATTGCCAATCCTATGCACATCATCAAGTCCATGGTGGGCGGCGTAACCGGCGTGCTGAAGCCTTCTCCATTCGGCAAAACGCGTTATCTGGAGACTCTGACGATGATGTTCGAGTTCCTTAATAAAGTGCGCAAGGAAGGTTTGCTCTCCGTCGAAAACGATGTTGAGTCTCCCAACGAAAGCATCATCTTCAAAAAGTATCCTGCCTTTCTCAAGGATCATCACGTGCGCGACTTTGTATGCGACACGCTGCGCATGGCTATCACCGGCGGTGTAGATCCATTCGACATGGACCAGATGATGGAGCGCGACACGGAGGTGCATCATCACGGCGCTGTCGAGCCCATCTCCGCACTGACGACTGTGGCCGATGCGCTGCCAGGGCTGGGCATCGTGGCCGCAGTGCTCGGCGTGGTCATCACTATGGGAGCCATTGGCGGACCACCCGAAGAAGTTGGACACAAGGTAGCCGCCGCGTTGGTAGGAACCTTTCTCGGCATCCTGCTCTGCTACGGACTTGTCGGCCCATTGGGGGCCAACATGACCAAGGGAGCCGATGCGCACAATGAATATCTCCAGGTGCTGCGAGTACTGCTGTTGAGCTTTCTCAAAGGCAATGCACCCCTGATTGCAATTGAGATTGCACGACGTGCGATTCCCGCGCATGTGCGCCCCACATTTGCCGAAACCGAAACAGCTTGCAGAGGCGGCGGTATCTCCGCAAGCAGCGCAGCAGCAGCCTGAGGTTAAGCTATGTCCACATCACAAAAACCGATCATCGTTATCCGAAAAAAAGCCGCGCACGGCGGGCATCATGGCGGCGCGTGGAAAGTAGCTTATGCCGATTTTGTCACCGCGATGATGGCGTTATTCATCGTGCTTTGGCTCTTGAATTCCAGCGTGAAAATAAGAAAAGCAGTGGGCGGTTATTTCAATGATCCGAGAAGCTCTCAGAAGGAAACCGGCTCCGATAAATTGGGCAGCAAGGACAATATTCCGGACATCCCCATTGACAAGCAGAATGTACTGAAGCTCAAGGATGATATTCAGAAAGCGATCCGCGATCAAAGAGACCTGGAGAAGCTCGCCAAGCAGATCGAAATTACGATCACTCCTGAGGGGCTGCGTATCGAGTTAATTGAAGATAAGAACGGAACGTTTTTCCAGAGCGGGAGCGCCGCGCTCAGCGAGACTGGGCAGCAGTTGCTGAGCATGTTGGCCGGGCAGATCAAGGTGCTGCCCAATCATCTGCTACTCGAAGGGCATACAGATGCGCAACCATATTCACAGGCTGCCACTTACACCAACTGGGAGCTATCCGCAGACCGCGCCAATGCTGCGCGTCGTCTGCTACAGTCCGATGGAGTTGGTCAGCAGCAAATCTCGCAGGTTCGCGGCTATGCCGATCAAATGTTGCGCGTAAAGAACGATCCGTTCGACCCGACAAATCGGCGCATTTCGCTGATCGTACAGTGGGCAGATACGCCTGTTTCACCGAGTTCGCAGGATGTTGGCAGCGCTAACGCAGCAGATGCAATCAAAATAGGCAATGGCATAAGACCATTACCCATAGCCGCAAAGAAATGATGCCTTAGCAGCAGCGAAACGGCGCTGCTGGTTCAAGCGATACCTTACCCGGCTCAGTCTCCGAAGCAGTAGCCGATGGCGGTGGAACTCCGCGCAATGTGCGTACACAACGTACCGCGGCCGAGCCAACGATCACGATTGCGCCGATGATAAATGCCACCATTAATCCGCTTTCGATCCATCCCTGCACAACGTTGACATTGCTCATTGCCATGGGCCAGAAGATATTCTCAATAGAGAGAACGCCAGCCGAAATTGTAGTGATCAGCACAAACAGAGCGGGCAGCAACGTGCACCATGCATAGATAGCCTTGCCGTGATTGACCAGCCATGTAGTCATCGTGGCCAATGCAATCGATGCGAGTAACTGGTTCGCTGTGCCAAAGAGTGGCCAGATAGTCGCGATTGTTCCACCCCAGATCAGGTAGCCCCAGCAGAACACGATAAACCCAGTCGCCAGCAGGCTTGAGGGCAGCCAATTTGTACGCCCAAGCGGCTTATAGATCTTGCCCATCAGCTCCTGCATGACGTATCGAGCTACACGTGTACCGGCATCAATTGTCGTAAGAATGAACAGCGCTTCAAACAGGATGGCGTAGTGATACCAATAGCCCATCAACGCCTTCATACCTGGGATGCCGCGAAAGATCTGCGCCATTCCTATCGCCAGGCTGACAGCCCCACCTGTGCGACCGGCAAGCTGCTCGCCAATCTCGCGCGAGAACTCGGGCAGATTCACTGCGTGCATTCCCAACCCTGCAAACACTGCCGGAGATACATTGATCGCAAAGTAATCTCCGGGCATCATGGAACACGCAGCGATCAGCGCCAGCACGCCGACCAGCGATTCTCCCAGCATTGCTCCATAGCCAATGAAGCGCGCATCTGTTTCCTTGTTGATGAGCTTGGGTGTCGTTCCAGAAGAAACCAGCGCGTGAAAACCGGAGATAGCTCCGCAGGCAATCGTGACAAAGAGAAACGGGAACAGCTTGCCCGGAATTACCGGACCGCCGCCATGAATATACTGTGTGAATGCAGGAAACTGCAGTTTGGGATGGACGATCAATACACCGGCGATCAGCGCTCCCAGGGTGCCCAGCTTCACATACGTCGAGAGATAATCGCGCGGCTCCAGCAACAGCCAGACAGGCAACACCGACGCGAAAAACCCATACCCGCATAACAGCAACACAATCTCATGACTATCGAATAACAGCAGATGCGCGAAGGATGAATTCGCCATCCAATGCCCGCCTACCAGCGACGCGATCAACGCACTGACGCCAAAGATCGATGGACCGATTACAGTGACCTTGTTCGCATTGCTCTTGAACATCCAGACGCCCATCACCATCGCGATAGGAATGGTCATGCCGATGGTGAAGATGCCCCAGGCGCTTTGGCTGAGGGCATTCACCACAATAATTGCCAAGCCAGCCATGGCCACGATCAGGATCAGCACAACCGCGATCATGGCGAACAATCCCGTAATTGGACCAATCTCGCGCTGCACGATATACGGCAGTGATTTTCCATTGTGTCGCAGTGAACCGATCAACACGGTAAGATCCTGCACAGCGCCTGCGAGAACAGCGCCTGCCACCAGCCAGATCAATCCCGGAGCATAGCCGAACTGCGCCGCCAGAGTCGGCCCAACAAGTGGACCTGCCCCGGCAATCGCCGCGAAGTGATGGCCGAAGACCACCCACTTCGGCGAAGGCACATAGTTATGTCCGTCTTTGAAACGATGAGCGGGAGTAATGTTTCGATCGTCCAGCATGAAGGCGCGCGTGGCAAGCAGAGCGCTGTAATAGCGATACGCGATAGTAAAAACGCCGAGAACAATCAGGAGTAAGGGAAAGGTATTCACATGCGTCTCGATGCATTGCTTTGAGCTATGCTCATGTGGTGGAGTATATCAATCAAACGGAGGCAGTAACGACTCTATGCCTATACGCCTCCGAAACCTATGACCTCTATCCTGGAAAGGTATTTCTATGCGTAAGCACCTCATCCTTGTTGGTCTGCTGAGTGTTATCTTTGGGCAACTGGTTATGACCACCGTCGCTTCAGGCCAGGCTCAAAAGCAGGGCGGTGCAGGCGTGCCACCAATCGTCCTCGCGGGTTTGAATACATATAAAACCTCGGGAGCAGACGAAGCGATGAAAGCATGGTCAAAAGGCAGCAGGTGGGAAGGAAATGAAGATGCAACCCGGCTGGCAACAATCCTGCGACATTTCCAGGAGTCGGATGGGCTATATCAATCTTTCGAGATTATGGATGTGCAGGTGATCTCTCCGTCAACACAGATCGTCTATCTGGCGTTAAACTTCGAGAAGGAACCACACTTCGCAAAGTTTGTAACCTACCACAGCGGACACGGCTGGATACTGTTAAGCCTCAAGCTCGACTTTGATGTAAACGGGATTGTTACAGAGCTGAAATGACGATCCGTTAACGATGGACATCTTGGAAGATGAACATCTTGAGATGGCTGCATCCCAACCGCTGACAGCGCATCCGATAGATATGTCGAATTTTTCTCATTTATTTTCTCCACTTCAAGTTGGCGAACTCCACCTTGCGCATCGCGTGGTGCTTGCGCCTCTGACTCGCTTGCGATCCACGCAGCCCGGCGACGTACCTAACGCACTTAACGCCACTTACTACGGCCAGCGTGCATCCAGGGGCGGATTGCTGATCAGCGAGGCGACGCAGATTTCTCTGCAAGGCAAGGGCTATCCAGCCGCACCGGGGATACATTCGCCCGAACAGGTTGAGGGTTGGAAGCTCGTGACGCAGGCCGTCCACGAGAAGAAAGCATATATATTTCTGCAGCTATGGCATGTGGGTCGCATCAGCCACAGTTCCCTGCACCCAGATGAAGGTCTGCCGGTTTCCGCTTCGGCAATCGCCCCCGCCAACGGGCAACTGGCTTTTACAGCGGACTTCAAGCATGCACCCTTTGAGACGCCGCGTGCGCTCGGGATTGAAGAGCTGCCGGGCATCGTTGCCGACTATCGTCGCGCAGCAGAGAATGCAAAGGCTGCCGGATTCGATGGCGTGGAAATCCACGGCGCCAACGGCTACCTGCTCGACCAGTTCCTCGAAGACAAGACCAATCACCGCACTGACATCTACGGCAGCTCTATCGAGAATCGCGCTCGCCTGCTCCTCGAAGTAGTGGACGCAACGATTGAAGTCTGGGGCAAAGGACGTGTAGGCGTTCGGCTTTCACCATACGGCACGTTCTCCGATATGGGCGACTCCAATCCAGTTGAGCTTTTCAATTATGTACTTGAGCAACTATCGCAGCGTGGCGTTGCTTATGCGCATTTGGTTGAGCCGCGCGTAGGCAGTGCGGGCAACGGCGATCCTATCGATGACTCTCGCCCGCGCACCTCGCATATCTTCCGCAATGCCTTTGACGGAGTTCTGATTTCAGCAGGTGGATACACCGCCGATACCGCAGAGGAGACAATCGCGGATGGATACGCAGATACCATTGCCTTCGGTCGATTGTTCATCGCCAACCCGGATCTTTCGGAACGCTTTCGCATCAACGCCGAATTAAACACTCCAGATCGATCTACTTTCTACGGCGGCACCGACAAGGGCTACATCGACTATCCATCCCTGGTAGAAGTCCAGTCTTAAAAGCACTGTTGAATGCACGAACAAGGGGACCGGCCTCGGCTGATCCCCTTTCCTTTTTCCCGAGACCATGTGGGGGTGTTAGCATGGCTGCGAATGGAGAAAGTTCAGTGAACCGTCCCTTTTTGAAAACATTTCCAAATTTCCTTTCGCTGCTTCTTTGCGTTGCTCTTGGCATATCCTTTGCGGGCGGCGCATTGCATGCGCAGAGCACCCCAGGCACGCAGCCGGCTCGCGCACCGTTCCAGGCCGTTTTCCGTCTGGATGGCGGAGATACAACCTATGCCTTTGGCGTGAACGAGCGCGGTGAGCTACAGCAAATCTACTGGGGCGGCAGGATCGGAGCCAGCGATACCATCGCTCCACCGAAATCCAATCCGGACTGGGCCTCCTTCGATTCTTCCTATAACAACACTCCGCAGGAGTACGCAGGATGGGGCACTGGCCTGTTTCATGAGCCTGCTCTCAAGGTCACATTTGCAGATGGAAACCGTGATCTGGTCCTGCATTACGTCAGCAGCTTCAGGTCCGATGAGCACTCGCTCGATATCATGTTGAAGGACATCAGTCGCGCCGTTTCAGTCACTCTGCATTACAGGATCGATCCGGCTACCGGCATTCTAGCCCGCTCGGCGACAATTGAAAGCCATGAAGCAAAGCCCATCATGATCGAGCAGGCTGCTGCCGCAGGCTTTGCCCTGCCACCAGCTCACTACACTCTGAGCTACCTGAGCGGCCGCTGGGCTGGCGAGTTCACACTCAACCAGGAGGCAGTTCGCCCTGGCCAGCGCATTCTCGAGAGCCGCCGCGGCTCTAGCGGCCACCAGATCAATCCCTGGTTCGCCATCGGTAAAAATGATGCGGCCGATATAGTTGACGAAGAGCATGGCGAAGTCTGGTTTGGCGCGCTCGCATGGAGTGGCTCCTGGCGCATCACAGTCGAGCAGGATCAGCTCGATGCTGTCCGCGTCACCGGCGGCTTCAACCCGTTTGATTTTGGCTATCCGCTCAAGTCCGGCGAAAAGCTGGAAACACCCGTCTTCTACGCGGGATACACACACAACGGCATGGGCGAAGCATCTCGATTGCTCAATCACTTCACCGTCTCCAATATCCTGCCCGAAGCGCCCAATCCACGCCCGCGCCCAGTGATCTACAACTCCTGGGAAGCCACCGAATTCAACGTCACCGAAGCCGGACAGGAATCGCTCGCCGAAAAAGCAGCAGCTCTGGGTATTGATCGTTTCGTGATGGACGATGGCTGGTTTGGCCAGCGTAAGACCGACCACGCAGGTCTAGGAGACTGGTACGTCAACAAAGAGAAATTCCCCAACGGACTCAAGCCTCTGATCGATAAGGTCCACTCGCTCAATATGGACTTTGGCCTGTGGGTCGAGCCGGAGATGGTCAATCCGGACTCCGACCTCTATCGCAAACATCCCGAGTGGGTCCTCAATTTTCCGGGTCGTCCCCGCAGTGAAGAACGCAATCAGTTGATGCTCAATCTTGCGCGCCAGGATGTGCGTGATTACGTCTATGGCTTCCTCGACAAACTGTTGACCGAGAACCAGATCGCCTTTCTCAAATGGGACTACAACCGCAACTGGAGCGAGCCGGGCTGGGATCAACTGCCACCCGATGAACAGAAGAAAGTCTACGTACAGTTCACGCGCAATCTGTACTCTATCCTCGCGGAACTGCGCGTCAAGCATCCCAATGTTGAGATCGAGAGCTGCTCCGGTGGCGGTGGCCGTGTAGACCTCGGCATCCTGCATTACACAGATGAAGTCTGGCCATCGGACAACACCGATCCGCTCGACCGGCTCACCATTCAGGATGGCTTTACCTACGCATATCCCGTACAGGTCATGATGGCCTGGGTGACAGATTCGCCCCACTGGCTGAATCAGCGTAGCACCTCGATGGCCTATCGAATGCTGGTTTCCATGCAGGGATCGCTGGGCATCGGAGCCAACCTCAACAAGCTCTCCGATGCAGATTTGTCTACGATCAAGCGGCTGACCGGTGCCTACAAACAGGTACAGAAGACCATCACGCAGGGCGATCTCTACCGGCTCATTTCACCGACGAATGGAAGCGAGTTCTCTGCCACTGAGACCGTCTCGACCGATAAATCGCAAGCCGTCTTCTTCGGATTTGTGCACTCTACGCAGGAGGGTCGCACCTTCCCTCGACTGCAGCTGCTGGGTCTCGATCCCGGAGCCGTATACACCCTGAGCAGTATTGAGGGCAACACGGTGGAAGGCACCCCCGTAGTGGCGTCCGGGGCCTGGTGGATGAACCACGGCGTCAACCTGCAACTGAAAGGCGACTTCCAGGGTGCTGCCTTCAGGCTTGAAAAAAAATAAGCTCCGCCGACGCGAAGGTTGTCGGCGAAGCTTGAATTGTTCGAGTTACTTCGACGGAGGAAATGCTTTTTGTACGACCAAAGCTTTATCCGACGCCTGGTAAGCGGGCTGCGAGCTCTGAACTCGGAGCAGCGCAGCCGCTTGAACTTTTCCACTGGAATCCGGGTGGCTGACCTTCGTCGAGGCAGCCGCCCCTAGAGGCTGATTGGCGTAAGCCCGCCGTACATCTCCGACATGAGCCGCATTTGTTTCGAGGTGGGGCTGGCTCAAAGTACCGACTTTGACTTTTGCCTGGGAGGAAAGCGCTTCTGTCTTGGCGGGCACAGAGCGGGTTAGCTCACCGGCGGCCTGAACCCGATTTTCCTCTCCCACACCACGACCACCAGCAGTAATCAGGGAAGCTGGTCTAGCCATAGCAGCCTGTCCGACCAATGTTTGACGCACTACATTTTCATCTTCATCCGCAATCGAGATGTACTTCACATCTAGATTGGCGTTAGCTGAATCGGCTTGCTGTACCGCCGAGTTTGCCCCCCGCGAAATCACGAGGACGCCGAACCCTGGCACGAAATCGTAGTTCGGCGCTGAGAGCGTACCGACATCACCCTTGATCGCATAGTTGGCTTCCGGACTGCTGACTCTGGCTGTCGTAGTCAGAGAGGCTGTGCCTGAAACCTGTGCCGAGACGAGTGTTTCTCCGTTCACCAAGCCCCGAATCGTGTACTCAGTCATCTCTGGCACCACTCCCGCCATCGATTGCATATTGGCCGGGACGATCGTCAGATGGGCCTTTTCCACGGAGAGGCGATCAAAGACCACGCTCGATTCCGGATCACCGGCAATCTCCGCCTTCACATTGAAATTGCCTAAGACACTCCCAGTAACCGTCACCGAAGCCAGACCATCGCGATCCGTCATCGCCGAGGTTGAACTAAGCGTAAGTTCAGCGCTCGGATGAAAGTCGATCCTCACTCCGGAAAGAACGTGATGCGAGATAGGATCCATCACCCCAACCACAATCGGAGCCGGAAACACAGACATGTAAGGAGCCTGCTGGGTAGCACCGGAAACAATCTCCAGGATCGTCTGTCCAGATGCCTGCCTGGAACCCTGTCCAGTAGCAAGAGCAGTCTGAGCAGAAAGCAGCATGGCAACAGTAAAGCCTGCGCGATACAGATGGCACAGATTCAATCGAGTTGATATTTTGGGCGATCGTTCAGGAAATGATTTCATCGTGAGTCCTGCTAACTTTCCTGGGCCAGAGTGGCTGCTCTCCAGTTGCAGCAGCTACAGAATTTAGAGGGATTTCTAAATCAGATACGCCCTATCGCAATCCTTAGCCTGTCGCGTATCCGGGGAGACAGCGAACGAAGCAATACCCCTCCACACAATCTTGTCTGCAACTTTCCGTTCCCACAATGGCTAGTTAGGAATCTCAAATGCGCATTCCAGTAATCATTACCGGAATCTATTCGTTCTGAATCCTCATGCACTCTCTACTCTGAGCCTCATTTAGGGAATTCTCATGGCTGTCATCGCCAGCTTTGCGATAGCAGCCTCGCGTGGATCGATTAGACTTTCTGTAGTTTTGAGAAATCGTTTACTGGAGGCTCCATGCCTATCGTTATCGGCGTTGATTTTGGCACATTGAGTGTCCGCGTAACCCTCGTTCACAGTCAGAAAGGGCCAATCGGTACTGCTTCCGCCGACTATCCGCTCAACCGCCGCCGAGAAGATCCCGATTTTGCAACGCAGTCGCACTATGACCAGATGAATGCCCTGGTGCAGGCCACTCATTCCGTTTTGGAGCAAACCGGCGTGGCAAGCGAAGATATCGTCGCCCTGGCCCTCGATACAACTGGCTCCAGCGTCATTCCTGTCGATAAAAATCTCGAGCCGCTTGACGACTACTATCTATGGTGCGATCACCGCGCAAAGGCAGAAGCTGAAGAGATCACAGCCAGGGCTCATGCTGCAGGCCTTGAAGCGATTGACTGGTGCGGCGGCGTTTATTCGCATGAGTGGGGATTTGCCAAACTGCTGCACTGGTTGCGCCATAATCCCGACAAGCGCGAACATTTCGCAACCGCTCTGGAACATTGCGACATGGTTGCCGCCACACTCTCCGGAGTAACCTCAGTTTCGGGACTGAAGCGCAGCGTTTGCGCGATGGGCCACAAGTGGCTCTGGAATCCGAAATGGGACGGCTACCCAGCGGAGGAATTCCTCTTCTCTGTCGATCCGCTGCTGGCAGGAGTGCGCGAAAAACTGGGCGGCGAATTTCTCACTTCTAATAACATTGCTGGACATCTCTCCTCGGAATGGGCTGTGAAAATGGGCCTGCAAGCAGGAATTCCGATCCCGGTCGGCGCCTTTGACGCACACTGGGACGCCATCGGCTCGCACATCCGCGAGGGCGATGTGGTCAACGTCGTCGGCACATCCACATGCATCATCGCCATGGCCAGGGAGACCGAACTGGTCCCTGGCGTCTGCGGAGTCGTACCCGGTAGCGTCCATCCAAGTTATACGGGCATCGAAGCAGGGCTTTCCGCAACAGGAGATATCTTCGAAGCCATTGCTCGTCGCGCAGGAAGCACCGTCGCCGCACTCTCCAGTGGACTCGGAACCTATCGCGCTGGACAGACCGGCTTATTGCGTTTGAGTTGGGATAACGGAGACCGAACCGTGCTTGTAAATCCAGAGCTGGGCGGCATCACGCTCGGCTGGAATCTGCTGCACACCGCCCAGGACGAGTTGTTCGCAGCCATCGAAGGCACAGCATTTCATACCCGCATCATCCTCGAACGCATGGCAGAGCATGGAGTACGCGTCGATCGCGTCATTAACGCCGGCGGTATTCCGCAAAAAAACGAAGTCTTAAATCAGGTCTATGCAAGCGTACTTAACAAGCCAGTGCTCGTGCCGGCAGGAGTGCCGACCAGCATTGGATCCGGCATCTTTGCCCTGCTGGCCGCGGGCGTCTATCCCACGATTGAAGCCGCTCAGGAAGCAGTCTGCCTTCCGCTGCGCACGGTCGAGCCGGACCCTGCATCCGCCCTCATCTACGAACAGCTTTATCGGCACTACCGTAGCGTGTACTTCACACTCGGGACCAGGGATGCAGCGCCAATCGCACTCGGCGCAGTCATGCCCGCTCTTCGCAGCATCGCTTCCGCCCATGCCACTTCTCGGGCCCAGGCCCAGGCTCAGAAACCAGCGTGAAGCAATCGCCACTACGGGCACCGCAGAGAAATATCCGTGGCGCCCGTAGCATGCGTTTAGCTTTGTTTATCGATACCAGTTACTCAGCAGCCCAATACTTACTGAAGCCCGCATACTCCGCAGGAACAGTCGCGAGAATCTTTCTTCGCAGCTCAAGCAAGTCCACCGATCCCAGCGTCTTGTACAACACCTTGCCATCGGGTCCGAGCAGAATCGTGTATGGGACAGCCGACTGCCATTTAGGATCGAATGCCGCCTGCAATCCGCTCGTATCATCCGTAGCGAACATCAGATTGTGGCTGGTTGCATGTTTCTTCTGCAACATACGCATCACCCCAGCCTTTTCATCCGGCATGTTCACCGATATAGTGACCAGGTCAAAATCGCGATCGCTATACATGCGATATGTGTCCTGGATATCGGCAAATTCCGCGATGCACGATCCGCACCATGTTGCCCAGAAACTGATCAGAGTAACCTTGCCGCCAGCATTGGCCCGCAGTTTCTTGAGCCCTGCCGCATCCACTGTATCCAGATGAATCGGCTGTGCATTCAGCTTCTCTTCAGCCACTTCCCGCATCGCCGCCTTCTCTGCCCATTTGGTCGAGCAGCCGAAGGTTCCGGTGTGATCAACCGCAACCGCTTTACCCGCCAGCAAAGCATCGATGGCGTTGCGTGCATCCTGCGTCTTCACCATTTCCACGCGGTAGTTATTGTCGATCCGCCCCTGATAGCGCAGGTGTCGCGTCTTATCGAAGATGAAGATATGCGGAGTAGCCTGTGGACCGTAAGCGCGCGTTACAGCCTGAGTATCGCCGTCATATAGATAGGGATAAGTCAGATGCTTGTACTTCACGCGAATCTTCATCTCTGCCAACGTATCGCTGGTGTCCGAGGAATCCAATTCATCGATCGTCAGAGCCTTGGGATCGTTGCCCTGGACTGCGACAACAGCCACGCCACGCTTGCCGTAATTGTTATAGAGCTGCTGAATACGCTGCTCATACACCTGCGCAATCGGACAGTGATTGCAGGTGAAAACAACCGCAAGCACTGGGCTGCTGGCGTAGTCGCTGAGCTTGTGAGTCTTGCCGTCCACGCCGGGCAATGCGAAGTCCGGCGCAGGCGCTCCCAACGCAAGAATAGGATGCTGTTGCGCAAACAGAGAGGGCGACATCAGCAACATCAGAATCGCAACAACAAATCCTGGCTTATGAAGTCCATGCTTATGAAGTTTGGGCGTATACATCGCACCCATTCGGCTCACAACAAAAGTTTCGCTCATACAATAACTCCCACGTAGACGTTACAAACTCAATTACTTTGTCAGGCCGCTCGAAGCAGGCGCAGGCTGCGGAGTTACATCCGCATCAACCAATCCCATGGACCACTTGATCGCCTCGACATACATCTGCTGCAATCTCGGATCATCCCAATTATCTTCCGGATGACCGAGCGTTGAATAATACACACGGCCCTTCCCATACATTTTGGCCCATGTAACAGCAAAATCTCTATCCGTACGATGCACCCGCGGATTGGCAAGATCAAGCTTGCTCGCATCCAACCGCATCAACACACGTACTTTATCCCGCGAAAAACTTTTCATCTGGTAAATCTCATCGCGCAGGACAAAGGAATGCGGCCACTGCTGCATGCCCGGAAACTTAGGATCCTCAACCACAATCGGCGCGTTGAAGGTCATCCACGGATGCTCATCAAAAGTTCCGCCGACCATATCCACGAATTCTGGCCAATGCGTGAACGTAATCGCCGCGCTGTGTACGCCCACGAATCCCTTACCCTCATCATGTACAAAAGACAACAGCGCAGCCCGCTGCTCTGCATCCATCTCCAGGTCGCCACCAGTGAAGAAGAAGACCGCGTCAAAATCATTGAGATTCTTCGCGTTGTATTCCAGCTTCTTCTTGGTCAGCACTTCGGTATCCGTGCGAATCGTAGTCTCCCATAAGCCGCTCTCATGTCCCAGCCGCTCGATGGTCGCCATGGCATGCGAAACCGATTCATGCCGATAGCCCTTCTCTTCTCCGAGCACCAACAAATGCTTCTTTGGATGCGCATCCGGAGTTCCGTTTTGCGCAGTGGATTGAGCGACAGAAACAACGGAGGCGGCAATACAAAGCAGTAGTACGCCAATTCGAAGAGCTCTCGTAGAGTGCGACAAAATTCCTCCGTTAAACTTGCGGCCTCAGTTTCTAATGTTTCAAAACTAAGTCGATATGCTTACTAATCAATCACACGGCAGATAGGCTGTCAAGAATTTCGCATGGACAGCGCATCAGGCCGTTGGAAGCGGAAGCAGTACCGACGACAATTCCTCCAGCGCAAGGGCAATCGCGCCCCACAGCGCCGCCCGGTCGCCGAGCTCGCTGGCCGCCACCCTGGGCACTGCAAATTCGCTGCTCTCGAGCTGCTTCTGCACAGATGCAATCAGTGTCGGATGGCTCCCCACCTCACCGCCTAGCACGATCAGGCTCGGATTGAGCACCAGCGAAAGATTGACCACCACGTCAGAAACAATGTCCGCTCTTTGCTGCACAATCTTCTCAGCACACACATCGCCGACCTGCGCAAAATCCAGAATCTCCTTCACCGTGATAGCTTTCCGAGGCGTAGAACCATCTGCAGACTTCGTAGCCGCTTCGTGCCAGCTTTTGAGAATCCCTGAGGTGGTGAGAACAGTCTCCAGTTCGCCAAACTCATGCAACGTTGGCTGCCTGCGCAGGATCGAAGGTAAGCGCAGGTACGCGATCTCTCCAGCAGACCATTGCGAACCATGATGAATGTGGCCACCCAGCACGATACCCGCCCCAACATTGGTGCCGATACGAATGAAGATAAAGTCCCGTTCGTTCTGCGCAGCGCCTGAATAACGCTCTCCCTGGGCGGCAAGATTGGTGTCGTTTTCGATAATGACTTGGCAGCCCACGACCTTGCTCAACATGGTCCGCAAGGGTACCGACCGCCAATTTTCGAGAGTACTGATCGAGAGCACAATCCCGTCAGCTACGTTGGTAATTGCCGGGACGCCCACTACCAGCATCAGCAGTTGCTCACGCGTCTTTTTCTGCTGTCGCAGCAGCACACGCACCGAATCCCCGATATAGCCGCAGACTGCCTCTGGAGTCGTCTTTTGCTTTGCCAGCAAAAAATCATGAGAATCGAGCTCTTTTCCGTCCAGGTCGGTGAGTAGAAAAGAGAGTCTGTCCGCTGCAATTTCCACGGCCAGAATGCAACCGCGCTCCGCTTTGAAGCGGATCATATCCGGCGGGCGACCGCCGCTGGATTCCCCTTCCCCAAGTGGCTCGATCAGATCTTCAGCAAGCAGATCCTTCACTACGTTTGTGACCGTGGGCGCGCTTAGACCCGAGGCGCGAACCAGGTCTGCCCGCGAACAGGAACCAGCCTGACGCAACAATTTAAGAATCGTCTGCGCATTTGCGTGCCGTAGCACGGAGGGTCTTCCAATTGGAATGGATCGTTGTCTCAAATTGCCTCGGGAAACCAGCCTAACAGTTAAAGCAAGTGAATCTGTTACTTGTCGCATTCGCAATTACCCTTAAGTCTCATATTTGCGAAGTTGTCCTTGCTTTCGGGCTACCAAGGAAGGATACTAAAGAATCATTACGAAGTATACGTATCCGGCGCATACATCGTCGCAGCATTTTGCGCCAAACTCGTTTTTACGAAATCGTAAGACATCCTAACCAAAAACGAAACGCAGCAGGACCAGGAATCAGTGATGGAAGAAGTAACGAAAGCGGCACCACGTTGGATCTCAGGCATAGAGCCCTCAAAAGAACTACTCGCAGCCAACGGAACCCAGATACTCGAGATCGAATGTCGCGAACAGCCAGCAAGGTTGCGCGACCTGGTTCGCAATTACAAGGAAGATACAGAGATTCGTGCTGAATTGAAGAAATTCAGCACGCTTGCCAATACGGCTGGGCCGATACTTTTCATCGGCATGGGCGCGTCTTATTGCTCGTCGATCAGCGGCTCTATTTTGCTGCAATCCCATGGTAGACAATCGTTTTCTGTCGATGCCGGCGAGTGGCTACATTACGCCCAGCCGATATGGAATGAAGCCGCGCTTTCCATCTTGATTACGACATCCGGCGAGAGCGCTGAGTTAGTCGAGCTATTCAAAAAAGGCGGCGACCGGCCGCGTGGACTTATCTGCAACAATCCTGCCAGTACATGCTGGAAGCTTGCGGAAAACAAGATCCCCATCCTCGCAGGCCCGGAGTACGGCAACGCAACCAAGACATACACAAACTCCACTGCAGCAGCCATTATTCTCGCCTCTGAAATAGCTGGCCTTCCGTGGGCGGAAGATGCCGAGAGTGTTGCCGAAATATTTGCCCGCAACCTCGACCCAATCTTTGCAATGCGCGGAGAGTTGGATGAGTTCTGCCGGGGCGCAGCGAATATCGAGATTATCGGGCGAGGTGCGGCCTACGGCGGAGCGATCATGAGTGCGCTATGCATCCGCGAAATGAGTGGATTTCGTGCTGCCCCGCACACCGGCGCGGGATTCAAACATGGCCCCAATCTCGATGTGGATGGAACACATGTGGCAATCATCTTTGCATTGGGGCGAGCTGCCGAGCTAGGCGTCAAACTCGCGCAGGAGTGCAATCGTCGCGGCGGAAAAGTCGTGCTTGTTTCAAACAAGCAGCATGATCGCACCGCGCAACTCTTCCCTGTCCATATAGACGCCGTACCTGAGCCCTGGGAGGGCATAACTTCGTTGCTCGTACCGCAGGCCCTCACGCTGGCAATGGTCGAGCGAATGGGTTGCAGATTGCCGCCTCGTTTTCAATATGGAGTGATGGAACAGTAAGTAAAGAAGCAATCATTCAAGCATCTAACTTTGCCCCGCGAAAGAGGAAGACCTTGTCGGATTCCATCGTCATTCCACAAACACAGGTGAACAGCAGCTTTCTCTGGCGAGTCTCTTTCATTGCTGGCCTTGGAGGAATTCTCTACGGCTTTGATATGGGGATCATTGCTGCCGCGCTGATCTTTGTTCGCGATTCTTTTGCACTCTCGACTCGCATGGAAGAGTGGGTCGTAAGCATCGTGCTCGTTGGCGCAATGACCGGTGCTGTCGTCGGAGGCACGGTTGCCGATCGCATCGGCAGGCGCTCCACGCTTGTATGGGGCGGTGCGATCTTTATCATCGGTTCCATCCTTGCGCCGCTTGCGCCCAATGTAGCCACCCTCATAGTTGCCCGCGCACTGCTTGGAGTAGCCATCGGATTCACATCCGTCACAGCTCCTGTGTACGTCTCTGAGCTTGCCCCGCCACAATCGCGGGGAAAGCTCATCGGCCTGTATCAGTTCGCGCTCACGATTGGTATTGCACTCGCTGACCTCGTCGGTTATTGGCTCGCGGGAGCACACGCATGGAGATGGATGTTTGGAATTGGCGCCGTGCCTGCAGCGCTGTTTCTCGTACTGATACTCACGCTACCGGAGAGCCCTCGCTGGCTGTATGCACAGGGCAGAGTTGCCGATGCACAAGCTGTTCTGCGTAGCTATACCGATGAAATCGGCGCGGCGTTATTGCTCGATGACATTCGCACCGCATTGCTAGCGAAAGTGGAAACACGCTGGCGCGCACTCTGGAGCCCAGCGGTTCGCAAGTCACTGCTGATCGCGGTTGGGTTTACTGTCCTGCAGCAAGTAACCGGCATTAATACGATCATTTACTACGGCCCGCAGATCTTTTCGCTTGCAGGCATCAAGTCAAACGAGAGTGCCATCTTTGCCACCTTCCTTGTTGCTGCAGTGAATGTGCTGGCAACGATCATTGCCCTGGTGCTTGTCGATCGAGTTGGGCGCAAGCCACTTCTCTATGTCGGCGTTGGAGGCATGACAGCCTCGCTCTTTGTGCTCGCATATTCCTTTCACAATGAGACAGCGCTTGGTTCATCGCTTGGCATTGTCGCAACAGCATGCCTCATGGTCTACATCACCTGCTTCGCATTCAGCATGGGCCCCATTGCGTGGATTCTCGCGTCAGAGGTCTTTCCGCTGCGTGTACGCGGTCGCGGAGTAGCGGCTGCCACACTTGGCTCGGGGGCATCGAACTTCCTCGTGTCACTCACATTCTTATCGTTGATCAAGACGGCAGGAAATGCGATGACATTTGCCATCTACGGCGTCTTCTGCATTCTCACGCTAATCTTCGTGCGCTTCATTGTCCCCGAAACCGCAGGGCGCGAGCTTGAGAGCATCAGCGTCAGACCCAATACGATTACGGAATAACCCGGCTATCAATTCGCACCGCGAAGATGTAAAGATCGCGCCCGAACCGCACGAGGCATTTTTAGAATGACGCAATTGCATGACGTTTCTTTGACACAGATAGACCACACGAATCAGAACAGCTACGTCGTAGGCGTAGATATAGGCGGGACCAACCTGCGTCTTGCACTCACAGACATGTCCGGCACAATCGTTGCCAGGTGGTCCACAGGAACCGTAGGCATTCGCGAGGCATCACGAGTAGTCGAACTGATCTGTGACGGAGTTGATCATCTACTGCAACAAGTCGGTGCGTCCCGTAATTCTCTGCGAGCCATCAGCGC